>CANREE010000005.1 GCA_947629545.1 uncultured Lachnospiraceae bacterium | reverse complement strand
GTTGAAACCGCCGTGTACCGAACGGTACGCACGGTGGTGTGAGAGGACGGCGGCTAATCACCGCCTCCTACTCGATTAAGTAATATCTGTGCCTGAAGTTATCGAATTCCCTTCATCTTGCCTTCGGAATTTACATAATAGTTGTCGATCCACTGATCCTTTGCCAGAACGCCTTTTTCGTCAAAATAATACCATGATCCCTTCAGTTTGAACCAGCCGGTCTTAAGATTGCCGTCTTCATCGAGGTAGTAGGTCTTTGTGCCGTCTTCAATCCAGCCGGTAATGCTCATGCCGTTATCATCAACATAAGTCCAGGTCTTGTCTTCATGCTGTGTCCAGGTACCGGCATATACCGGTACGGACGCTGAAAGAAACATCAGAAAAGAAATTCCGGCTGCACAGATCCGTATCTTCTTCATTCTACACAGCCTCCTTTCCTGAATGAATCCTATACCTGCAGTGCGCTTAATAAACTCTTTGTTTTCGTTCACAGTATAGCATATGAAATGCTGTTTGGCTAGGGGTTAAAAGCGGCTAAAATCTTACGATTTTCGGACGTAAATCTTACCAAAAATATTTCGACAAAATTCGACATTTTAGCTCCTGAAAGCAGTTCCAGAAATAGTATTCGGAAGCGGGGCAGACGGCATATTTTGCGGTTGCTTTACCGCCACTGAAAATGGGCGCGGTGACAAGTGTCGAATCGTGCGAACGAATATTCTTTTCAAATCAGAAAAAATACCTTATATTGGGAAATAGACGGGAAGGAGGGGGCCCAATGGATAATGAAGCGAGGGTGTCTGTTCTGGAAGAGGAGAACCGCAGACTGAAGGAAGATAATGATAAGCTGATGGAAATAGTGGTACAGATGAGGGTTACATTGAACCGACTGGTTCTCAGGTACGTTTCAGAAGATGGGTAATAAGCGGTATTTTCGATGGTGCAGAAGAAGTTTCCTGTGGGTGGTGCGTAGGGAAGAGTTATCTTTTCCCTACGCTTTTTCTGCCTCCTCCAGCTTTCGTTTGAGTTCATTTCTCTGTCTCAGCAGATCCCAGATCGTTTCGTGCATCCATTCAACCGTTTGATTCAGTTTCTTGTTTTCATCTGCCAGTTTCTCGTATTCGGCGGTCATATGGGCTACCAGCTGACGGCGGTTGTAGAGTTCCTCCGTTTCGCAGATCGCTCTTGTAAGAGATGGCGCCGTCTCAATGATCTTGCGGGCAATAAAACGGTCCCGTTCCCTGCGATCCATTTCCGTAAATGTCCGGTAAGATATTTCCAGCCGGCGCAGCTTGACATGACAGCTGTGGCAGATTGCATTTCTGGAGATTTGAAAGTAGGCGTAATAGCCGCATTTTGGGCAGAAATAGGGGGAAAGTTCGCTCATAAGTAGTCGGTCCTTTAAGTATTGGGATATGGGAGCAGCATAGTATTTCTATGCATAAAAATGCCGGAATATTCCTATTCCGGCATTTTTTGAACGGGTTTTATCAATATTTATAAAATTTACTGTATGATTCCTTCAGTATCAACCGTCCAGACCGTGTCGTTGGCATCCCTGACATCGCGGTAGCCCGGACCCAGATCGGGTTTTGCCGCGGAACGTGAGGAGGCGGATGCTTTCTGGATAGTACCGGAGGCATTGACCAGATATTTTCTGCCTTCGAACGTCACAGGCGCATAACGCAGGTCGCTGTCTGCTTCCAGCCGCATACCGTGGTCGTAGATCACGTTTGTATGAATGCCGTGGAAGCCCTGACCGCGGTTGGAACCTTCTGTCTGGAAGAACCAAACCTGATTCATTTCCGTATCGTCGTTGTATATGGTCTGCCTGCCGGTTTTCATGGCACCGTTTTCGGCAAAGTAGTAATTGGCGGCAGAACCATCCTCGAGAGTTACGACTGTAAGCCCGGTCTGCATTTCTCCTCTGTCATTGAACGCATAACGATCAGAGCCGATGCTGAAGACCTGGATGCTGCCGTTTGATGCGTAGTATGGTACACCGCCCTTAAAATAGAAACGGTAGGTCTCATCTTCTGCAGATACGTCCGGAATGCCTTCAACGGTCAGCCAGCCGGAGGCGCGTCGGCCGTTTTCTTCATAATACTGGTATCCTGCGGCAGGGGCCGGAGAGGCGTTCGATTCTGTCGCTGCTTCCGGCACTTTGTACCATCCGGTTACCATAACGCCGTCGGCAAACGTATAGTACGCGCCGCTGATTTTCCTGTCGATCTGATTTTCGACACGTTTGCCGTGGCTGTCGAAGTAGGCCCATACCAGGGTGTCGCCGAATTCATCGTTCTCCGCCGGCAGCTGGATCCAGCCTTTCTTCATTGCTCCGCTTCCGGAAAAATAATAAGTCGCACCGTCGATTTCATTGAGGCCTGTGGCCATACGGCCTTCCTCGTCGAAGTAGTAAGTTGCGCCGTCAATTTCCTTGAATTTGGAGGTGACCATCTGGCCGTTTGCCGCGTAGTAATACCAATACTGCTCCGGCGCCGTATCGTCCCATTCGTTGTCATTGGCAACCGACACCCACTGTTCCGTGACGCGTTTACCGTCGGCGCCCGTGTAATATTCATTAATCTGCCGGCTTACGGCTATGTTGCCGTTCTCGTCCAGATAATACCAGTCGCTTCCGTATTTTTTCCATGAATCCGTCAGGGAGTACCCGTCGGCGTCGTAGTATTTCCAGTTCCCGTTTTCCTGCACCCAACCCGCGCCCTGTGCCAGAACCGTAGAGCCGAAGGCGAGGGTCATGGCCGTAATTGCTGCCGCTGAGAATGCGGCGGTCCATTTTGTGGATTTTCTCATAATTTAACGCTCCTTTGACTAGATGTCCTCAAATCCGTCTCTGCATTACGGTCAGATTATATACCATCCGGGCAGCCCCTGAAAAGTGCGGTTTGCTGGAAATGCGGGCAGGAAAGCGCAGAAAAGGATAGATGTAGAAAAATGCTTTTATCCTGGCGGATTTTGTGATATACTGTCCAGGTAAGCGGAGAACGTTTGTCTTTGCAGACCGGGGAAGACCCGTCGGCGGGGACGGAGTTGGAGTGCCCGGATGCCGGGCTGCTTTCACCGGAGGGAAACATGAAGACCATCAGTGTACTGATACCGTGTTATAATGAAGAAGAGAATGTAGAACCGATCGCCCATGCCGTGATCGGCACGATCGAAAAGGATCTGCCGGAATATGATTACGAGCTGATATTTATAGATAATGATTCACAGGATCAGACCCGTCCGATCCTGCGGCGGCTGTGTGCGGAGAATCCGAAGATCCGTGCGATTTTCAATGCCAGAAACTTTGGCCAGTTCAATTCTCCGTATTACGGGATGCTGCAGGCTTCGGGAGATTGTGTGATCTCGATGGTGGCGGACTTTCAGGATCCGGTAGAACTGATCCCCCAGTATGTGCACGCCTGGGAGGAAGGCTATAAGATCGTCATCGGCATTAAGACTGCCAGTAAGGAGAATAGGTTCATGTACTGGCTCAGAAGCTGCTACTATAAGATGATCCACAGGCTGTCGGATGTAGAGCAGATTGAGCATTTCACGGGGTCTGGCCTTTATGATCGGGATTTTATCGAGGTGCTTCGGAAACTGGACGATCCGACGCCGTTTCTGCGGGGAATTGTGGCGGAGCTGGGTTATAAGCGGAAGGAGATCCCCTATGAGCAGCCGAAGCGCCGGGCAGGCAAGACCAGCAATAATTTTTACAAGTTGTATGATGCGGCCATGTTAAGCTTTACATCTTATACGAAGGCGGGGCTGCGCATTGCGACGTTTGTCGGTGCGGCAAGCTGCCTTTTGAGTTTCCTTGTGGCCGTGGTCTACCTGGTCATGAAACTGATTTGGTGGGATCGGTTTCTGGCAGGTATGACCCCGATGCTATTGGGTATGCTGTTTTTGGGATCTGTGCAGATATTTTTTATAGGGCTGATCGGAGAATATGTGCTTTCCATCAATCAGCGGGTTATGAAGCGTCCGTTGGTCATTGAGGAGGAACGTATCAATTTTCCGGAGCCGGAGCCGAAGACGGAAAAGAAAAAGAAAAAAGACGGTAAGAAACGCGCCCTGGAGGAAAAGTCTGGGAAAGCCGGCAAATAAGACAGAAAAGGAACCATAAGCGGCAATGAAATACAAGATCGATGTGGTCAGGATTCGCGAGAATTCGATTCAGCTGAACGGCTGGGTCATCGGTAAAACGCCGGAATCGAAACCGGCGTTTGCCGTGCTGGACGAAAACCATGACAGGGTGAAGATCAAATACGTCCCCACGCGGCGGGACGATGTCAGTCAGATCTATTACAAACAGATCTATGACCGGGATTTCGGGTTTGACATCCAGTTCTCCTATGAACGGGGACGAAGCTATTGGCTGCTGATCCGCTGCGACGGCAGCGTGCGCCGGATCAAATTCAATGAGGAACTGATTGCGAAGCGTTCCAGCGTGGCTCACAAGCGTCTGGAGAAGATTCATGATCTGATGAACATGGAGACAGTCCGTGTGGCGCTGGATTTCGGGAAGAAGCACGGACTTAAGGCCTTATTTCTCAAATCAAAGCACAAGCTGCAGGGGATTGACAACGACTACGAGTACGCGGAATGGTATGATCTGACGAAGCCGTCGGAGGAGGAGCTTGCGCGCCAGCGGGCGGAAACCGGGGCGGCGATGCGTCAGCGGGCGGAGGACGCGCCCACATGGCCGAAGCTTTCTCTGGTTATGCCGGTTTATAAAGCGCCGGCGGGATTTCTGCGTGTCATGCTGGATTCCATTCTGGCCCAGACCTATCCCAACTGGGAACTGTGCATCGCCGACGGAAGTCCCCGGGGGGAAGATTCGGCGAAGCTTGTGAAGGAATATGCGGACCGCGATGAGCGGATCCGCTATCAGGCGCTTGAGAAGAACGAAGGTATTTCCGGCAATACCAATGCGGCGATTGCCCTGGCGTCCGGGGATTATGTCGTGCTTGCCGATCAGGACGACGCGATGCCGGAGCACGCTCTCTATGAGATTGCGAAGGCGTTCCGGGAGCATCCGGAGTGCGATGTGGTCTATTCCGACGAGGACAAGATGGATATGGATGGCGGGGCGCTCTTTGACCCGCATTTTAAGCCGGATTTTAATCCGGACCTGCTGAGCAGCGTGAATTATATCTGCCATCAGTTTGCGGTGAAGCGGGAGCTTCTTGAGCAGGTGGGCGGTTTTCGGAAGGAATATGACGGCGCCCAGGATTATGATCTGATTCTCCGGTGTACGGAGGCGGCGCGCGGGATTTATCATATCCCGAAGGTGCTGTACCACTGGCGCTGCCATCAGGGTTCCACGGCCAGCAATCCGCAGAGTAAGCTCTATGCTTTCGAGGCCGGTTCGCGGGCCATCATGGATCATTACCGGCGTACCGGCATAGCGGCGGAGAAGGTTGAAAAGGGCGTGGACTACGGCATTTACCATACGACGTTTACGATTCACGGCGAGCCGTTGGTGTCGGTGATCATACCGAATAAAGATCATACGGCAGACCTCGATCTGTGCGTGCGCACGATACTTACGAAATGTACCTATAAGAATCTGGAGATCGTGGTTGTGGAGAACAACAGCAGCGACCCGGGAACCTTCGGCTACTATGAAAAGCTTCAGAAGGAATTCCCGCAGGTGCGCGTCGTCCGCTGGGAGCGGGAGTTCAATTTTTCTGCGATCAATAACTTTGGCGTGCGGTATGCCCGCGGCGATTATCTGCTGTTTATGAACAATGACATTGAGCCGGTCGCGGAGAATTTCGTTGAGGAGATGCTGGGCTTCTGCCAGCGGGAGGATGTGGGCGCCGTAGGCGCCAGGCTTCTGTATGAGGACGGAACGATCCAGCACGCCGGCGTTGTGGTGGGCTTCGGCGGCATCGCCGGGCATACGTTTATCGGACTCCACGAGGCGGAGAACAGCTATTTCCACCGGGCGATGTGCGCGCAGGATTACAGCGCGGTGACGGCGGCCTGCATGATGAGCAAACGGTCGGTTTTTGACGCTGCCGGCGGCTTTTCGGAGGAACTGGCGGTGGCGTTCAATGATATCGACTACTGCATGAAGGTGCGTTCTTTGGGGAAACTGGTGGTCTACGCGCCATATGCGAAGCTGTATCACTACGAATCCAAGTCGCGGGGGCTGGAGGACACGCCGGAAAAGGTGGCGCGCTTTAACCGCGAGGTGGCGAAGTTCGCGAAGAAGTGGCCGGAGATCCTGCGGGACGGCGATCCGTATTATAATCCGAATCTGACGCTGCGCAAGTCGAATTTCGCGCTGCGCGATCTTCTGAAGGAAAAGATCGGCGAACCGTATCCGATGCCGGAGGAGATCAGGCGGCTGATGGAGGAAACGTGAGGCGGAATGTCCCTGACTACCTGCTGGAAGCAAGGCGCGGCTGCGGGCTTGGGCAGAGAATGGAGAAGCTGTGCGGCGTGAAAGGGAGAGCAGAAGGAATATGTCAGAGAAACAGGTAACGGTGATCATACCGAATTATAACGGCCTTCAGTTTATGGGGACATGCATGGATGCGCTTGAAGGCCAGACTTGCCAGGATTTTGAGGTTCTGGTGGTGGACAACGGCTCGACCGACGGAAGCGTCGAGTGGCTGAAGGCGCAGGGCATTCCGGCTGTCTTCCTGCCGGAGAATACCGGGTTTTCCGGTGCGGTGAATGCCGGTATCCGGGCGGCGAAGACGCCCTATGTCCTTCTTCTTAATAATGATACCGAGGCGGCGCCGGATTTCGTGGGGGAACTTCTCGCGGCTATCCGGCGGTCGAAGAAGATCTTTGCGGTCAGCAGCAGGATGGTCCAGATGTACCACCGGGAGCTGATGGACGACGCGGGTGATATGTACAGCCTGATGGGCTGGGCCTATCAGCGTGGCGTGGGACGGGACAGCCGCGGTTACAACCGGCCCATGGAGGTTTTCTCCGCCTGCGCGGGCGCTGCGATCTATCGGCGGGCGGTATTCGATGAAATCGGCCTGTTTGACGAGATGCACTTCGCGTATCTGGAGGACATCGACGTCTGCTGGCGGGCGAAGATCCGCGGCTATCATGTGCGGTACTGCCCGAAAGCGCTCGTTTACCATGTGGGCAGCGGTACCAGCGGCTCAAAGTACAATCCGTTCAAGGTGCGGCTGGCGGCCCGCAACAACATATATCTGAACTATAAGAATATGCCGGCGGGGCAGCTGCTTGTGAACTTTCCGCTGATGGCGGCGGGGGTGGCTGTGAAGTACGGATTTTTCCGGAAGCTGGGCTTCGGAAGGGAGTTCCTGGGCGGTGTCCGCGAGGGACTTACGACCGCGCGCAGCTGTAAAAAGGTGCCGTATGAGTCGGACCGTCTGATCAATTACCTGGCAATTCAGTGGGAGATGATTGCGGGAACGGCGGTCTACATGTATGAGTTTTCGGCGCGCCAGCTTAAGAAAGCGGCCCGGCGGCGGAGTTAAGCAGAGGCGCGGCCGGCGGTCTTTCCTGCGGTTTGTGCGCGGAAACCTGCAAATGATACCAAAAATTTAAGAGATTTTTAATACCACATCCTGCATTTTCGTGTATAATGTATGAGTTACGGCACCACATTAGCTTAAGGTGAACGCTTATGATAAAGAATAATCAGCAGATGCTGAACCGGCTGCATATTGCTCTGGATGTACTGGTGCTGGCGCTTTCCTACACTCTGGCCTGGGGAATCCTGGTGTTTCGCAACAGCCTTTTGACGCCGGAACGGGGACTGCTCGCGGCGCGGTATTATTTCCTGGCGCTGACCGTTATCATACCGCTGTATTTAATTTTATATACATGCTTTCATCTTTATGAGCCCAAGAGGATCCAGTCGAGGCGTTTCGAGTTTGCCAATATCGTTAAGGCGAACCTGTTCGGCCTGATGATCCTTGCGGTATTTTATTTTCTGTTCCGTAAGAATCCGTATCTGCAGGAATTCTCCACGCGGATGGTATTCTATTTCTTCGCCGTTAATATTGTGGCGGAGACAGCGGAACGGACGGCCATTCGCATGCTTCTGCGCGCGATGCGCGCCAAAGGTTATAATCAGAAGCATATTCTGCTGATCGGGATGAGCCGGACGGCGGAAGGCTTCATCGACCGCGTAAAGGCAAATCCGGAATGGGGTTATCATATCTGGGGGATTCTGGACGACAAGGCGTCTCTCGGCAGCGAGTATAAGGGCATCCGTGTGATCGGTACGGTCGGTGAACTGGATTCGATCCTTGAACTGAATACACTGGATGAGATCGCCATTACGCTGGGTATCGGTGAATACGGCCGCCTGGAATCTATCGTGGCCGCCTGCGAGAAGTCCGGCGTCCACACAAAGTTCATTCCGGATTATAATAATGTGATTCCGACCAGGCCCTATACGGAGGATCTGCAGGGGCTTCCGGTGATCAATATCCGTCATGTGCCGCTGAATTCCACTTTTAACCGGTTTGTGAAGCGGACAGTGGATGTGGTCGGCGCGGTTGCGGGGATCATCCTGTTCTCACCGGTCATGCTGCTCACAGCGCTTGTGATCAAGATTACGTCTCCGGGACCGCTGATCTTTAAGCAGGAACGGGTCGGACTTCACAACCGCCCGTTTCAGATGTACAAGTTCCGTTCCATGGAAGTACAGAATCCGCAAGACGAAGCGGATAAGTGGACAACCCCGCATGACCCGCGTGTGACGCCGTTCGGACGTTTTATCCGTAAGTTCAGCATTGATGAGATGCCGCAGTTTTTTAATGTCCTGAAGGGTGAGATGAGTCTGGTGGGACCGAGGCCGGAACGGCCGTTCTTCGTGGAACAGTTTAAGGAACAGATTCCCAGATACATGATCAAGCATCAGGTCCGGCCGGGCATGACGGGCTGGGCGCAGGTCAATGGTTACCGGGGGGACACATCGATTGCAAAGCGGATCGAGCATGATCTGTATTACATCGAGAACTGGACGCCGGGACTGGATTTCAAGATCCTGTTCCTGACAATTTTCAAAGGTTTTTTCAATAAAAATGCGTATTAGGAAGGCGGCAGGCGCCGTCAGGCGAGGTTGGCATTATGAGGAATGACTATATGGAGGAAGAATCCTTCAGCGGCAAAGTGGCCAGAATCCGGATCGAACTGGAGCGCAAGAAAAAGCGCAGAAGGCGTATTATCATCATGGTCGTGGCAGAGTGTCTGGTTCTGGCAGGTATTTTTTCTTATGCGTACTTTAACCGTCTCTGGAACCTGATGCCCAAACCGAATTTTGACAAGGCGAATGTGGAGAATGAAAATATATCCCTGGAATCGATCAATAAGATGCAGGGTTACTGGATGATCGCGATTTTCGGTGTGGATTCGGGAACAGGCACATCCAGTTCCCGCGGTAATTCCTCCGATGTAAATATGATTGCCTGCATCAATCAGGATACCGGGGAGATCAAGCTGGTGTCCTTATACCGTGATACTTATCTGAAGGTCAGTGATAAGGGGACTTATCGGAAGTTTAATTATGCCTATTCCGAGGGGGGACCAGAGCAGGCGCTAAAGATGCTTAATGAGAATCTGGATCTGAATATTACGGAATATATCATTTTCAACTGGAAGGCAGTCGCTGACGGAATCAATATCCTGGGCGGTGTCGACATGGAGATCACGAATTCGGAATTTAAATTCATCAATGCGTTCATTACAGAAACTGTGCAGGAAACAGGCGTGGCTTCCCGCCATCTCAAGAGCGCCGGCATGAATCATCTGGACGGGATCCAGGCGGTGGCCTACGGGCGCCTGCGTCTGATGGACAATGATTATAAACGCGTGGAGCGGCAGAAGAAGGTGATCGAGGCTGCGTTCGCCAAGGCGAAGCAATCGGATTATTCCGTTTTGAACAATATTTTAGTTGTTTGTCTGCAGGAAGTCATGACGAATTTGGATTTTGTGGATCTGACCAATGTGGCGCTGAATGTGACGAAGTACCATATCGGGGATACGGCCGGTTTCCCCTTCGAGCGGAGCGAGGCTAATCTGGGCAAAGCCAGAGGCGCCTGTATCATTCCGCAGACGTTGGAGTCCAATGTCAGCCAGTTGCACCAGTTTCTGTTCGGTGATGATAATTATGAGCCGTCAAGCGCGGTGAAAAATATCAGCCAGAAGATATCGTCAGATTCCGGTGTCTACGAGGTACAGACGAAGTCGACTACGGCCGCGGCGGAGGAAACGGCGTCCAGGGAAACGAGAGAATCGAAGGAAGAATCAGAGCCGGAGGAAAGTACGGCTGAGACGGACGAGAACGGCATAATCGTCGCGCCGATGCCCGGGATCGGTGAGACGGATGAGAACGGTGATCTGATCGACGGACCGGAGCCTGAGGATTGGTACGGACCGGGGAATCCCACCGGCGGAAACCAGAATCCGGGAGATATGCCATGGCCGGGAGAATCCGAAAATTCCGGCAATACGGTGCCTGTTCCGGGAGAAACGCTGCCAGACGGAAGCAGCGCGGCGCCCGGGGGAAATCAAATCCCCGGGGGAACGGCAGTGTCGCCGGGAGAGAATGAAGTCCCCGGCAGTACTGTGAATCGTCCGGGAGGAGGGATAGTGCCGGGGGATAATGCTTCTGGGCCCGGTGAGAATCATGTGACGCCCGGCGATGATACGGTATCCGGACAGGTGCTTCCGACGGCCGGAACAGATGGAGGAGGCAGCCCGGTCGGACCTGTCGGCAGCGGACCGGTAGGACCTTTGAGTTCCGATTCCGATTCCGGCGTAATCACCGGTCCGGGCGGCAGTCAGGGCAATTCTTCGCAGTTCGACCAGTATTGATTGGAGCGGGACCCTGTTTTCACAAATTTATTGTATTTCTTTCACAGATTGGTCACAAAAGGCTGATATAGTTAGACCATCAAAAGAAATCAATACAGGATTGACTGGAAAGGGGTAACGATTATGTACGACGAAGAAAACAGAAATATAGAGCAGGAAGCCGGCATCGGCGCGCAGGAGCATGCAGAAGCATCTGAGGTGAACTTTGTAATGGGAGATGCGCCGCAGGCGCAGGCGTCGTCCCAGACAGGAAACGGGGCGGAACCGCGGATGCAGGATGGAGGCAGTCAGCAATCCCGACAGACAGCCTCATATTATATGGGACAGCAGACGGGCAATGCCGGATGGCAGGAACAGGCCGGTTCCGGTTATCAGACGTATCAGCAGTATCAGGCGCCGTCGCAGGAAGCGGGGAAAAAGAAGAAAGACAAAAAGCCCGGTGTATGGAAGAAGGCGGCAGGCGTTGCTGCAGCGGCCCTGCTGTTTGGTTTCGTAGCCGGCGGCACCATGGTCGGTATCAATATGCTGGCGGATTCCATGAAGGAAGAATCGGCTCCGGTTCCGACCGTCAGCCAGCAGCAGGAACATGTAACCCTGTCCGATGAAGAGCTGGATAAGATTGCGGGGCGTATTAATCTGAATGCAGACGGTACGCAGACGGTTGTGATGGATGTGTCGGGCATTGTGGAGAATGCAATGCCGTCCGTCGTAGCGATCAATAACACGATGCTCTACCAGAGTGTGAACCCGTGGTTCGGAAGAACGCAGACTTATGAGGTGCCAAGTGCCGGTTCCGGTATTATTGTAGGACAGAATGATACGGAACTGCTGATCGCTACCAATAACCATGTGGTGGAGAATGCGAATGAGCTTTCTGTCGTGTTTATCGACGATACAGAGCTGGAGGCAACGGTTAAGGGAACTGATTCGGAAAGCGATCTGGCGATCGTGGCTGTTCCGCTTGAAACCATTTCTGCGGAGACGATGCAAAAGATCGCGATTGCCAGACTGGGGGATTCAGAGGAACTTAAGATCGGTCAGGGCGTGGTCGCTATCGGTAACGCATTGGGATACGGCCAGGCAGTAACTGTAGGTTATGTCAGCGCTCTGAATCGGGAAGTGAAGACAGATGGCAGCAGTAAGCATCTGATTCAGACTGACGCGGCGATCAATCCGGGCAACAGCGGCGGCGCCCTGTTGAATATGCAGGGAGAAGTCATCGGTATCAATGAAGCCAAGTACTCGGATACAGATGTAGAGGGCATGGGTTTTGCCATTCCTATTTCACAGGCACAGGAGATTCTGGATTCGCTGATGGTCCGCCGCAGCGGTGAACAGGTGAAGGAAGACGAAGCGGGTTATCTGGGCATCCGGGGAGTGACCGTGGATGATTCGATGAAGCAGCTTCTCGATATGCCGGACGGCGTTTACGTCTATCGGATTCTGGATGGCGGAGCCGCAGCGAAGACGGAACTGCATGAGAAAGACATTATCACCAAATTCGATGGTCAGACCATTAAGACCATGGCCAGTCTGCAGGATCTGCTGAAGTATTATAAGAAGGGTGAAACTGTGGAAATGGTTGTCAAATCATTAGTAGACGGCGAGTATGTGGAACGGACGATCACCATTACACTGGATGAACAGGTGAGCGCAGAGTAAACCGGACAGGAGAATACAGTTGGACGAAAAGGATGAGAACCTGACAGAAGAGAAAAGACCCGAAAATGGGCAAAGCGACAGGGATAGCAGTGACGATCAGTACGAGCGGATCTGCTATTCCTGCCGTCGTACTGAGAGTAAGGCGGGACCGATGATCAATATGCCGGGAGGTATATGCCTTTGCCATGACTGTATGCAGAAGGCGTTTGATACGGTTCTGAAGAACGGTTTTGATATTTCAAAGATTCAGAATATGCCGTTTGTGAATTTGAATCTGAGTGATATTTCCAGACTGAATGTTCCGCAGATGGAGATTCCCCAGAAGCAGAGAATTAAGAAGAAGACCCCGAAAGAGCAGCCGGCCTTTGATATTCGGGATATTCCTGCGCCTCATAGGATCAAGGCCAGTCTGGATCAGTATGTCATTGGTCAGGAGCAGGCCAAGAAGGTAATTTCCGTAGCTGTCTATAATCATTATAAGCGGGTATTTGCCGAGCAGTCGCGTCAGGCGGCTGCGGATACCGCCCAGGACGATGTGGTCATTGAGAAGTCTAATATTCTGATGATTGGTCCCACGGGCAGCGGCAAGACGTATCTGGTGAAGACGCTGGCGAGGCTTCTGGATGTTCCGCTGGCAATCGCCGATGCCACTTCGCTGACTGAGGCGGGCTATATCGGGGATGATATCGAGAGTGTGATCTCCAAGCTGTTGGCAGCGGCGGACAATGATGTAGAGCGGGCAGAGCACGGTATTGTCTTCATTGACGAGATTGACAAGATTGCGAAGAAGAAGGATATGAACAGCCGGGATGTCAGCGGTGAGTCCGTGCAGCAGGAGCTTCTGAAGCTTCTGGAGGGAAGCCGTGTGGAGGTTCCTGTCGGAACAAACCAGAAGAACGCATTGTCGCCAATGGCTACCGTAAATACAGACCAGATCCTTTTCATCTGCGGCGGCGCTTTCCCGGATCTGGAACGGATCGTGAAGGAACGGCTGAATAAGTCTTCCTCCATTGGTTACCGGGCGGAGCTTCGGGATCGTTATGACGACGATCCTGACATCTTAAGCCATACGACAAACGCGGATCTGCGGGCATTCGGTATGATTCCGGAGTTTCTGGGACGACTGCCAATTCTGGTGACGCTTCAGAAACTGACCGAGCCTATGCTGGTGAAGATCTTAAAGGAACCGAAGAACGCGATCCTTAAGCAGTATACAAAGCTTCTGGCACTTGACGAGGTGAACCTGCTCTTCGAGGACGATGCGTTGGAATGGATCGCAGCTGAGGCTATCAAACGGGAGACCGGGGCCCGGGCGCTTAGGGCTATCATGGAGGAATTCATGCTGGATATCATGTTTGAAGTGCCTAAGGATCCGGGTATCGGGACTGTGGTCATCACGCGCAGTTATCTGGAGAAGAGCGGCGGGCCTCGGATTGAGATGCGGGGATGAACCGCCGTAGAGGAGTTTCTTTAATTTCTTAAAGATAATAATGACTGATACAAATCCAGGGTACCGTATCCCCATTCACGTCCGGGGTATGTGTAGCTTGGATTTCTTTTTGCGCCGCGGGTCAGATAGGCTTTTACGACGCTGTTGTTAATGTAGGGGTCATTGCCGCGTACATAGGCCCAGGCGTACAGATCAGCCACGGCGCCGGCCGTCAGGGCGGCTGACGCGGAGGTCCCGGTCATGCGGCTCATGGGATAGATGCCGGGAGAAGGGGAACTTCCCGGACCATAGACGTCCACTCCCGGGGCAGCAAGATCCGGTTTGATGCGGTTGTCGCGGGTAAAACCGCGGCTGGAATGGATATACAGGCTGTTGTTCCGATGGTTATAAGCACCTGCTGTGACAGCGAAGGCAGAGTTTCCCGGAGACGTGATTGTCGTAAACGGATCAGCTTTCAGAAATACGGTGTCCTCCCGGATGAGTCCGTGGACCGGAAGCCACAAATGGAAGATGCCTGTGATCGTTACTGTAGGATATACCCGGATGCGCCAGATGCCGGGCGATGGGGCAGTGAAGTTCATCACAGCCAGATAACTGCTCTGCCCGCTGGTGATGGTTTCATAAGCGACGGTAACTGTCGTCGCATCGATGGGGAAACGTATCGTTTCTGCCTTTCCGGGACGCAGGGGGATACGTTCGACAGACTCGCCTGTGGGTGAAACAAAGCCTACCGTGTAGATTTCCGGCTGGCTGGCCCACAGCTCCAAAGTGAAGCCCCGTTCCCCTTCGCCGACCCGAAGTTCCGCCTCGTCATAGAGCATGGATCCCGTGATATGCCCCATATAATGATGTTGCCGCCCTGCCTCATTTCCCGCGGCACAGACTGCGGAAACGCCCGGAAAGATATGCAGACGGTTAAGAACCTGCGCCAACGGGGAAGTGCCGTCGTGTCCGCCCTGATTGCTGCCGAGGCACAGGCAGATTACAAGAGGTAAACGATAGCGGTAGGCCAGCATCAGAAGCCAGGTAACGCCCATCATGATATCATTGCTCTGATAGGCTGTTGCATCGTTCTGAATGCAGTAAAAATCCCGCAGGTACTGCTTGGCCGGTTTGAGCTTTACAACGCCCAGAAAGCTGGAAGGCGCCGCTCCGATGAAATCCATATCCGGAACTTCGCTTCCTGCGGCGGCGCCGGCTAAGAAGGTGCCATGGCCGTCTGTGTCTTCTGACGGTACGACGGACAGGGGATCCTGTGCTTGCAGCGCTTCATTGACGGATGTCCGGAGAAATTCCTGCCCGTAAAGAAAACGGAATGGCAGTCCATTGGGGCCTGTTACTGTAAACCCTTCGCCTTCCAGAGTCTGATCCCATATGCCGAGAATGCGGGTATCGCCCTGATTGTCCTGAAACATCGGGTTCTGATAGTCGATTCCGGTATCAATAAAACCGATGAGTACGCCCTCGCCGCGTGTATTCAGCGACGGCTGGCGGAAGGTGGGCAGGATACCGGCGGCCTCAATGCCGGTATTGTCAAGGAGCGTGTAAAGGGATGGAATTGAGGAATACGCATAGTTTTGCAGGGAAATGGGTGCGATCTCGTTAAGGGGGACGTGCAGAACGGCAAATTCTTCATTGACATAGCTGTAACAGCCGTTTTCCGTGAGGCGGCTTAAATCGGTCAGACTCTTATTTCCGTGGCGGTAGATAAAATCGGCGTAATCCTCACGGGAGGGGACGCCGGCGCAGTCGTTCATGATGCGTCCTCCTGCGATGATTTCTCTGTATATCATATGCAATACGGGATGAGGAGGTTCGGACGGCGCGGCTTCCTGCTTCTTAATTTTCTCTTAATGTATGAATCCTTACTGGACGGAAGAAGATATTTAGTGTATGATGATACACGGATTTTGTTTTATATTGGGAAAGGAGGCTTTTTTGTGCTGCTGCTGATTCTGATTGCCCTGATCATCACGGTCGATCTTGGCATTAAGGACATGATCGAACATACGGAAGATAACGCGTTTCCTCAAAAGCTTGACGGGTGCGGCGGTTTGGTCACGATATTTAAGCTTCATAATCCGGGTTTGCCGTTTGGGTGTCTGGCGAAATATCCGCAGATGGTGAGGGAACTTCCGCTGGCGGTGGCGAGCGCGGCGGCCGGACTGTTTTTGTGGCTCCTGCCCCGGAAGGGAAACCGTCTGCAGAAACTGGGACTGGCTCTGACAGTCGGCGGAGCGGCAAGTAATCTTTATGATCGTTTTATCCGTGGTTACGTGGTAGATTATTTTAACGTCCGTCTGGGATGGCTTAAAAAGGTGATTTTTAATATTGCCGATGTCTGTATTCTGGCCGGTTCCGTCATTTTCCTCATTGGGGAAATGATCCTGATGGTGCACGAGGAGCGGACGACAGCTATATTACGGAAAAAATGACGCCGGAGCAGCAGAAGCTGCAAGATGCGCAAGAGATCCCGGAAGGAGAATATGATAGAAAAGGAAGTAGAATCGGAGGATACGAAAATGGCAAAGTATTTTGGTACGGATGGTTTTCGGGGGGAAGCCAATGTGGGGCTGAATGTGGAACATGCCTATAAGATCGGGCGTTTTCTGGGCTGGTATTACGGACAGAAGCGGGCCAACGGCCCGGCAAAGGTGGTCATCGGCAAGGACACGCGCCGCTCCTCTTATATGTTTGAATACGCGCTGGCTGCGGGGCTGACGGCATCGGGGGCGGACGCTTATCTTCTGCATGTTACGACGACGCCGAGTGTATCTTATGTGGTGCGTACTGAGGATTTCGACGGGGGAATCATGATTTCCGCCAGCCATAATCCGTATTATGACAATGGGATTAAACTGATCAACTACTATGGCGAGAAAATGGATGAGGAGACCATCATGAAGGTGGAGGCGTATCTGGACGGCTATTCCGGTGAGATTCCATATGCTACCCGTGAGAAGATCGGCCAGACTGTGGACTACGCCATTGGCCGCAACCGCTACATCGGCTATCTGATCTCTCTGGCAACGCGTTCCTATAAGGGCATGCGCGTGGGGCTGGACTGTGCCAACGGCAGCGCATGGATGATTGCGAAGAGCGTATTCGATGCCCTGGGCGCCAGAACCTATGTGATTGGTAATGAACCCAACGGACAGAATATCAATGCAGACTGCGGTTCTACCCATATTGGGAATCTCCGGAAATTTGTGATTGAGAACCAGTTGGACGTGGGGTTTGCCTTCGATGGCGATGCGGACCGCTGCCTGTGTGTGGATGAGAACGGCGATGTGGTGGACGGAGATAAGATCCTTTACATTTACGGTCTCTATATGAAGGAGCGCGGAAAGCTTCTTGGCAATAAAATCGTTACCACGGTCATGTCTAATTTTGGTCTCTACAAGGCTCTGGATGCAGTGGGGATCGAGTATGAGAAAACTGCCGTGGGCGACAAGTATGTTTACGAAAATATGGTTGCCAATAACTATCGGATCGGCGGCGAGCAGTCGGGGCATATCATTTTCCGTAAGTATGCAACAACCGGCGACGGCATCCTGACCGCCATCAAGATGATGGAAGTCATCCTGGAGAAGAAACAGCCACTGAGCAAGCTGGCGGCTCCCGTGGCGGTTTATCCGCAGGTGCTTAAGAATGTCCGCGTGAAGGATAAGAAAGCTGCCAGGGAGGACTCTGCGGTGCAGGCGGCTGTCGATCGTGTGGCTGCAGCTTTGGGGGATGACGGACGGATTCTGGTGCGTGAGAGCGGTACAGAACCGGTGATCCGGGTCATGGTGGAAGCCGGGAGTCTGGAGAAGTGTCAGGAGTATGTGGATAACGTGGTGAACGTTATTATAGAAAGAGGTCATCAGGAGGCGTAAGGGATGTGTGGGATCGTAGGGTTCACCGGCAGGCAGCAGGCCGCGCCGATCCTGCTTGACGGATTAGAGAAGCTGGAATATCGCGGCTATGATTCGGCGGGTATCGCGGTGGCGCAGGCAGGCGGTGCGGAGCCGTCGATTGAGATCGTCAAGGCGAAAGGCCGCTTAAAAGTCTTGCGTGAAATGACGGATGACGGCCGGTCGGTATCCGGTACCTGCGGCATCGGGCATACTCGATGGGCGACCCATGGTGAGCCGTCAGTCGTTAATTCCCACCCGCATTATGCGAAAAACAAACGTGTGGCGGTGGTGCATAACGGTATTATCGAGAACTATCAGGAGATCCGCGAGAAACTTACGAAGGAAGGGTTTTCCTTCGTATCGGCGACAGATACGGAAACGGTGGCTCATCTTCTGGATAAATACTATACCGGAAATCCGATTGAGGCTATCAGCAAGGTGATGTTCCGCGTGCGCGGTTCCTATGCGTTGGGGATCCTTTTTGCGGATCGCCCCGGCGAGATCTATGCGGTGCGCAAAGACAGTCCGCTGATCGTAGGAAGGTCGGAGCAGGGAAATTTTATTGCATCAGATGTGCCGGCGATTTTGAAATATACCCGGGATGTGTGCTTTATTCCGAATCTGGAGATCGTGAAGCTGACGGCCGTGGAAATTCATTTCTATAATGTGGACCAGGAAGAGGTCGAGGAAACATTTTCTGAGATCAACTGGGATACAGAGGCGGCGGAGAAGGGCGGCTTCGCCCACTTTATGCTGAAAGAGATCTATGAGCAGCCGAAAGCGGTGCGGGATACGATAAGCCCCCGGATCAGCGATGGCCATGTGGATCTGGAAGAACTGGGCATGAGCAGGGAGGAACTGGCGAAGGTTTCCCGGCTCCAGATGGTGGCCTGCGGCTCGGCCTACCATGTCTGTATGACTGCCAGATACATGGTGGAACAGACGGCCAGAGTGCCGGTGGACGTGGATCTGGCCAGCGAGTTCCGTTACCGGAATCCGGTGATGGAAAAAGATACGCTGGTGATCGTGGTCAGTCAGTCCGGAGAGACGGCGGATTCTCTGGCGGCGCTTCGGGAGGCAAAGAAACTGGGATACAGGGTGCTTGGCATTGTAAATGTGGTGGGCAGTTCCATCGCCCGGGAAGCGGACAGCGTGTTTTATACCTGGGCCGGGCCGGAGATCTCTGTGGCGACAACGAAGGCTTACAGCACCCAGCTGGCGGCTGTGTATCTGCTGGCGATTGGACTTGGAAAGGCGAAGGGCGTGATCGGCGAAGCGCAGGAGACGCAGATGGTGGAGGAACTTCTGCGGCTGCCGGAGAAGATTGAGCGGATTCTGGAAGAGAAAGAGCGGATCCAGTGGTTTGCCAATAAGTTTTCCCACAGCAAGGACATTTTCTTTATCGGGCGGGGACTGGATTATGCGTCATCTCTGGAAGGGTCGCTGAAGCTGAAAGAAATCTCTTATATCCATTCAGAGGCTTATGCGGCCGGAGAACTGAAGCATGGGACCATTTCGCTGATCGAGGATGGGATTCTGGTGGTCGGCGTGGCAACGCAGAAGGGGCTGTTTGAAAAGCTGATCAGCAACATGGTGGAGGTCAAGAGCCGCGGCGCTTATGTGCTGGGGGTGACCAGCTATGGGAACTACAGCATGGAAGACGTGGCCAATTACACGATCTATGTACCGAAGACAATGGAATGTTTTGCGGCGAGTCTTGTGGTGGTGCCGCTTCAGCTGCTGGCTTACTATGTGGCGCTGGGTAAGGGGCTGGATGTGGATAAGCCGCGGAATCTGGCGAAATCGGTAACGGTAGAATAAAAACGCCATCGGACATCCAGCCGGATGCCTTATGGCGTTTCTGTTTCCATGCAAACAGGGCGCCAGTGCCGCCTTGCTTGTATTATGTTAATTCTCTCCGAAAGTATGATCCAGCCGCGCATCCAGCGGCGTCGTTCCTTCCGTGTACGCCTGAAAATTTCGGATCAGTTCTGCAGCGAAGGGAACGGCTGTTCCGTAGAGGCGCAGCATCTCCGTACAGATCGGCGTACTGCCGGGCAGCGGCCGGGGCGTGATAATCATGTCGTGGATGCTTCTGGGACAATGGACCAGCCGCATGAGGAACATAAGAATCCGGCGTTTCAGCGCTCCTTTCGGGGCCAACAGTTTCAGGTCCGTCCGTTGGGAGCGGATGGCATGGAGTATCTGCCCGCGGGAGATCCCGGGGAAGAATGCGGCGATGATCCGGGCGTTAAAATGCGTGGCTTTTAAATGTTTGATTGGATGGAAACGCAGCGGGTCGTAACCGTCTGCTCCCATCAGGATGCGGTCGAATTCGGATTCAATGGCGCAGTGGCCCAGAGGTGTTTCGCGGGCCATTCTTTCCACGTAAGGATGACAGGTGCTGTCCAGGGCGAAATGGCATAAGAAGCCGTACAGATAGGCCATGGACGGGGAGAGATCAGCGGTAGGGATTTTGCGCAGGATGTCTTCTGCACGTTCGAAAAATTCAAACCCGGGCCGCGCATGCATGTCAAATCCGGTCTCGCTGACGGAGTTCTTCTTCATGGCTTTGTAATAGAAGAGAACATCCGGACCGTGGAGCCCGATGCAGTAAAGACTCAAATAGGGACGGATGCTCTCCCGCAGGTCGCGGGGGAGGCATTTGTAGACTTCGGTTCCGAAACGATAATGCGCGTATGTAGTGGGCATCAGATCCAACCTCCATCCAGACCTATGACCTGTCCGGTCAGATAGGTATTTGACTGTGTCAGCTGCCAGACCAGGTCAGCCGCTTCCTCCGGCGTCCCCAGACGCCCTGCGGGAATCTGCTCGGTCAGTGCAGCCAGTTCTTTGGGTGTCAGAAATTGATTCATCTCCGTGTCAATGGCCCCGCAGGCGATGGCGTTGACCTGGACGTGGCTTGGAGCCAGTTCCTTGGCCAGGGCCCGTGTAAAGGCGTTCAGCGCGCCTTTCGTTGCGGAGTAGGCGGCCTCGCAGGACGCGCCGACATTGCCCCACACGGAAGATATGTTAATGATATGTCCGGACTGGCGCGCGACCATGCCGGGAATGACCAGCTTGCTTAGATTGAACGCGGCGGTCAGATTGGTCCGTATGATCCGGTCCCAGTCCTCGTTCTCCATATCCTGCAGCAGGCCGATATAGGAAATGCCAGCGTTATTGATCAGGATATCGATATGGCCGAAGCGCTGTTCGGCGAGGGAGACAAACTCCCGGCAGCAGTCCATGTCGCCCATGTCGCCGGTGTAGGCGAGGCAGGCGCTCTGCAGTTCTTCGGCTTCTGCTTTCGTCTCCGCCAGCCGTCTGGTATTCCTCAGACAACTGATCGCCAGATTGTTATGTTCTTTTGCGAATCGCAGAGCGACAGCCTTCCCGATTCCCCGGGAAGCGCCGGTCACCAGAACGGTTTTTCCGCTCATACAGGATCTCCTTGCAGTCTGGTCATTTACATCATTACGGTTAGAATGGTACTTTACTATGATACCATGTTGGGGTGTGAAATGCAAGGTGCAGGGTGCTGGAAAATTTGTTCCGGAATTGCCGGAATAGATGCAGGACGCAGGATACAGCAAAATTCGTTTGGATAATATGGGGATAGTATGGTATAATAACGAGGAAAGCGCCGATGACGCTTGCGTCAATCGACGTTTGACGAGTATCTCCATCGAGACGTCAGTCGAGATGGTATAATCTCGATAGAGATTATACCGCGCCGGTTCGCGCCCGACCAGAGGGAGGGCAAACACCGAACCGAACCGTGCGCATCCCCCGGAGGGAGCATGTCCGGAGGACATGGTATACTATTCGTATAAGGATGGGCAGCATGAAAAACTGCGTACCGGTATCATTCAAAACAAAAGGAGAATACATATGGATAAAATTTACGATCTTCTGATTCTCGGTTCCGGCCCCGCCGGCCTGGCGGCCGGCATCTATGCGGAGAGGGCCCGGCTGAACGCGCTTGTAGTTGAGAAGGAATATGTCAGCGGCGGTCAGGTGGTGAATACGTACGAGGTGGACAACTATCCGGGACTTCCGGGAATCAACGGTTTCGATATGGGTATGAAATTCCGGGAACACGCCGATGGTCTGGGCGTGAAGTTTGCCACAGACAGGGTGGAGCATGTGGAATGCCTGCACGAAGGAGCTGATCCGGCCGCGGGTGCAGTCGGCCGGCCCATTTATCAGGTCGTCTGCGAGAATGAGACCTACGCGGCGCGGAGCCTGATCATCGCCACCGGTGCGGTTCATCGCAAATTGGACGTGCCGGGGGAAGAGGAACTGGCGGGTATGGGCGTGTCCTACTGTGCCACCTGTGACGGCGCGTTCTTCCGCAATAAAGATGTGGCTGTGGTGGGCGGCGGCGACGTGGCCATCGAGGACGCCATTTTCCTGGCGAGAGGCTGCCGGAAGGTCTATGTGATCCACCGCCGCGACGAATTGCGGGGAGCGAAGAGTTTGCAGGAGAAGCTTTTAAGCCTTCCGAATGTGGAGATGCTGTGGAGCACCGTCGTGGAGAGGATCGAAGGTGACGGCCAGGTAAGCGGCCTGACGGTTAAGAATGTGAAGACCGGTGAGACTTCGGCGCTTCCGCTGCAGGGCGTATTTATCGCGGTGGGCATTATGCCGAACAGTGAGGTCTTTGAAGGACTGGCGGAAATGGATCACGGGTATATCGTGGCGGATGAGACCGGGAAGACCTCTGCGCCGGGCGTTTTCGCTGCGGGCGACGTGCGCACGAAGGCGCTTCGGCAGATCGTGACCGCCGTGGCTGACGGGGCTAACGCGGTGGCGTCAGCGGAGAGGTATCTGGCGGAGTAAAACAGCCGATTGGATACAAGACGGAGATGGATGAATGACAGATAAATATACATAAATCTGTAAGTGTCAGATTTATTCGACAAGTAATGGGGGCGCCCGTCGGCGCCCCCTGATTCTCCCTTCCGTGCTCCCGCACAGATGTCTCAGTGCTGTACTTTATCCTTATTCTCCTCGAATTTCTTCATAAACGCCGGACCGGCTTCTGTCGCCATCACCGGGATCAGTTCCCTGTCATGGTTGCAGACGACCCGGGTATCGGCGTCGAAGAGGATCGTCCATTCCTCTTCCGGTGTGCTGGGTTTCCACTGCGGAATCCCCGCGTGATTCGGATCGCCGGTGCGGGCAAATGCCATTGCTGCGCCGAAGATCTCGCTCTCCAGCTTCTCGGTCAGGCCGCCTTCCATCTGGGTGTAGGGAGCCAGCTCCGTGTTGTGGAAGAAAAACGGCACGTCGGAGCAGTGCCACGGTGTGCGGCCGCCGTCGATCGGCATATCCTGATTGAACAGGTAGGCATAGGTGCAGCTGTTCATCGCGCTTCTGATCTTGATGTACTGCTGTTCCGGTGCGCGGAAAATGAAATCCAGCGTCATCAGATTGGCCGGATGGCGTTCCGGATAGGCTTTCTCGAACATCGGCAGGATCTTTGCCGCCAGTTCCTTTCCGAGCAGGGCGCGGACCGCTTCGCGGCCTTCCTCCGGGGTCGCCGTATGAATATCAATGGAACTGGGCGCGAAGGAAGTGAACTCGCCGAACACGGAACCGACCATAAGCGGCACTTGAGAGGACTCCTTGCGGAAGCCGTTGATGATCGGCTCGCCCACATAGTACTTGTTGGGGATCGGGGAACCGCCCACATATTTGCCCGCCGCGCGGAGTGCCGGCGTTACCTTCGAGTAGGCTGCCGCCAATGATGCGTAGGGAACGGTCTCCAGCTCTTTGACACTGTCGATCTTTAATTCTTTCATCATCGCGCGGACCAGTTCTTCACCGCTGCCTTTGCAGTCCGCCAGCACCGGGCCGATGACGCCGCTCATGTTGATACCCTTGGCGAACAGGCCGTCAGCCGCCGGCATCTGCAAAAGCGTCGTGATCTTGGCGCCGCCGCCGGACTGGCCGAACAGGGTCACATTGTCCGGATCGCCGCCGAATTTCGCGATATTGTCATGGATCCACTGAAGTGCCGCGATGATGTCGTCCATGCCGGCGTTGCCGGAATTGGCGTATTCTTCGCCGAAAGCAGACAGATCGCAGAATCCCAGCACGTTCAGACGGTGGTTGATCGTGACGACCACCACGTCGCCGTGAATGGCCATATTCTCGCCTTCATAGGCAATGTGCTCGATGGCGGAGCCGGCCGCAAAGCCGCCGCCGTGGAGCCACACCATGACCGGACGGGCCTTGTCGTCGCAGCCGGGCGTCCAGATGTTCAGATTCTGACAGTTCTCATCCATGATCCAGTAGCGGTGGGGTACAAGAAGCTCGCCGTTGGGTTTGGGCATGTCCAGAAGCGGGCATACGTAGCCGAAGCTGGTGGTGTCCAGAACGCCTTCCCAGGGCGTAACCGGTTCCGGCGCGTGGAAGCGCTTCGCCTGCGCGTAGGGAACGCCCTTGAAAACGGACAGGTTCCGGTACTCATAGCCGCGGATTTTGCCCTGCGTGGTTTCGACCACGGCGGTCTGCGGGTCGTAGGAGAATTGGTAGCTCATAATGTTCACTCCTTGTCGTTATTTTATATTGGCGCTTGAGGAAAACACATCCGTAATGCGTTCTCCGGATATCATCAGTATATCATTAGAAATATTGCCCTGCAATAGTCAAAATGTCGTATTCACAACTGGCATATTTTCACATAGGCGTGCTGTTAGGAAAAAGGGGATGTTCAGGCGCATGTTGCGCAACAAAAAGCAGAGAACGGTCAATCGCATGCCGCTGCAAAAAAACGGAGGACTGCTTTTCAGCAATCCCCCGCGGTGAATTCTTTTTGTATCGATCTTTCCGCAAAAGTTTCTTCGACTTGAAGAACTTGTTCAGTTTCATCCCGGAACCGGCCGTTCTTACGCTCAGAACTCCGGCTCGATCAGTCCGTACGTATTCCCTTTGCGCTTGTACACCACATTCACCTGATCGGTCTCCGCGTTCAGGAACATATAGAAGTTATGTCCCAGAAGCTCCATCTCCACGCAGGCGTCCTCCGGGAACATGGGCTTCATGCCGAACCGCTTGGTCTTGACGATATTGATGTCCTCGTCCTCCACCGGCTCGTCCGACTCCAGAAACAGCTGGGAGAAAGACTGGGCCGACTGCTTCTTGTCGATAATCTTCTTCTTGTATCTGCGTACTTGCCGTTCAATGACTTCCTCCACCAGATCGATGGACACATACATATCGCTCGAGGCCTGCTCGGCCCGGATGATCCCTCCTTTGATCGGAATGGTTACCTCAATCTTCTGCTCACCGCGCTGGATGCTTAAGGTGACGATCACCTCCGTCGTGGGGGTGAAATAATGTTCCAGTTTCCCAAGCTTCTCCTCGATAGCCGCTCTCAGCCCCGAGGATACTTCCATGTTTCTTCCGGTAATGGTAAAACGCATATTCATCAGCTCCTTCTATTGGGATACCTAAAGTATACCATACGTATTCTAAACATTCAACCAGATTCTTCGGAGTTTTCTGAAATCTAAAAAGGCGGTACGGACGGCGGAAAGGCAAAAAAATTTGTCGAAAACGCAAAGTTTATGAGATGTGAACAAAAATCTGTTTTTTCGACGGAAAAGCGGATTCGAACATACTTTTCTGCTGAAAAACGGTGGATAATGTGGATAACTCGGTGTATAACTGGTATTTCCCGAAAAATCGACACTTTTTTTCTGTGGAAAAATGAACCCGCCGACCGGAGCGCATGGCCGCCTGCCCGGCCATTCGAACATAATTTTTGTGCAATCTGTCTAAGTTACCATAATGAAAAATATTATGTTATCTTCCGCGTGCCGGAGCGGCCGTACATGACCTGGGCCATATTGACCGCTTCTTCCGGAGACATGTCGCCGGCGATCATATTTTTGACCGCGGTGCCGATGGAAAATTCGTAATCCCAGATGGAGCAGCCATCCGGCGTCGGCTGGGAGCTGACGCCGCGGCTTCCCAGGGCGAAGCTTTCCTGAGTGGCCGGCAGCCACGGGAAGATCACAAAGTTTTTGAAATTATTGTAGGTATCTGCCAGAGGAGAGGTGCCGCCCAGCCGCACGATCATCGTGGAGATGTCCGGCGTAAAGTACCAGCGGAGGAATTCCCGGCAGGCTTCCACGTTCTTTGAATAGCGGCAGATGCCGACTACGCCGCCTCCCAGAAGAGGCCGGCGGCCGGGTACTACGGCAGCGCCGATCTTGCCGATCATATGGGACCGGCCGGAGCTGATGATATTGGCGGCGTAATTGGAGTAGACGACGGTCATAGCCACGGATCCCTCCGTCAGCAGCCGGACGCAGCCGCGCCATGACTGAGGCCGGCCGGCAAAATCCAGCATTCGGAGATACTGGCGCATGGCCTCGGCCATTTCTCCGGTCCGGATGGCGGGGCCGGAAGCTTTCTGCGGGGCGTCCGGGACGTTCGCCAGGTAATAAGGCATGAAATCGCTGGCAGTGGCAAAAGCGGTCTGATCCATGATGGTGGTTCCGTACCGGGTAGGCGAATTGGGACTGCAGGCGGCGGTGAAAAATTCCGCGGTCTGCAGGTACTGCCCGATGGTAACAGGCACGGACAGCGTCTCATGATACCGCTCAAAATAAGCGCGGCGCAGCAGCGTGTCGTCGAACAGGTCGCTCCGATACAGCAGAAGCTGGACGCTGGGATCGAAGGGCAGGGTGTACATGGCGCCGCCGGAAAGGGAATAATTGTCGTAATTCCCCCGGATCAGCGTCTGCGGAAGAGTCTCGGGCGTGATGCCGGCCTCGCTTAAAGGCATATAGGTCTTTCTGCCCATAACGTCCATGCGGGCCACATCCATCCGGATCAGGTCATAGCAGAAGTCGTCGCTCAGCATGTCGGCGGTAGCGGCCAGATCCTCCGCGGAGGTGCGTATCAGCTTTAAATGGATCCCGCTTTCCGCCTCAAACATGGGCAGAAGCTTATCCAGCGCGTTGGTCGTGGGAGTGTCAAGCGTGAGCATGGTCAGCGTGCGGACAGCTTTTTTCGGGATCTGAGGCAGAGCCTGCGGGAAACCGCCGTCTTCCATGGTGATGACCGGCGGCATGGATTCTTTTTGACGCGACCAGCGGATGATCTGATCCGCGATCCGCACGCCCATCTGGCTGAAATCCAGCCGGCAGGCAAGAAAATCCGCCGGCGCCAGACCGCCGGAATTGGAGAGCGTGATGATCTCCGGGCGTTCTTTCGCGTAGGAGATCCGCAGAGCGCTCTGAACGGCTTCGGCCCGGGAAAGGCTGCTGGTCACGATGGCGTCGAAACGGACGCCGGCCTGGACGATGTCGAAGGCGGTGTTGATGGCCAGGTTAAAGGTCGAGGTGAAATGCCGGATGGAGACAGCGCTGCCGTTTACGGCGTCTTCCAGACCTTTTATCAGCAGCTGATCGCGGGAAAAGGAGGGCGGCGTGGAGAACACGGCTACCTCCCTGCGGCCGCTGTCCAGGATATGGCGTCCGATGGCCGCGCCGATCTTCTCATAGTCAAAGCGGATGAACATATCGTTGGGCCGGACGGGTTCGCCGTCCCGGTCGATGTATATGACAGGGCATGGAAGATCCCTGTAGAGTTCTTCGCCGGAATTTCCGAGGCAGGAAACAGTCACTACGGCTGTCAGTCCCGACTGGGGAATGCGTTTCAGGATCGCTTCCTCGATACTGGCGATATCGTTGGTCGGATAGACGTTCACATCATAATCCGCCTTGAAAAGCGTGGTCTGAACCGCGTTGTACAGATCCAGATAGATATCCTCGCAGAGAGAGGGAAGGATCAGGGCGACCGTCCGCGTGATCCCCTGCTTCAGCAGCTGGGCCTGAACGTTGGGCACATAACCCAGCTTTTTGGCGGCGTTCTCCACCAGACGGATCTTCTCGATACTGACTTTGCCGGTTTTGTTCAGAACGTTGGATACGGTGCCGTGGGAAACGCCCGCTTCCCTGGCGATGTCTTTGATCGTAGGCATAAAATACCTCCTGACTGATGCCCTGCCTTGTGGAAATCTATCTATACTAATAAGATAACAGAAATCGGAAGGATTCGCAAGAGAAATTGGACAAATATTGGACAAAAAATCAAACAAAGATTGATATGATGAAATTCACCAATAAAATTAGAACGAACCAATTACAAAAATAAGCGCCGTTTCCGCAGATTACTGCAAATATTTGGAAATAAATACGGTGCCAAACGGACATATATAAAATTATTCGAAAATTAAGTCATAAAATTTGAAAATTAATATTGACACGTACCAATCAATGGTATATAATCATGATCATAGGATATCCTGATCATGTAACTGAAGACAATGGGGTGGACGGCCGGCGCACATGCGGAACGGCCGGAGGGGAAGGAGAGTGAAAGGCTTTGTGAATCAACAGGCAGCTCAAAAAATCCGGAAGCGCGCGAAAACCTGGAAGCTGATGAAGAAAAACTGGCTCCTGTATATGTTTCTGCTTCCGGCGGCACTTTATATCGCCATATTTCATTACGGGCCCATGTACGGGCTGCAGATCGCGTTTCGAGACTATAAGGCGGTCAACGGAATATGGGGAAGCAAATGGGTAGGACTGAAGTGGATCACCACCTTCATGAATACGCCGCGGTTCTGGATGATCTTTAAGAATACGCTGAAGATCAGCCTGTATTCTCTGATCAGCTTTCCGTTCCCGATCATTCTGGCAGTGTTTTTGAACAATGTGCGGAATGTGCGCAGGAAGAAATTCGTCCAGACCGTTACTTACATGCCCCATTTTATCTCCACAGTGGTGCTGGTGGGCATGCTCTCGCTGTTTTTGTCGCCGCGCAACGGCATTGTGAATATGCTGGTTGGATTGTTCGGCGGCCCGACCGACACGTATTTCATGGGACAGGCGGATTACTTTTCCCACATCTATGTCTGGTCCGGGATCTGGCAGAGCATGGGATGGGGTTCCATCATCTACGTGGCGGCGCTGACCGGCGTGGACCAGGAGCTGCATGACGCGGCCCAGGTGGACGGGGCCAATAAGCTCCAGCGGATCTGGCACATCGACATTCCGTCGATCCTGCCGACGATCATCATTATGCTGATCTTAAGGCTCGGAAGTATCATGGGCGTGGGCTATGAGAAGGTGTACCTGATGCAGAACTCATTGAATCTCACTTCTTCGGAGGTGATCTCTACCTACGTGTATAAAATGGGTCTGCAGGATCAGCGGTTCAGCTACTCAGCGGCGATAGGTCTGTTCAACAACGTGATCAATTTTATCGTGCTCATCATCGCCAATAAGACGGCGGATAAGGTGAGCGGATCCAGTCTGTGGTAAGGAGGCGGCCTATGCAGAGTATGATCCGAATCCGGAAACGTTCGGCGAACGGGATCCGGCAGTCCTGGGACAACAGACTGTTCGACGCGCTGGCAAACACATTTCTGATCCTGCTTACCATCGTTACGATCTATCCGCTGTGGTTTATCCTTGTGGCGTCGTTTACCGATTATAAGCTGATCAACGCCGGATCCCTGCTTCTGTATCCGAAGGGATTCCATTTGATGGGATATCAGCGGGTGTTTGCGGACTGGAGGGTCTGGTCCGGATACATGAACACATTAATCTATACGGTAGGTGGTACGATCTTCGGATCGATGGTGACGATCCTGGCGGGGTACGCTTTTTCCAGAAAAGACCTGCCGGGCAGCGGGATTTTGATGAAGCTGTTTATTTTTACGATGTATTTCGGCGGCGGTCTGATCCCGACATACATCATGATCAAGAATCTGGGGCTTCTGGACACGCGGCTTCTGATGATCCTGCAGAGCAGCATTTCGGTACATAACATCATTGTAGTGAGGTCTTTTATGAAGACCAATATCCCGGACGAACTTCTGGACGCGGCGACTATCGACGGCTGCGGGAACGGAACGTTTTTCGTGTCGATCGTGATGCCGCTGTCGAAGGCGATCTTCGCGGTGATGGTACTGTATATCGCGGTGAGCCACTGGAATTCATATTTCAACGCGCTGATCTATCTGACGGACAGGTACAAATATCCGCTTCAGGTGTTTTTAAGGGAGATCCTGCTGCAGACGACGCAGAATCATGAGATCATGGAGGATGCGGAGATGGCCCTTCAGGTGCAGCAGATGACGGCGACGATTCGGTACAGTGTGATCGTGGTATCGACGGCCCCGATCCTCTGTGTGTATCCGTTTATTCAGAAGTATTTTGTGAAGGGAGTTATGATCGGCTCGGTCAAAGGCTGAGCTGATCGGGAATGGTATATCATTTTCTAAAACGAACAGGAGGTATTTTATGAAAAAGCAGGTATTGGCGGCTATACTGACGGCGGCATTGGCGGTATCGGCACTGGCGGGATGCGGAAATGGAAATTCCGCGCAGCAGACGACGGCGGCGACGACCGCGGCAAAACAGGAAACGCAGGCGGCGACGGCGGCTTCTTCCGGGGAGACGTCACAGGAGGCTGCGGAAACGGGAAAAGAGATCACATCAAATGGACTTCCCGTAGACTACTTTGCGGGAACGACTCTGAATATCTATACAAAGCCGTCCGCGGAGCTTGATACTTCCGCGAATCCAAATGATAAAGCGATTTATCAGATGGTCGAGGAAGCGACGGGAATCCATGTGAACTGGACGCTTCTGACCAGCCAGGCCTGGTCGGAGCAGGTAAATCTGAAGCTGTCCAGCGGCGATATGCCGGACGCGTTCCTTTCTAATGTGGGAGAGAGCACGGTCAGCAACAATATGGATATGTTTTACGATCTCAGCAAGGATGATATCTTAAAGACTTATGCGCCGGATGTGCTGGCGACGATCGAGGCAGTTTATCCCAATGGGATTGGAGCGATCACGTGGCCTGACGGTTCCATCCGATCTCTTCCTACATCGAGACTGGAGACCGTCTATAAGGAAGCGAACTGGGTTCCGATGATCAATACAACATGGCTTAAACGCGTAGGTATGGATATGCCGACGACTACCGATGAGTTATATGAAGTATTATGCGCATTCCGTGATCAGGATGCCAATGGGAACGGTGATCCGAACGATGAAATCCCCTTTGGATTTGCTGATAAGTACAGCGACTGCCATATTCATCATTCCGCTAATTTCTTCGGCATTGCCAACGCGAGAGACGGAGATTCCGGACATTATAAAATGGTGAAAAATGGAGTCGTAACGCCTACTGCCGATACGGACGCATGGCGCGCGTGGCTGGAGTGGCTGCACAAGCTTCTGGAGGAAGGGCTTCTGGATGTGGAAGGATTCTCGCAGACGGGCGATGAATGGACCGCGAAGCTGAGTCAGGATCTTTACGGCATGACCTTTATGTTCAGTCCGGCCCACAACGGTTTGAATTATGATGACTGGGATGTGGTCATGGTTCAGGGTCTTGAGGGCGTGGAGCCTGTGATCGATGGCAACCGTTATCATGATACGACGGTCAAACTGGGTCTTACTATCGCTGCGGACAGCGAAAATGTTCCGGCACTGCTGCACTGGTGGAATTACATTTCCAGTTCCCGTGAATTGAAGATGATCGATTTTGCCGGAGAGCAGGGGATTCTGTGGGATGTCTATGACGGAGAGATCTACTTAAGCGATGACTGGAAGAAGAAACCTGAGTTTGCCAATGAATCGGCCAGCAGCCTGACTAATACGCGGGGCGAAGGCGGTAAGAGCGTACTGATCTCGGTTGAAGAGTATGCAGTGGATCCGCAGAATATCCATCTGGTTGACGGAGTGCCGACGGAATTGGAGTTCGATCACACGGATACGACACAGGGCCGGATCAAGATTCAGGAGAAGGTCATGGATTACCTGCAGTATGAGTATATTCCAGCTAAGTTCGAGGATCCTGAGGCGGTCAGCGAGAGGACGTTTCTGGAGACGGATCTGATGCCGATGATGTCCAATTTCCTGTCTACCAGCATCATGGACGGCATCACCGACGAGTCCTGGAACGCGTATCTGAAGGATCTGGAGACCTACGGCTACTATGACTGGATCGAGTGGTATCAGAAGAGTCTTGACGGAGAACTATAAGCAGGTGTGAGTATGAACGAGCTGAACGAATTATGCAGAAGTAAAGGCGTCCTGGTGGCGGCGCACCAGGGACTTGGCGGGGCGAATATTCCGGCCAATACGATCCCTGCGTTTGAGTTGGCCGTAAGAAACGGCGCGGCGGTTCTGGAGATGGATCTGTTTAAGACGGCGGACGGGGAGCTGTTCATTTTCCATACGGGCAAGGAACGGCTCCGGCTCCGGCTGGAGGCCGATGTCAGGACTATGACCGCGCAGCAGGTGCGGGAGCTCCGGTTTATCAACGCGGACGGGGCGGCGACCCACTACGGCCTGGACTCCTTCGACGACGTGCTGGAGCATTTCCGGGGGCGATGCCTGATGAATCTGGACCGCTGCGGCGGCTTTCTGGAGGATGTAGCGCGCTGCGTAGATCGCCACGGGATGCGGGAGCAGATCCTTCTCAAGACGGATCCGTCGGAGGAACGGCTGGCGGAGGTGGAGGCGTTCGCGCCGGAATACATGTATCTGCCGGTCTATAAGGAGACGGATACGGCTACTGAGCGGATCCGCGGGAGGAATATCCATATGGTCGGGGCGGAGCTGGTATTCGCGCGGGAGGATTCGCCGATCGCCTGCCAGGAATATATCGACTCGATGCGCCGGATGGGAATGGTACTGTGGGTCAATACGCTGATCTACAATGAGAATGTGCCTCTGAGCGCCGGCCACAATGATGATGTCTCGCTCCTTAAGGATCCGGATGACGGCTGGGGCTGGGCGGCCCGGAAGGGCTTCGGCATCATTCAGACCGACTGGACGGCCCAGTGCGCGGAGTGGCTTAAGCATCACGGGTTCAGCTATTAAGATGGGAGAGGCTTATATGAGGATGAGTTTTTCGGGTGTCGGCGCGGCGTACAGGCCTTCCTGGGGCAGCAACAGTGCGTTTTTCATGGCGGAGGACCAGCTTTACCTGATGGACTGCGGAGAAACGGTGTTCGGTCGTATGGCGGACCGGCCGGAGCTTGCGCGGTGCGCGGCGGTGAATATATTGGTTACCCACCGCCACCCGGATCATATCGGCAGTCTGGGCTCGCTGGCTTCTTACTGCAGGTACGTGTTGGGCAAGCCGGTACTGGTGGCTTCGCCCGACGCGGGACTGCCGGTGATACTGGAGCTTATGGGGATCTGCAGGGAGGCGTATCAGTTCCGGACGGATTTTTCGGAGCCGTTTCCCGGCGGGATCAGGGTGACGCCGCTTAAGGTATGCCACGCTCCCGGGATGGACTGTTACGGCTATTATCTTTCCGACGGAAAGGAAACCGTTTTTTACAGCGGCGATTCCAATAAGATGCCGGAACAGGTGATCGAGGGGCTGAAGGCGGGCACACTGGCCCATGTCTATCAGGAGACCACCTATGAGAAGAAGGAGAATCCCGAGCACTGTTCTTTGAAACAGCTGTGCGAGTGTGTTCCCGGCGGACTGCGCGGCCGCGTCACCTGCATGCATTTTGGAGAGGAATTCCGGGAGGCGGTGGAGAAGAATGGTTTCCGCGCGGCCCGGGTATGCGAACTGTGAACACTGCGAAGATCTGTAAAGAAACCGGGTGAATAAACGAAACTTCGGCTGCCGGTATTTGTCGAAAGCTGCGAATCGATGGAGTTGATTCGCAGCTTTTTTAATTAATGAAAAAATTTGAATACGCGGCAGAACTTTTAAAGGGGACTTCGTACAGGATCGCTGATATCGCCGGGATGCTGGGATACATGCAGACGTCCAGCTTTATCCGCCAGTTCCGAAATTATTACGGCATGACGCCCAGGGAATACAGAGACGCGTTTGCGGCGGAGGAAGAATGAAGCATCCCGCGATTTTTGGGACTGGAAAAATCCGGCTATAAGCGCTATGATAGAGGCGTCACCGGATGCGTACAGGCAATTGGCCGGCGGGGCGGAAGAAAGGAAGAAGAAAGCGATGCATGAAGAGGATAAGATCTGGGCGCGGAATGTTCTGGCGCGTATCACAGAAAAGATGGAGAAGGTAAGCGTCCGCTCTGCGGACAAGATCCCCTATACGACGGAGAACGGCGTCCACGACGACTGGTCGGGAGACGACAAGATCGGCTGGTGGACCAACGGCTTCTGGGGCGGCATGATGTGGCAGATGTACGAGCTGACCGGGCAGGAGCGATATAAAGCGGCCGCGGAGAGCGTGGAGCGGAAGCTGGATCGGGTGCTGATGGACGCTCAGTCCATGGATCACGACAGCGGGTTTAAATGGCTGCCCACGTCGGTGAATAACTACCGGCTGACAGGCGATCCGGCGTCGCGGAACCGGGCGCTTCTGGCGGCCAATAACCTGGCGGGGCGTTTTAACCACGCCGGCCAGTTCATCCGTGCGTGGAACGACTGGGGCGATAACGGGCCCGACCGGCGGGGCTGGGCCATCATTGACTGTATGATGAACCTGCCGCTTCTGTATTGGGCAAGCGAAGAGACGAAGGATCCGCGCTTTGCCCAGACGGCCATGCGGCACGCGGACACGGCGGCGCGGTGCTTCGTGCGTGAGGACGGCTCCGTCAATCATATCGTGGAGTTCGATGTGGACAGCGGTGAAATGGTGCGAAGCTACGGCGGCCAGGGATACGGGGACGGCTCGTCCTGGACCCGGGGGCAGGCCTGGGGACTTTACGGATTCGCGCAGAGCTTCCGGCATACGGGGAAGCGGGAGTACCTGGATACGGCCATGCGGATCGCGGATTATTTCATCGCGCATATTCCGGAGAGCGGCCTGATCCCGGTGGACTTCTGCCAGCCGGCGGAGCCGGCGTGGGAGGATTCGACGGCGGCGGCGATCGCGGCCAGCGGACTCATCGAGATCCGGCGGCTGCTTGAGGAGAAGAGGGCGCATGGGGCCGGCAGTACTGGTACTGCGTCCGAGCCTGACAGTGCGGTGGGCGATTCGGAAGGCGGATCCGGCAGGGAAGAAAGCGCGGATATGGTTCAGACCTCTGCGCCGGAGGGAGAAGACGGCCAGAAGTATCTGGAAGCCGCGGTCAGGCTTCTGCGCGCCCTGACCGACCGGCGGGTGAACTGGGACGATGCGGCGGACAATCTTCTGGAGAAATGCACCGCGGCCTATCACGATAAGAACCATGAATTCTCCATCATCTACGGAGATTATTATCTGATCGAAGCGCTGATGAAGCTGGCACTGTGAAAGATTCGTTAATTTTTTGTGAACAACACTGTTATTTGGTTGAATAAAACTGCGGTTGGTGGTAGAATATCTAAGATTATACCTAAACACGCAGTTTTATTACGTTAACAGGCAGAAGCGGCGGCCGTCCTGAAGGGCCGCTTTCTGACGCGGCGAAAGCAGCTGCTTTTGTAAAAATTTAGCAGGAGAGTGACAGATGAATCTCGTAGAGAAGATTTTCGGGACCCACAGCGAGCGGGAACTGAAGATGATATATCCCATCGTTGACAGGATCGTGGCCATGCGGCCGGATATGATAGCCTTAAGCGATGAGGAGCTGAGGGGGAAGACAAAGATCTTTAAGGAACGGTTGGCAGCCGGGGAGACCCTGGACCAGATCCTGCCGGAGGCGTTTGCGGCGGTACGCGAGGCGGCCCGCAGGACCCTCAATATGGAGCATTTTCCGGTGCAGCTGATCGGCGGCATCGTCCTTCATCAGGGGCGTATTGCCGAGATGAAAACCGGTGAAGGTAAGACATTGGTCTCCACCTGCCCGGCGTATCTGAACGCACTGGCTGGCAAGGGCGTCCACATCGTGACGGTTAACGATTATCTGGCCAAGCGTGACGCCGAGTGGATGGGCCGCATCCATGAATTTCTGGGTTTAAGCGTGGGCGTGGTGCTCAATCCCATGACATCTGAGGAGCGCAAGAAGGCGTACGCCTGCGATATCACTTATGTGACGAACAATGAACTGGGCTTCGATTATCTGAGAGACAACATGGCTATCTACAAGGAGCAGATGGTCTTAAGGGATCTGGATTACGCCATTATCGACGAGGTGGACTCGGTGCTGATCGACGAGGCCAGGACGCCGCTTATTATTTCCGGCCAGAGCGGCAAATCTACGAAGCTTTATGAGGTCTGTGATATTCTGGCGCGGCAGCTGCAGCGGGGCGAGGCGTCCGGCGAATTTACGAAGATGAACGCCATTATGGGAGAGGATATCGAGGAGACCGGCGATTTCGTGGTCAATGAGAAGGATAAAGTGGTGAACCTGACCGAGGAAGGCGTGAAGAAGGTGGAGGAATTCTTCCACATTGAGAACCTGGCCGACCCGGAGAATCTGGAGATCCAGCACAATATTATTCTGGCCTTGCGGGCCAATAACCTGATGCACCGGGATAAGGATTATGTGGTTAAGGACGACGAGGTTCTGATCGTGGATGAATTTACGGGCCGCATCATGCCGGGCCGCCGTTACTCTGACGGTCTCCATCAGGCGATCGAGGCGAAGGAGCATGTCAATGTGCGCCGCGAGAGCAAGACGCTGGCGACGATCACGTTCCAGAACTTCTTCAACAAGTTCCGCAAGAAGGCCGGCATGACCGGTACGGCGCTGACGGAGGAGAAGGAGTTCCGCAACACTTACAGTATGGACGCCATCGAGATCCCGACCAACAAGCCGGTGATCCGGGTGGACCATAACGACGCGGTCTATAAGACGAAGAAGGAGAAATTCAAGGCGGTCGTCGACGAGGTGGAGGAGGCCCACTCCAAAGGGCAGCCTGTGCTGGTGGGCACCATTACCATCGAGACTTCCGAGATGTTAAGTAAGATGCTGAACCGCCGGGGCATTCCGCATAAGGTGCTGAACGCCAAGTTCCATGAGCTGGAGGCGGAGATCGTGGCGGACGCCGGACTTCACGGCGCCGTCACCATCGCTACCAACATGGCCGGCCGTGGTACCGATATCAAGCTGGATGAGGAAGCCAGGGCGGCGGGCGGCCTCAGGGTTATCGGTACGGAGCGTCATGAGGCGCGCCGTATCGACAATCAGCTGCGCGGCCGTTCCGGACGTCAGGGAGATCCGGGCGAGTCCAGGTTCTACATTTCCCTGGAGGACGATCTGATGCGGCTGTTCGGTTCCGAGAGGCTTATGGATATGTTCAACGCCCTGGGCGTACCGGAAGGCGAGCAGATTGAGCATAAGATGCTTTCCAGCGCCATTGAGAAGGCGCAGAAGAAGATCGAGAACAATAACTACGGCATCCGCGAGAATCTGTTAAAATACGATGAGGTCATGAACGAGCAGCGCGAGGTCATTTACGCGGAGCGCCGTCGGGTACTGGACGGCGACAATATGCGCGATGTGATCCTGAAGATGATCACGGACATCGTGGAACATGTGGTGGATATGACGGTGGCCGATGATTCGGTGCCGGAGAACTGGGACCTGAATGAGCTGAATTCCCTGTTGCTGCCGATCATTCCGCTGCCGCCTGTGGTGTTAAATGATACGCAGAAGGAGCGGATGAAGAAGAAGGAACTGGTGCATCAGCTGAAGGAGGCGGCCATCAAGCTGTATGAGGCGAAGGAGGCCGAGTTCCCGGAGGCGGAGCAGATCCGCGAGATCGAGCGGGTGATCCTTCTGAAGGTCATCGATAACAAATGGATGTCCCATATCGACGATATGGATCAGCTGCGGCAGGGCATCGGGCTGCAGGCGTATGGGCAGAAGGATCCGCTTGTGGAGTACAAGATGAGTGCCTATGAGATGTTCGACGGCATGACGGCGGCGGTGAAGGAGGATACGGTCCGGATTCTGTTCCATATTCGGGTTGAGCAGAAGGTGGAGAGAGAGCCGGCGGCGAAGGTGACGGGAACCAACCGTGATGATTCGGTGGCGAAGGCGCCGGTGCGCAAGGAAGTGAAGAAGATCTATCCGAATGATCCTTGTCCGTGCGGGAGCGGGAAGAAGTTTAAGCAGTGTCATGGGCGGAAGCCGGTTTGAGAATGATGTCGAGGGAGGTTCGAATGGGAATCTGGCATAGGTGGAGTCGCGGGAGGTCCGCGCAGGAACCTGCTCCTTCTCAGGTTCAGGTTTGCTCGCGGGAAAATCCTAAGTTCACAGGAATTTGCTAAGGGCAGGTACGAAAAATGGAACCAGCCTGGGTGCATCTGAGAGGATACTTTACTGGTCCTTCCATTTTTCGCACCAACGCAAATTTCTGTTCACTAAGGATTTTCAGCCGCTCACAAAATTCACCTGATAAGGAGCGGGTTTCTGCGCTGGGTTTTCGCGGGGCTGTGATATATGTTTTAAGGGCTTTCTCCATGGGAGGATTTAGGTAACTATAGGGTTTGGCATAGTATAGAAAGAAGGTGACACAATGGTTGAGCTTGATCAGTTCAAGTATACGTTATCGACATTTAAGAAACCATTAGTGGAAGTGAGGGATTCACTTTGACCTGGATAATAAGGTCAGACGAATCGCGGAATTAGACCGGTCGATGGAGGAGCCGGGGTTTTGGGATGATCCGGATCGGTCTACGAAGCTGATGAAGGAAGCCAAGAACCTGAAGGATACGGTGGAGGGTTTCCATAAGCTGGAGCAGCAGTATGAGGATATCGAAGTCCTGATCGAGATGGGGAATGAGGAGAATGATCCGGATGTGATTCCGGAAGTCCGGCAGATGCTTGACGAGTTTACGACGGAGTTGGAGGATCTGCGGATCAGCACGCTGCTTTCGGGACAGTACGATAATAATAACGCGATCCTGCGGCTGAACGCGGGGGCGGGCGGGACGGAGTCCTGCGACTGGTGCAGCATGCTGTACCGGATGTATTGCCGGTGGGCGGACAAGAAGGGCTTTACGACGGAGCTTTTAGACTATCTGGACGGGGAAGAAGCGGGCATCAAATCGGTGACGATCCAGATCAATGGGATGAACGCTTATGGGTATCTGAAGTCGGAGCACGGCGTGCACCGGCTGGTGCGCATTTCCCCGTTTAATGCGGCGGGCAAGAGGCAGACTTCTTTCGTGTCCTGCGATGTGATGCCGGATATCGAGGAAGACCTGGATGTGGATATCAATCCGGACGACCTGCGGATCGATACCTACCGATCCAGCGGCGCCGGCGGCCAGCATATCAATAAGACGTCTTCGGCGGTGCGCATCACCCACATCCCCACGGGCGTGGTGGTACAGTGTCAGAACGAGCGGTCCCAGTTCCAGAATAAGGACAAGGCCATGCAGATGCTGAAGGCCAAGCTGTTTATTTTAAAACAGCAGGAGAACGCGGCGAACCTCTCCGACATCCGCGGTGACGTGGCGGATATCGCGTGGGGCAGTCAGATCCGCTCTTATGTGCTGCAGCCGTACACGATGGTGAAGGATCATCGGACCAACGAGGAGAGCGGCAATGTAAACGCGGTTCTGGACGGCGGACTGGATCCGTTTATCAGCGCGTATCTGCGGTGGATCCGGCTGGGCGGCGAGAAGAAGTAGATCATAGGGAAGGTTGAGAGAAGCGGGTGATTCTGCGTAACAGTGTCATCCGCTTTTTGAAACCTGCTTTTGCGGACAGGAGGCGGGACGGTCGTGATCTGTACAGTGACGCTTAATCCGGCTATTGACAAAACGGTGGAGATCCCTTCTTTCACCGTGGACGCGGTGAACCGGGCTGTCCATGTCCGGAAAGATCCGGGCGGGAAAGGAATAAATGTTTCGAAAGTGATCGAAAGTCTGGGCGGAGACAGTGTGGCGTATGCCGTACTGGGAGGCGGTACGGGAGCGGAGCTTGAGAAAATGTTGTCCGGTTCCCGTTTCCGGCTTGAAAGTATCCGGACCGGGCAGGCGACCAGGACGAATACGAAAGTGGTCGATCCGGTTCTGCATACGAACACGGATATTAATGAACCGGGCGCGCCCTTTGGCAGCGAGGCGGCGGCGGAGCTGAAGCGGAGGCTGGAGGCGCAGCTTGGCGAAGGAGATATCCTGGTGCTTTCGGGAAGCGTGCCAGCCGGAACAGACACAAATATTTATCGGGATCTGATCCTGATGGGGAAAAGGCGCGGTGCGAGGGTACTTCTGGATGCGGACGGTGAGCTTTTTGCGAGAGGAATTGGGGCGGCGCCGTTTCTCGTAAAGCCCAATCGCTATGAACTGGAGCAGTATTCAGGAAGGAAGCTGAGGACGCGGGAAGAACTTTGTGAAGCCGGAAAAGACCTGCTGGAAAAAGGTGTCAGCGTGGTGTTGGTCTCACTGGGCAGCGACGGGGCTTTGCTGTGCCGGCGAGAAGAAAATGACAGCAGCCGGGACAGTTTTCTGTGGGCGGAAGGTCTGCCTGTACCGGTCGCAAGTACGGTAGGCGCCGGGGATTCCATGATCGCGGCGTTGGCGTATAGCCTGGATAAGGGGATGGCTTATGCGGATGCATTTCGGCTGGCAGTTGCGGCAGGCTCGGCGGCAGTGACCTGCTCCGGTTCCCAGGCGCCGGACGCGGAACTGGTGTGGAAGCTGTATGATCAGGTGAAGCTGCGCGGGAGCGAAGAAGAACCGAAAGACAGGAGATAAAAAACAGTTGCATATCCCGGACAAATATGCTACTATCTTTCCCGTGGACACAAATGTGCTTGCCAGACGAACAGAGGGAGAAGTGCATGGGAGAGAGCAACAGGTACTATGTGGTGACGAAGAAGGCGGTGCCGGAGGTGCTTCTGAAGGTGGTGGAGGCCAAGCGGCTTCTGGAATCCCGGAAAGTGCTGACAGTGCAGGAAGCCACAGACACCGTGGGCATCAGCCGCAGCTCATTTTACAAGTACAAAGACGACATTTTGCCGTTCTATGATAATGCGAAAGGGAAGACAGTGACCTTTGTAACCATCATGGATGACGAGCGGGGGCTGCTGTCTGATCTTTTGCGCATTGTGGCGGTCTATAAAGCCAATATCCTGACGATCCACCAGAGTATTCCGGTGAACGGCGTGGCAACGCTGACGCTGAGCGTGGAGGTTCGGTTCGACACCGGCGACATCTCCGCCATGGTGGAGGAGATGGAAGCTATGAATGGCATTCATTCGGTGAAGATCATTGCCAGAGAGTAAAGCAGGAATCGGCATGGCATGGATCGGCGCGGTAAGTGCCGCGAGAGCAGGCAGGAAAGTGTCGCGGATGTGACATGAGAACTCGCGAATGTGGGCAGGAAAGACGAAGAAAATATACAGCCAGGGAGTGAATGATATGGTATATGCAGCGATTATGGGATACGGAACCATCGGTTCCGGCGTATTTGAGGTGCTGACGGTCAACCGTGCGCAGGTGGCGGCCGCGGCCGGGCAGGAGATCGAGGTGAAATATGTGCTGGATCTGCGGGATTTCCCGGGGAGTCCGGCTGAGGATAAGATCGTCCATGATTTCTCGGTGATCGTAAATGACCCGGAAGTGAAGCTGGTGGTGGAGACCATGGGCGGACTGCAGCCGGCCTATCCCTTCGTGAAGGCGTGCCTGGAGGCGGGGAAGCATGTGGCGACGTCCAATAAGGCGCTGGTGGCGGCTTATGGAACCGAGCTTCTTGCGATCGCCCGCAAAAAGCATGTGAATTTCCAGTTTGAGGGGAGCGCGGGCGGCGGGATCCCCATCATCCGCACGCTGTACCGGTGCCTGGGCGGAGAGCGGATCTCGGAGATCACCGGGATCTTAAACGGCACGACCAACTACATTTTGACGAAAATGGACCGGGAGGGCATGTCTTTCGAGCAGGCCCTTAAGCAGGCCCAGGAACTGGGATACGCGGAGAAAGATCCGACGGCGGATGTGGAAGGCCACGATACCTGCCGCAAGATCGCGATCCTGACGGCGATGGCGTCCGGCAAAGAGGTGGATTACGAGGACATTTACACGGAAGGCATTACGAAGATCCACGCGGCGGACCTGAAATACGCCGCGGCCATGGAGATGGCCGTCCGCCTGCTGGGTTCCGCCCAGATGGCCGGGAACGCGGTCTCTGCCTGGGTGGCGCCGGTGATGGTGGGACGGGAGAATCCGCTTTCCGGAGTGAACGACGTATTTAACGGCATTCTGGTCCGCAGCAATATGCTGGGCGTCAGCATGTATTACGGCAGCGGAGCAGGAAAGCTGCAGACTGCCAGTGCCGTGGTGGCGGACCTGATCGAGGAGACGGTTCATCTGAATGAGAACGTGCCGATGGGCTGGAGCGGCGAGAAGCTTTCCATCATGCCGGTGTCCGACGTGCGCTGGGCGTATTTCCTGCGGATCGGCGGCGCTTATGACGCGGTGAAGGATCTGCTTGCGGAGTGTCTGGGCGAGTGCCGCGTGGTGACGCTGCCGGAGCTTGGCGGAGAGGAATTCGGTCTGGTGACGGGTGTTATGACCGAGGGGCTGATGGATGCAGCCCTGTCGGCGCTGGTTCCTGCGCTTGAGGCGGCAGGAAGCGGACTCAGGCAGAAAATTCGGATAGAAGCATAGACTGTGCAGAAATTGCCGGAGAAGCGACGCAGCCGGCATGGGGCTGTCCGAACAGGGATGAAGACGATGCGGGCGGTTGGAAGCCTGTATAGAGGTACGGGGGATCGTGTGAATGGTTGAGATGTTGAAAATATTATGGCGAATACTGAAAGAGCAGGGGATTCCCTGCCCTTTCAAATTTCTGACAGGACTGTATTGCCCCGGCTGCGGCGGGACTCGGGCGGTATGGCTTCTGCTGACCGGACATATTTTCCTGAGTATCCAGTATCATCCGCTGGTATTTTATATGGCGTTTATGGCGGCGGTGGAGTTGGTTGGATACTGTCTGGCGAAAAAAATGAGGCGGCCCGGTCTCTACCTGGGGCGCTATGGCCTTGTGGTGTCTGTAGGGGTCGCCATTGTACTGGTCAACTGGATATTTAAGAATTATATGCTGGTGGCCCGGGGCGTGGATCTGTTGCCGCCGCTGTAAATGGTGCTTATCGGTAATCGTCGTAAATCGACTCGTAAATGGAATCGAGGTCTTCTCCGTCATAAAACGATTCGTAGAGCGATTCGTATTCGTCAAAAATATCCTGAAATTCAGGGCTGTTTAAAAAATCCTGATATTGTGGGCTGCGGACGAGTCCGATCATAATTGTCATCAGGATGCTTAACAGGATGGCGAAGATCGACATGATCAGACCCGCGATCGCATATCCGCTGAACGGCTTGCCGCGCTTGGACAGGATCAGCAGCACGATCGAGGTCACAGCCAGAGGAAACTGGATCAGTGGGCTGCAGCAACAGGTGATCAGAGCCAGCAGGCCGGTGATCATGGATGCCAGCGCCAGAGGGTTATTCTCCTTCGGCGGAGCCTGCTGATAAGGTGGCTGCTGTTGTGGGCCGCTTTGCTGCCAGTTGTCTGGATATTGCCCACCGGGTCGCGGTTTGCCGCACTCGGTGCAGAATTTGCCGGTATTAACTGTGCCGCAGGAGCAGATCCAGCTGTTTGACGGTAATGGGCCGCCGTTGGGCTGCCAGCCGTTCTGGGGCTGTCCGGCAGTCTGGGAATACATACTGCCAGCCTGTTGTCCGTCGCCCTGCAACTGTGCTCCGGCGGTTTCATCATTCGGTTTATGCCAGCCGTCCCCGGTGGGAATCGGTATCTCCGGGTAATCTCCCAGTTCTTTATGATCATCCATGATAAATTCTCCATTCTGCCGTCTGTCACACGGCTAAGACAGCCGTGAAAGTCTGTATTCTTCCACGGCAGTAATTTCCATCTGATACTCCCTACATACTAGCACAAAAACAAATTACTGTCTAGACGCAAAGCAAGATTCCGATTATAATGAATGATAACAGCCGTCGGAAACTCCGGGGACCGCGCGGGAAGAGCGCTGTCGATCCGCGCCGACAACAGACCGGGAAATTCAGAAAGAGGTTTACATATGGATATCATCAAAACCCTGCAGGAAGAATTAAAGATCACCCGCGGCCAGGTAGAGGCCGCCGTGAAACTCATAGATGAAGGCAATACGATCCCGTTTATTGCCCGCTACCGCAAGGAGGCCACCGGTTCGCTGAATGACGAGGTGTTGCGTACACTGGACGAGCGCCTCCGCTATCTGCGGAATCTGGAGGAGAAGAAGGAGCAGGTACTGGCCTCGATCCGGGAGCAGGACAAACTGACACCGGAGTTGGAGAAGCAGATCGCCGACGCAGAAACGCTGGTAGCGGTAGAAGACCTTTATCGGCCTTACCGCCCCAAGCGCCGCACCCGGGCCACGATTGCCCAGGAGAAGGGGCTGACCCCGCTGGCGGATCTGATCGCGCTGCAGATGACGCGGGAGCCGCTGGAAGTGACGGCAGCCGCTTACATTTCCGAAGAAAAGGGCGTCGCGAGTGTGGAAGAAGCCATCGCCGGGGCGAGGGATATCCTGGCGGAGCGGATCTCCGACGAAGCCGATTACCGGACATACATCCGCAATGTGACCATGAATCAGGGGCTTCTGCATTCCGAGGCGAAGGACGAGACGGCGGGATCGGTCTATGAAATGTATTATCATTATGAAGAGACGATCCGGAAAGCCGCCGGGCACCGGATCCTGGCGCTGAACCGGGGCGAGGAGGAGAAGGTTCTGACCGTGAAGGTTCTGGCGCCGGAGGAACAGATCCTGCGTTATCTGGAGAAGCGCGTGATCATCCGGGACAATCCATACACAGCGCCGGTACTCCGCGAGGTCATCGAGGACAGCTACAGCCGCCTGATCGCGCCGTCCATCGAGCGTGAAGTGCGCAATGCCCTGACGGAAATGGCCGAAGACGGCGCCATCAAAGTCTTTGGCAAGAATCTGGAACAGCTTCTGATGCAGCCGCCCATCGTGGGCCGCGTGGTCCTGGGCTGGGACCCGGCCTTCCGCACCGGCTGCAAGCTGGCCGTGGTGGACGCCACCGGCAAAGTTCTGGACACGGTGGTCATTTACCCCACCGCACCCCAGAACAAGGTGGCGGAGGCGAAGACGGTCTTAAAGCGCCTGATCAAAAAGTACAATATTTCCCTGATCTCCGTGGGCAACGGCACCGCCTCCCGCGAGTCGGAGCAGGTGATCGTGGATCTGCTGCGTGAGATCCCGGAGAAGGTCCAGTATGTGATCGTAAATGAAGCCGGCGCGTCGGTCTATTCCGCCAGCAAGCTGGCGACGGAGGAATTCCCGAATTTCGACGTAGGGCAGCGCAGCGCCGCGTCCATCGCCCGCAGGCTTCAGGATCCGCTGGCGGAGCTGGTGAAGATCGACCCGCGCTCCATCGGCGTGGGCCAGTACCAGCACGACATGAACCAGAAGAAGCTGAGCGAGGCCCTGCAGGGCGTGGTCGAAGACTGCGTGAACAAGGTGGGCGTGGATCTGAATACCGCATCCGCCCCGCTTCTGGAATACGTCTCCGGCATCAGCAAGGCGCTGGCGAAGAATATCGTGGCATACCGGGAGGAGAACGGCGCGTTTACCAGCCGCGCGCAGCTTCTGAAGGTGACCAAGCTGGGCCCCAAGGCCTACGAGCAGTGCGCCGGGTTCATGCGAATTACAGGAGGAAAGAATCCCCTCGACGGTACCTCCGTTCATCCGGAGAGCTACGAGGCGGCAAAGACGCTGCTTGCGAAGCTGGGCTATAAGCCGTCCGAGATCGCCGCGGGCGGTCTGGCTGGGATCAGCCGGAAGGTGACGGACTATAAGAAGCTGGCGGAGGAACTGGGAATCGGCGAGATCACGCTGCGGGATATCGTGAAGGAGCTGGAGAAGCCGGCCCGCGATCCCCGCGACGAGATGCCGAGGCCGATCCTCCGGACCGACGTGCTGGAGATGAAGGACCTGACGCCGGGCATGGTGTTGAAAGGAACCGTGAGAAATGTGATCGATTTCGGGGCGTTTGTGGACATCGGCGTCCATCAGGACGGGCTGGTGCACATTTCCCAGATGTCGGACAAATATATCAAACACCCTATGGAAGTGGTCAGCGTGGGTGATATCGTGGAAGTGAAGGTGTTGAGCGTCGATCCGGCGAAGAAGCGGATCGCGCTGACGATGAAGCTGTAAATGAAGCCGTGAAGCGGCTGCAGATTATAGTTGACGGCACTGCTGCGGGACACGTCGGATGGAGTATAAGAATCGAGTCAGGTTTATGATAAGTGTCAGGTAGTATCAGTATGAGGATTCTGTCCGGGAAACCAATGACCGCAGACTGGATACCATGAGAGAATAGCGGCTGAAATGTGCGAGAAGGAAAGAAGGAGATTATATTGGATCAGAAAAAAGAGATCTGTTTTCGCGTCCGTATGACGGCGAATGATCTGTGGCGTTTTTCCATGTACCATGCCAATAAAGGCTATCTGGGCGTTTTTAACGTCCTGTTCACGCTGGCGGCGCTGTTTCTGCTGTTCTTCCAGAACGGACAGATGCTTCTGCCCCAGCGGCTTCTTCTGGTGGTGTGCGCGCTAATGTTTACCGTGTGGCAGCCTATGCTTCTTCTGGTGAAGGCCAGGAAGCAGGCGGCAGGCCGTGGCATGAAGGAACCGATCGATATGTTTTTCGGAGATGAAGGCATCCGCGCGGAGCAGGGCGGCGAGAGCGTGGAACTGGCCTGGGACGATGTGCGCCGCGTGAAGAAGATCCCCGGCGAGCTGATCATTTACACGGATCGGATTCATGCCTATCTGCTGCCGGATGCAGCGGTGGGCGGACAGCGGGAGGAGCTGAATAAGCTCCTTCATGAGAAGTTGCCGAAGGAAAAATGCGGGAAGATCTGAGAGGCGCGTACGGTGCCGCAGTCCGACAGGAGCGCTTATTTAGAGCGCCGTGTTGAACGGTGGGTGCATATCAGAATCTGGTGGAAATACGCAGCACAGACAATACAGACGGGGATTTGCGCGGGTATGCTGTGCCGCTTGCAATTGCGCGGTCATGCAGGTGCTTGGAACAACTGTGAAAGCGCGGGAACAAAGAATGGAGCTTGGACATGGAGATCTATGAGACGGCCTCGCCCGGGGAGACCCGTCAGCTGGGCTATGATATGGGAAAATGCGCTTCCGCCGGGCAGGTGTACTGTCTGGACGGCGATCTGGGCACCGGAAAGACCGTATTTGCCCAGGGCTTCGCGGCGGGGCTCGGCGTCGACGGGCCGGTGAACAGTCCGACATTTACGATCCTGCAGGTATACGAAGAAGGACGGCTGCCACTGTACCATTTCGACGTGTACCGGATTGGGAATGTGGAGGAAATGGACGAGATCGGCTATGAGGACTGCTTCTACGGCGAGGGCGTGTGCCTGGTGGAGTGGTCGGAACTGGTGCGGGAGATCCTTCCGGAGGACGCTGTCCATGTGCGGATTGAGAAAGATGTGGACAATGGGTTTGATTATCGCAGGATCACGGTGGAGTGATTCTATGCAGGGCGGATCTCCGGCGCTGTGGCCGGTGCAGAACGAATATTCGGTTTACACAGCATTGACGCGCAGTTTATTCAGGACATGTTATAGAAGTCAGGCATAAGATCTGTAATAGTATATGACAGAATGTATAACAGAATGGAGTTTCAGAAGTTATGAAGATTCTCGGGATCGAAAGCTCGTCTTTGGTGGCGTCCGTGGCGGTCGTAACGGACGACGTGATGACGGCGGAATTTACGGCGAATTTTAAAAAGACCCACTCGCAGACGCTGCTGCCCATGCTGGATCAGATGGGGCAGCTCATTGAGCTGGATATGAAAACGCTGGATGCGATCGCTGTGGCCGCAGGACCGGGTTCCTTTACGGGCCTGCGCATCGGTGCGGCCACAGCCAAGGGGCTTGGGCTGGCGCTTGATAAGCCGCTGGTTGCGGTCCCTACGCTGGAAGCGCTGGCTTATAACCTGTGGGGCTGTGCCGGCGTGGTCTGCCCGATGCTGGACGCCCGCAGGAATCAGGTGTATACCGGGGTGTACCGGGTGGACTTCGGCAGCGCGGCAGTGAAGAGTGAAGCAGATGGAAATGCCGCTGAGAACGGCACGGCAGCAGGGGGCGCTGCAGACGGAAAAGACCGGATGGGAATTCCTGAGATCATCTTAGATCAGTGCGCCATGGATATCGTTGAACTTATGAGGAAGCTGGAGGAGATCGGCGAGCCGGTCACGTTCCTGGGCGATGGCGTTCCGGCCTTCCGCGCGCGGATCGAGACGGAACTGAAGGTGCCGTATGCCTTTGCGCCTGCCCAGAGCAACCGTCAGCGCGCCGCGTCTGTGGCGGCTCTCGGCGCGGAATATGTGAAGCGGGGGCGGACGGTGACCGCCGCGGAGTTTAAGCCCGATTATCTCCGTAAGTCCCAGGCGGAACGGGAGAGGGAGGAGCGACAGGAGTGAGCGGATTCGTTGGGTGGGCAGTCAAAGCGAATGGAAAGCGTGAACGGCTGCAGTGAAGACAATGGCAGGAGGAGCGGGAACAGTGAACGATCTGGCGCGGAACGATCCGGGAGCGGCGAAGGAAATGCGGCAGCATGCGTCTGCCGCTATCAGCGTCCGCCCTATGGCTCCCGCCGATCTGCAGGATGTCTGGAAACTGGAGCGGGAATGCTTCTCCGACGCCTGGTCCATGAAGCTTCTGGAGGATGCTCTGGCAAATGACTATGATTATTTCTGGGTCGCGGAGTGCGCGGGAAGTGCCGGGGCGTTGTCTGGCGGCGCGGGAGCAGAAGTGCCTGTCTCCCGTTTCTGTGGCTACGCCAACCTCCGCATTCTTGCAGGCGAGGGCGAGATCGAGCGGATCGCGGTTGATCCGGCTATGCGCAGGCGCGGTATCGGACGTAAACTGATGGAAGCGATGGCAGAATTTGCCGGTAAAGAAGGGGTGGGGGATATAACCCTGGAAGTGCGCGCGGGCAATCTGGCTGCCCGGAAGCTCTATGAATCCTTTGGTTTTGCCGAGGAGGGAAGACGGAGAGATTATTACCGGAACCCGACGGAGGACGCGCTGATTATGTGGCGGCGGGGCGTATGAAACATTTACCACTTAAAATTCGACAGAAAACGATTTATAATGTAAGGGTATCTGTGAGAGGCAGGTATCCTTTTCTTATCGCAGTCTGTCAGAATCATGTCAGACACAGGGCTGGGCGAAAGGATACCCCTTCGCGGGAATTCAGGATGAAAAAGAAAGGTGAGCGTAAGATGAGGAAGTACACGAAGAATGGGGAACTGGAGGCTGTGATCTGCAATTATTGTGCGAAGAAGCTGGCGGTGAAGGACGGCATTGTCCGCGAGGGCGTGCTGATGATCGACCACGCGTGGGATTATTTTTCTGAGAAGGACGGTGAGGTGCACCATCTGGATCTGTGCGAGGAGTGCTACGACCGGCTGGTTCAGGGACTTCGCCTGCCGGTGGATATAGAGGAGCGGACGGAACTGCTGTAAAGTCTGAGATTGATCTGGTCAGACTTGACCGGCGGTGAAAGCAGGGAGATCTGTTACCGGCTCTTAGCATCCTTACGGTACTGGGCGGGAGAACAGCCCATATCTTCCCGGAAGCAGCGGATGAAATAGTTCTGGGTGCTGAACGCCAGTTTTTCCGCGATCTGTCGGACGGACAGATCCGTCGAGGTCAGGAGAATTCCGGCGCGTTCGGTCTTTGCATGGCGTATATAGAGGAACAGGGGAACGCCGGTTTCTTTCTTAAATTTTTCAGTCAGATAATATTCCGTGTATCCGGTCAGGCTTGCCAGGTCGGATATGCGGATCTTTTTGTCCAGATTCAGTTCAATGTAGTTGCAGCATTTCTGAATGGCCGGAGAGCAGTCGGGATTCATGTGAAGATGATGCACCCGGTAGATGAAGTCGTGGTACATCGTCAACGTAAGCTCGGTCAGTTCGCCGGTATCGCTGCTGTTTTCGGCGGCCTCGATATAGGAATCTCCCAGAGGATAAGCGATCTCCGGACTCAAACCGCCCTCCATGGCGGCCCGGCAGACCAGGGAGGTGAACACGATGATGCTGATTTTGGCCTGCCGGAGCGGATCCCTGCCCTGAACGGGAACGCCGGGGCTCAGGCTGCTGCTTAAGTTCAGGGCGCCCTGGTAATTGATGTCGCCTCTGCGGACCATTCCAAGAAGCGCCTGTTCCGCCTGGTAGACCTTCGTGCGGTCACGCTTACGGGGGGGCGCGGTAGATGTCGGTATAGCGGAGACAGCCGTTGGTGAGGATGACGGAGCCGATGCGGATGAGGCGGCCGGCCTGACTGGCGAGGCCGAGACGGTTGAAGCAGCCAACACGGCTGGTGCGTCAGTGGCGTCCTCTTCGTGGGGAACGAATACATTTTTCTCCTGAGCGCCGGGGATATCAAACAGATCATAGACCTCGGACTGTCGGCCGGTCAGCGTGTTATGTACCATGACTGCGTAGCGGGTGAAAATGGCGTAGGGCATGACGGGCATCTCCGAGGAGCGCCGGATCAGTTCGACCGCCCAGCTGCCGTTTTTGAGGCTGTCCCGATAAGGGCGCAGCGCCTCGCGCAGCTGCGCCTCGGTGGGCGGCGCGTAGAAGACCGGGCCGATGACGAAGAACAGGTTATCTTTGCGGGCAGTCTCAAAGGTGACAGCCCACTGCATCCCGATGGGAGAACCGATCAGGGAAGGGCGGTCCTTACGGGATACGGCGCAGGAAAGCGCCTTCTCCACGCCGCCGAAGATACAAAACGCGTGATGAAAAAGATCCTGCTCTGCTTCGGGACAGGACGTGGCGATGACATGGCCGTCGTCGGCGTAGGCCCAGACATAGAATTTCTCATTGGAGGGGATGGCCGCCTGCAGAAACTGGAGATTCTGTTCCGCATGCGTCATCTCTGTATTTCCATGCGAGGAGGGCGCCAGTGACGCTCTGCTCGTATTTGCTGTTCCGAAAGCCAGTGTGTCTGTCCGGTTATCCGCATAGATGTCCATTCTTCTGCCCCCTTCGCTCTGCGGTCAGTTGACCACCGTACGTATTTTCCAAAACTTCCCGAATCAGTATAACATTTCCCGAATCAGTGACTTTTCTCATTTATGTATAATTTGTACAATAAATATAACCCAAAGTCAATGGGAAATAGGAAAATAGTAAAAGGAGAGAAAACACCATGGAAAAAGCAAAACATTCCCAAAGTGAAATTGACGGTGTCCAGTACCGCCGCGCCAAGCTGTGGCAGATCATCCTGATCTCCTGCAACGCCTTAAACGGTATGGCCGTCTACACGCTGATCGGACAGGCGTCCTACGCGGCCAGCATCGGATTCGGTATTTCCACGCTGATCGTCGGCGGACTTCTGACATTCACACGTATTTTCGACGCTGTTACGGACCCGCTTCTTGCCTTCCTTTATGACCGGGTCAATACAAAATGGGGCAAGATCCGACCGCTGATGCTTTTAGGCTGGGCAGTGCAGTCCCTGGGCCTTATGTCCATGTTCTCCTGGACCGCAAGCAAGGGCTTCGGTATTCCCATGTTCCTTGCGACTTATATGCTCTATGTCATCGGTTATACGATCGTCAATATGACGGCGCAGACCTTGGGGCCGCTCCTTACCAATGATCCCAAACAGCGTCCTACCGTCGGCGTCTGGAATACCGTTTTCAATTATCTGGTTCCGATGGCGTTTTCCATCATCCTGAACGCGGTGCTTCTGCCCAAATTCGGAGAGGTCGTCGTGACGGATACCGGTTACTCCATGAATTACAGCCAGGCATACCTGACGGCGGCCGCGACCGTGACGGTCCTTGTTTCCCTGGTGGGCGTGATCCTGGTCTGCATCGGGATCTCCGCTTACGATAAGCCCGAGAATTTCGAGGGTACGAATAAGAGCAAAGAGCGCCTGAAATGGAAAGACATGATTGATGTCCTGACCCACAATAAGCCCCTGCAGGCCTATATCGTTTCCGCGGCGTCCGATAAGATCGCCCAGCAGGCCGGAAGCGCCGCAGTCGTGGGTACCATGCTTTCCGGCATTCTGATCGGCAATATGACCATTGCCACGCTGCTGTCTGTGGGAGGCATGCTGCCGTCCATCATCTTCGCGATTATCGGAGCCCGCTACTGCGGTAAGCATGGCAATAAGGAATCCATCGTCGCGTGGGCCCGGAACTGTATCATCGCTAATGCGGTGATGATCACTTTCTTTGCGGTCACCTGGTACACGGTGGGCACTCAGACCATTGCCAGCTTCGGAATTACGATGATTCTTTACATCTTATTGACGCTGGTCTGCAATGGTTTTATGATGGTAGGCACCACAGCTGGAACCGCGTTCATGGCCGACATCATCGACTATGAACTGGATCGCAGCGGCAAATACATCCCGGCGGTGGTCTCCGGTACATACAGCCTGATCGATAAGATCGTCTCCTCCTTCTCGGCTCTGATCGCCACTGCAGGCGTGGCCATGATCGGTTATACCTCTACGCTGCCTCAGCCCGGTGACGCGGCGACAGGCGCCATCTTCTGGGTTACAATGTTTCTGCGTTATGGTCTGGCGATCATCGGCTGGCTCTGCACGCTGTGGGCGATGCGCGGCTGCAAGCTGGATAAGGAGGGAATGGTAGAGGTTCAGAAGCGGATCGCACAGAAGAAGGCGGCGCTGAAGGAAACGGCCGCGGCGGAGTAGAAGAGCTGTGGAGAAATGAATCAGCCTGCGCGGGCCGGGGGTGTGCTGTGAGAAATTACGCAGGAACAGGCCAGCGCAGGGATTCAGGAGAACTATGATGCAAGAATGACTTGACAGGAGAGACAGACATGAAAACTTACGTACAGCAGATCATGCTCGGCACGGTGACGGGCAGCCCGGCGAAGGCCGCTGAAACATTGAAACAGATCCGGACAGCGGGATACGACGGAGTCGAGCTCAATCGCTTTATGATCCATCCGAGTTCCATGATGGTGCGGATGATGACCCGCGCGGCAGGCATGCCCACCGGAAACGGCGGGAAGCTGGACTGGCACGCGCTCCTGAAAAAGAGCGGCCTTGAGGTCGCCAGCCTTCACACCGATCTGGGCAGTCTTGAGCGGGAGCCGGAGGCTGTGATCGGGGAGGCGGAAAGCTTCGGAACCGACACGGTCGTCATCACAGGCATGTATCGTTTTGATTATGGAAATGAATCCGCGGTGCAGGAACTGGCCTGCCGGCTGAACCGGGCGGGCGAAAAGCTTAAAGGCGCCGGCATCTCGCTGCTTTACCACAATCACAATGTTGAACTTCTGCAGGTCCGGCCGGGAGTCCGCGCCTATGAGATCCTGATCGGCGAGACAGACGAGGCGGCGGTGAATTTTGAATTTGACAGCTACTGGTTCACCGACGGCGGCGCGGACGCGAAAGCCTGGATGAAGAGACTGGGCAGCCGGATGAAGCTTTGGCACATCAACGACCGGGGCAGCCGCCAGTCCGGCCCGGCCATGACGCCGATCCTTGCGGCCGACAGCATGGAGCTGGGAACCGGCAATATGGATCTGGACGGCCTGTGGGAGATCGCCGCTGAAAACGGCGTGGAAAAGGTTGTGCTGGAGAGCCACAAGAACTGGATCGATAAGGATCCGGTGAAGAGCATGCGGCTGAGCGCAAAGTGGCTGAAAGAGAAGGCATAGATACAGATATGCTTTATGTGGCTGAAAGAAAGGCTATAGATATGGTTTATGTGGCCGAAAAAGGATATAGACGCAATTTTGACAGGAGGCGCTATTATGATCACACAGAATGAAGAATTTGGACGCATCGAGGTTACAACGGTTCCGCTCCCCGAAGGGCTGGGGCCGGATGTGAACGGCACCTATACGTATTCCGGCCGGGTGCTTGTCTCCGTACAGAGGCAGGAGAAGGAGAAGGACTGGTACCGGGTCTTTTCCGTAAATGACGACGGTACCGATATCTGCGAGGTCTACGACGGACTCATTCCGAAGAAGCAGGGGGCCAACGGCATCCGTTGGATGTGTTTTGCCGACAATAAGAGGGTGCTTTTAGGGGACTATGTGCTGGAATGCAGCCCGGATCTGGATCATTGCGAGAGATCCGAACTTCTGGAAGTCATTTTCCCGGAAGAGGTCGTGAAGATCCCGGGCATCTTCATGCGTTGGTCCGAACCGATCATCGCTCCGGATATGGAGCACGTCTGCTTCTCCAGTCTGACGGGCAGCGGCGCGTTTAATTTCCTCGGAAAACTGGTGAGGCATGAAAATGCGTACGCGATCGAGGACGCCCGCATCATCAGCAGCATAGGCACGGTGGATCCGGATCCGGATCATCCCGGTTTCAGTCTGGCGAAGGAGCAGCGCGGCGGAGAAGTGAAGCAGTTTGTGCGCGGCGGCCGCGGGATCACGCTGGCAGGCGGCGGCAGAAGCATCAGCGAAAGCTGCCTGCAGATGCTGGACAGCGAGGAGACGGCGTTTATCACGGATACGCTGGGATATGAGGAGACTGCCATTTTCTCGCCGGATGAGACCTGCGCGGTCTGCATGTCGCCGCGGTTCTCACCGAAGACGGATTT
>CANREE010000004.1 GCA_947629545.1 uncultured Lachnospiraceae bacterium | reverse complement strand
GACTAAAATATAACACAAAAGAGGGATCTCTGCTTTATTAATTATTCAGTTGTAACACATGTATTGTAAACCTACACCGCCGTGAAAATGACCGGGAAAACAGTCTTTACATCCGACTTTCCCCGTGATAAAATATCCATGATTTACTGATCTTATAGGAATCTTACCAAGGGAAAGGAGTTCTCACATGGCAGAACCAGTAAATGTAAACGATATGCCTGGCATCCTGTGGCAGGACCGCAAACACCATCTGTGGTTCCCGTTGAGCTTCACCAAGTATTATATCGAAGATGAGCGTCTGATGATAAAGACCGGCTTCCTGAATACCACGCTTGAGGAGACCCTGCTGTACCGCATTGTAGACATCACCTGCAGACAAAATCTGGGCGGCAAGATTTTCGGAACCGGCGACATCATTATAAAGACCCGCGTTGATTCCGCAGGGGAGATCGTCCTCAAAAATATCAAGCGGCCCATGGAAGTGAGACGTATGCTTTCCAGTGCCGTTGAGGCGGCACGTCAGAACCGCAACGTAGTCGGCAAGGAATTCTATGGAGGGCCGGGCGCGCCTCCTATGATAGATCTGGACGGCGACGGCATCCCGGATTTCGAGGAGCATAATTTTTGATGCTGTCTGACTGCCATTCTTAAACTGACCCGAAAAGCTTATGGGTGTACCCGGGACAAATGCCTGGGGGGGAATCTGACTGAATTAGGAGAGATACTTCCATGGGACTTGAATTTATTAATAAACTGCCGACTCCCGCCGAAATCCGGGAGCAATTTCCGTTGCCCAACGGTCTGGCTGAAGTGAAGGCCCAAAGAGACGAAGAAATCCGTAGGATACTGACCGGTGAAGATCACCGATTTCTTGTAATCATCGGCCCCTGTTCCGCGGACAACGAGGACTCGGTTCTGGAATATGTGCACCGGCTGGTTCCGATCCAGGAGAAGGTGAAGGATCGGCTGGTTCTCATTCCCCGCGTCTACACGAACAAACCGCGCACCACCGGAGAAGGCTATAAGGGGCTTTTGCACCAGCCGGACCCGGAGAAGAAACCCAATATGTACGAGGGCATCATCGCCATCCGCCGGATGCATATGCGGGTGGTTCAGGAAACCGGACTGACCACTGCAGACGAGATGCTCTATCCTGAGAATCTGCGCTACCTGTCGGATCTGATGTCATATATCGCCGTCGGCGCCCGCTCCGTTGAGAATCAGCAGCATCGTCTGGTAGCAAGCGGCTGCGATGTGCCTGTCGGCATGAAAAACCCCACCAGCGGCGATCTGACAGTCATGCTGAATTCCGTGGTTGCCGCACAGGGCGCCCATGAATTTATTTTCCGGGGATACGAAGTACACACGCCAGGCAATCCGTTAACCCACACGATCCTGCGCGGAGCAGTTAATAAACACGGTCAGTACCTGCCCAACTATCACTATGAGGACCTGATCCTGCTGCACCGCCTCTATGAAGAGCGGGACGTACAGAACAAGGCCTGCATTGTAGATGCCAACCATTCTAATTCCGGCAAACAGTACAAAGAACAGATCCGCATCGTAAAAGAAGTGCTCCATAGCCGCCGCCATTCAGCGGAGATACGTGAAATGGTAAAGGGCGTCATGATTGAAAGCTATCTTGTAGAAGGCAGCCAGAAGATCGGCGAGCACTGCTACGGCAAATCCATCACCGACCCGTGCCTGGGATGGGAAGATTCAGAACGGCTGATCTACGAAATCGCCGAAGGACTGTGAATTCCCAATAAATGGCCATTCGATCGTTTTTATGGAAAATCCCGTTCAGGATCCAGGATCCGAACGGGATTTTCCCGGCTGAAAGATTCCTTTTCAAAAACGCCGGCCGGCAAACGAACCGAAATCCTGCAGCAATCCGTCCACACATACCGCACCGTAGGGCCGGATGCTCATACGGTAAGCGCTGCCTTCTCCCAGCGCCTTATCCATCATCTCTACATATTCATCCACAATGTCATTCGGCAGCATTGCCATAATGACGCCTGCGAAGCCGCCGCCATGGACACGGCAGGCCCCCCGCTGCTTTTGGGCAATAAACAGCTCCGTCAGCGCCAGTGCAACCGTAATGCCCTGCTCCTGCACGTTGGAATCGGTGTAGCAGTTCTGAAGCCATTTCCAGGAGGAATTGCCGGAGGCGGTAATATTGGCGAGGAAATCCGTAAACCTTCCATTCCGCAGTGCCTCCACTTCGGCATCCACACGTTTATTCTCTTCGAAGAAATGCAGCGCGCGCAGCACAGCCCGGTCACCCGCGAAAGCCCGTACCTCTGCCAGATGCGCGATCACATCGTCTTCCCTGATCTCAGCACAGACCTCTTTGCCGAAGAATTCCGCCACCTTCTTCATCTCGACGGGCACAGACGAGTAATCAGCGCTCAGATCTGCGTGCCCCCGTCCTGTATTCACGATAATCAGACTGTGGTTCTGCGACGCAAAATCAAATTCGATCTTCTCCACCTTCGGCGCCTGAGGTTCATAGAAATCAATCGTGATCAGACCTCCTACCGCGCAAGCCATCTGATCAAGAAGTCCCGAAGCCTTGTTCCAGTAGTGATTCTCCGAATACTTGCCGATGTGGGCATAAGCCACCGCACTCATGCGGCCCTCATTAAAAAAGGTATTCAGCATCGAGCAGAGCAGCATCTCAAACGCCGCGGAGGAACTGACGCCCGCAGAGCTGATTACATTGCTGGTAATGACCGCGTCGAAGCCTCCCACCTCATAGCCGGATTCTTTAAATCCGTTCAGAAGTCCCTTCACCAGATCCTCCGTACCTGCCATTGCCGGACTCGGTGACAGGGCATTCAGGTCGACTGTAAATTCCTGATCAAACGTCTGACTGACGATTCGGACCCTGTCCGTATGATTGACCGCCGCAACGCCGATACAGTCCAGATTGATGCTTCCGGCCAGCACCTTGCCGTGATTGTGGTCCGTATGGTTGCCGCTGATCTCCGTGCGTCCGGGCGAACTGAAGAGCCGCACGTCCGCCTCTCCAAATTTGTCCGCGAAATCCCGCACCAGTTTCTGATAACGGGCCGTATTCTCCGCCGCCGCATCCCCGTACAGTTCCCCGAACAGCCGTTTCGCCGTTTCGGATTCCAATAGCGCCAATGCTTTACTGATCTCCATCTGATCTCCTCTCCATTCCGTCTTCTGAATCTATATTCTTTCTTTCGGAATCCTGCACATTATCTTCTCCCTGCCCGTCCTCTCTCTCCGCGGGCCCTTCAGCCGGGAGCCCCGCGTCTGCATCCTGCCTCCGGCCGGTCAGCTGCCTGGCCGCCTCCGCAGCCTCCGCTTCCGCACGTTCAGCCGCTTTCGCAGCACGACGCAGCTTCTTTTCCTCCGCACGCTTCGTCAGTTTCTTCATCTGCCGGCTCCCCGCCTCCCGCTTCTCCTTCCGCATTAAGACGCACCTTATGGCTGCAGCCACTGCGATCACAGCCGCAAGCAGGATCACAATCCAGAAGATAACCCCCTGCACATGGACGCCGTAGGCGGATTCCGTCACGGTATAAGACGTTTCTGCTGTTTCATAAATCACGGTTTTACCATCCACCATACGGATCAGCCCGGACGCATCAAGCGCATCCTGCGATTTCTGGTCCATTTTAGCGGGAGCGCAGCCGGTGCCAACAAATTCCAGCATATACGTAATACCGTGATCATCCGTCACATCAGCAAGAAAATCACGGTAATCCGCCGTTTCCTGATAGGAGAAAGATTTGCGTACGCTGAATAACCCACCGGACATTTCCCATCTGATCTCTGTCTTTCCGCCAAGAATTTCGCTGTATGCCGACGCGACGGCAGCGGCGTCTCCCGTCGCAGTAACCGCGACAGCGAAACCGTCTTCGGCGGCCACGGTTTCAAGTCCCGCAGCATGACCGGCAGACACCTCTTCAACTACGGCGCCCGTCCCCGCACTGCGCCCGCGCAGCCGGCTTACGATCTGGTCGCGATGCGCCGCATCCGGCATCTCCGCCAGCGTCAGCGTCATAGTCCTGTCCAGCTTCCCCGTCGCGTCGGCCCTTGTATTGATATCGGTATGGCGGATCCGATAAACCTTTGCAAACCGGAACGTCACGTCCAAACTGCCCGTTTTTCCGCTGCTCAGCAACAGATAACCGTCATCATCCGAAGCCCGTCCGGGATCCGGCTGTCCGCTTATTTCCGCGCCGTTCTCCGGCTTTACATAGTAGCCGACGGTAACAGCCTCGTTTCCGGCCGAACAAAACGCAGCCAGATCCAGCTTCTCATTCCAATCGTTTACAAAAGAAAATACCTTCGCCTCCGACGCCGCATCCGTCACAGACGCCCCACTGTCCGGGGCGTTAAGAAAAGTACGGCTGAACGCATTTAACTCCGAAAGATCCATATTTTCTTCCGTCACGCTCAGCATTTCTCCATTCTCATAGGCGCCCCACACAGACGCAGCATCTGCCGGAACAAGGCCGCCCAGATACGCTTTTATCTCCTCACCGTTCAGATCCAGAGATTTCTGCGGTACAAAGACAGTATAACTTCTGTCATACCGGCCCGTATCCTTCATGGTTGTCCGCACTTCCAGCTTATCCGGCGGCGCGGACATCATTTCATCAATCTGTACAGGCGCCCCGGCAGGGTAGTTTTTCCCGTCATAAACCACTGCCCCGCCTTCCATTCCAAAGATACGGTCCGCCAATTCCTCTTCGACCATACCTTCCGCGACCAGGGCTTTCTTCATCCACTCCAGAAGATCTGAACTGGTAAAACCTTCTTTGACGACGATTCCTTTCTCCCATACAGAATCCGCCGCGCGTATCTCAAGGTCCACGCTCCGGCCCGTGATCACCATGACCTTGACCCGATAATCAAAAGGTGAGTCAAATGGAAGTTCCACATGATAACATTCCTTATCGTCCTTCGTCTCATGACTCCAGATAAGTTCTTCCGGACAGTTCTCCGCGATCACCCGGTCTAAGTCTTCTACGCTCCCATTAAAATTGCGGGAAAATGTTCTCTTATAAAACGACACATCCATGATACGGACACCGGACAGATCCTTTTCCAGTTCCAGCTTCGTATCTACAGCCGTCCCATACGATACACAGCCGCACAGAAAACAGGACGCCGCAAGCAGCGTCACAATCAGCCGGACCCTGGCAAACACCGCTTTTATACCCATACTGGCTCCCTCCTTTGTATCCGTTCGCATTGTCGTTCATTTTTATTATACTAACAAAAAAACAGCCTATCAAGCCATTTTTCAGAAAAAGCGCCTTCCCGGCGAAACCACGCATGCCGGGAAAGCGCTTCCTTCCTCTGTTCCTGTCTCTGTCAGATCGCCAGAATAATCCCTCCGTCGCCTGCATAGACTGTGGCGACCCCCGCGGTCTCCGTAATCAGAACATCCTTAAAACCAACAAGCTTCATAAGCTCCTTCTTCACAAACTCCGCCCGTTCCCGGTTATTGCAGTGGGCAATCACCGGTATCCGCTCCTCCGGCTTATCTGCCCGGCCGACCGCTTCCGCACACATCTTTACCAAAGCACGGTTAATTCCGCGCGCCTGGTCAAGCTTAATGATAACGCCTTTCTCCGCACTCATGACCGGCTTGATATTCAGCGTTGTTGCAATGAACGCGGAAAGCCCCGTCAATCTGCCGTTCTTCTTCAGCGTGTCCAGATTCTCAAGCACGAAGTAAGTACGCATCTTATCTGTCTTAAACGCCTCGATCCTCTCCACGATCTCCTCAAAAGCCATCCCGGCCTCGGAATATTCCTGAATCATCATCGCCAGCCGCATCTCCCCAGGCGACGCCGACCAGGAATCGATAACCGCGATATTCTTCGGTCCGAACTCTTCCACATACATCTTACGTCCCACCATCGCGCTGTTATAGCTGCCGCTGAGCGGGCTTGACAACGTGATCACATAAACATTCTCCTCCGGGCACATGTACGCCTTCTTAAATGTCTCCGGCGACGGGCAGGCCGTCTTCGGACAGTTAGGACTTTCCCGCACCAGCTTTAAAAACGCCTGCTGGTCAAAGGTCTCGTCATCGATCACATGGACGTCATCCACCTGCAGCATCAGCGGGATGATCTGAAAATGCGGATCCTTCCGCATTTCTGCCGTAATATCCATGCAACTGTCGCCAATAATCTTGTATCCCATACTCCCCTCCGTGTTCAGAACCATCATATATAGTTTCGTTAACTACATACAATTATAATGATTACCACGGAAAATGTCAACGTTTTCCAGATGAATGGCAAAAAGTTGCGGTCTCATGGGATCTTAAACCGGCCAATCGATCGCCGCATACCGCGCAAGGGTACCCTGTCAATGATGGAACAGCCTGATCCCTGTAAACACCATGGACATCCCGTACTTATCGCAGGTCTCGATCACCTGATCGTCCCTTACGGAGCCTCCCGGCTCGGCAATGTATTTCACGCCGCTCTTCTTCGCCCGCTCAATATTATCGCCAAACGGGAAGAACGCATCGCTGCCCAGAGCCACATCCGTCATCTGATCGAGCCACGCCCGTTTCTCCTCACGGGTAAATACCGGCGGCTTCACTTTAAACGTCTTCTCCCACGCGCCGTCCGCCAGCACATCCATATACTCCTCCCCGATATACACATCGATGGCGTTGTCCCGGTCCGCCCGTTTGATGCCGTCCACGAACTGCAGTGACAACACCTGCGGCGCCTGACGTAAAAACCAGTTATCCGCCTTCTGCCCTGCCAGCCTCGTACAATGAACGCGCGACTGCTGTCCCGCTCCGATGCCAATCGCCTGTCCGCCCTTCACATAGCAGACCGAATTCGACTGCGTGTATTTCAATGTGATCAGAGAGATCGCCAGATCCATCTTTGCCGCCTCCGGGATCTCCTTGTTGGCCGTCACTACATTCGACATCAGCTCATCGTCGATCTTCAGTTCATTTCTTCCCTGCTCAAACGTGATCCCGAACACCTGCTTCTTCTCAACCGGATCCGGCACGTAATTCTCATCGATCCGGATCACGCAGTAATTCCCATTCTTCTTGCTCTTAAGGATCTCCAATGCCTCCGGCTCATACCCCGGCGCGATCACCCCGTCCGACACCTCTCTCTTAATGATCCTCGCCGTATCCACATCGCACACATCCGACAGAGAAATAAAATCCCCAAACGAAGACATCCGGTCCGCTCCCCGCGCCCGCGCGTAAGCGCACGCCAGCGGCGACAACTCACCCATATCATCCACCCAGTAGATCTTCTTAAGCGTCTCGTTGAGCGGCAGTCCCACCGCCGCTCCCGCCGGCGACACATGCTTAAACGAAGTCGCCGCCGGCAGCCCCGTCGCCTTCTTAAGCTCCCTCACCAGCTGCCATCCATTAAACGCATCCAAAAAATTAATATACCCCGGTCTCCCCGACAACACCGTAATCGGCAGTTCCTTCCCATTCTCCATAAATATCCGAGACGGCTTCTGATTCGGATTACACCCATACTTCAATTCCAGTTCTTTCATCTCATCATTCTCCTTCCATTCGGAAACCTGAGCCCGGGACAGATCACTGCCGGGCCGCGTACCTTTCACGAATTCTTATTTACAATCCTGCTTTCATACTCCCCAGTCTGAATATCAATAAACCTCACGAACAACGACACCTTATTCTCCTCGTTCAGACTGGTCCAGACCATTTCCGTAAATTCATCAATGGTTCCCTCGATCCCGACCCGCTTCGGCTCGCCCTCAAAACTGGGCAGGGGATTCCCGTCATGCATATAGGTGTGAATGAAATGTCCCTCGCCCTTAAGCGGCCTCTCATACGCGAACGTATATCTCTGGCAGGAAGAGGGATCCCCATCCGCGCTCTTAAGGATCGACATCGCATAATTATACCCGCCACGTTCAATATGCATGATCCCCGAAATCCGCGGCGTATAATTCGGCCCGTCCGGCTCAAACTCCCTGCTCCGCAGGCACTGCTCAAACGTCAGCTGCTTATCCATCCCCTCATAGATCGTATCCGTCTGATCCCCATTGGTCACGATCGTCTTGTTTCCCAGAACCCTCACCGGCGCGTAGATGATCAGACTGGGATCTTTAAGCTTCGCCGGGTCATACGCCTGGGTACGAATTCCCTCGCCGTCCTCCACGAACACCCGGTTCCGGCTGTTCTCGCTGCGTCCCATGATGAAATACGCCGCCACCGCCTTCGTCCCGTCCGCCGACTTTCCGACGACGATTCCGCGGCCCGGATACGCGTTGTTCCTGAGTTCCGCAGTCAAATCCAGTTTCTGCATAGTTTTGTCCTCCTTTATGTGATGTGATAATGTGTGCCTTTGCGGGTTATTCTCCGCGAACGCGCCGCCTCGAACGTGCCACCTCAAAAACGCTTCGCGTTTTCTCGGTCGCGGGCATTGTTCCAATGCCCGCTCTGCGTATGGCAGGCTCCGCCGGGATCTGCAAGCAGCCCCCGGCGGAGCCTGCCATACGCAGAACTGGCGCTGTAACAATTTGCCTTCGCGAAAAAAACACCGCCTGGGCACCACAAATATAATGCCCAGGCGGTCGGCTTTTCAAAAATGCGTGCTCCCCCGTGGTTGCCCACTGACTCCGCCAGTCGCACGCTTCTGCCGTTATCATAATGGATATCGATCCATAATGCAAGTGCTATTTCACATTTTTTACAAATTCATAGGATCATTCCATCTGGCCCGATCGCCGCCTGTCAGCGCGTCTTAGTCTGCCCGCCCGCGGCGGTCTCCGCCAGTATCTGGTTCCCATCCCCGTCTACCTCCACCGCCAGCAGCATCGTCCGGGCGTCGTCCACCTCATAACTGCAGGTAATCAGCGTAAACAGCGACTTCACCGGGTACTCCACCTCCTCCGCGTATGGACATTTCTCCAGACTCCGCTCCACAAATTTATCAAAGGCGCGCTGGGTCGGGAAATACATCCGCCGCAGCTGGTAGCTGTTGGCCGCATAATAACACGATATCACTTTCAGCCTGATCTCCCGGTCCGGCAGATAGATCGTATAGTAAGGATGTTCCTTAAAGAACTGCTCTTCCCGGAACCGGATCACATCCTTGAACATGCTGCCGTCCTTCATTCGGTGCCCGTAGATCACGTTATGGCGGCTTGTCATATCCGTCTTATCCTCCAGATCCAGAAAAATAGAACCGGCAACCGTCTCATTGCCATCAATATCGTGATGCAGATAATAGTCATTGTCCCCGGAATACAGGATCGGATAGTCGATATGCGTCCCCTCGATCGTAATCCAGCCGATTACATCCGGATTCTTCTCCCAGAGCACTTCAAAATCAATCGGCGAGACGTAGGGTTCCGTCTCGGCTTCCGTCGCAATCTCCGGTTCCGTCGGGGCCTGCGCTGTCGGCGGCGCCGTCTGGGACTCTGTCTGCGGCTCCGAAGGTTCTGCAGGCTTCCTGTTCCATGCAAACTGCCCCGTGATCGCCACAGTCCCCGCCGCAAGCAAAAGTATCACCGCGATCCCGATCAGCAGCTTCCCTGTCCGCTTCATGAATTCTCCCTTCCCGCGTCTGTCTGCGCCGGCCTTCTTATTTCTACAGTCCATCCGGTTATGACAGAAAGTATATCACAAAATTATGTCCTCTTCAATCCCGTGAAAATTTCCTGCAAACGAAAAAATTTCAAAAAATCAGTTGCCATTCCCCCAAAAATGTGCTATACTGTCAAGGCTTGCGGGAATGCTGGAATTGGCAGACAGGCTAGACTAAGGATCTAGTGATTGTATGATCGTGTGGGTTCAAGTCCCATTTCCCGCAGATAACGGTGCGGAGCTTTCGGGTTCCGCACCGTTTTGCGTGTTTCCATACAAGCAAGGCGCCAGTGACGCCTTGCTTGTATTGGTATGTGATAAGTCTCCCGGCGCAGGCCGTCCGACGATACTCTTTCCGCATCCTGACATAAGAAAAGCCCGGGAATATACATTCCCGGGACATATTTTCATACGATCTCTGTAATTCGGTCTTCCGGCAAACTGTCTTACGCCAGCTTGCTCTTCGCCAGTTCCGCCAGCTTCGTAAAGCCCTCGGCGTCCGCGACTGCCATATCGGCCAGTACCTTGCGGTTCATCTCCACGCCGGCCTGCTTAAGGCCGTAAATGAACTTGCTGTAAGACAGACCGTTAAGTCTCGCCGCCGCGTTGATACGGGCGATCCACAGGCTCCTGAACTCTCTCTTGCGCTGCTTGCGGCCGACATAAGACGCCGCCAGCGCGCGCATCACGGACTGCTTGGCCACGCGGTACTGCTTGGAACGCGCGCCCCTGTAGCCCTTCGCCAGTTTTAATACTCTATTGTGTTTCTTCTTAGCGTTTAAGCCGCCTTTAATTCTTGCCATGACAATTCCCTCCTTCTGAATTCAAGAAATCTTATAAATACGGTAAAATCTTCTTCATTACTTTTGCGTTCGTCTCATCGGTCACGATATCTTTTCTAAGATTTCTCTTTCTCTTGGGGGACTTCTTCGTCAGGATATGGGACTTATAGGCCTTGTTCCTGACTAACTTACCGGTACCGGTCACTTTGAAACGCTTTGCAGCCGCTCTGCTGGTCTTCATTTTAGGCATAACTATTCCTCCTTGTACTGTCTATTCTAGCGTTTTGCAGATAAAAACATCACCATGCTTCTTCCTTCCACCTTGGACGGCTTGTCAATGATCGCGATATCGGAAAGAGCCTGCGCAAAGTCATCCAGAATGTGCCTGGACTGCGCCATATGCGCCATCTCACGGCCGCGGAAACGCAATGTTACCTTGACCTTGTCGCCCTTCTCCAGAAACTTCCTGGCGGCGCCGACCTTCGTATTCAGATCGTTGGTGTCAATATTCGGCGACAGACGCACTTCCTTGACTTCGATGATATGCTGTTTCTTCTTCGCTTCTTTTTCCTTGCGGGCCTGCTCGTAACGGTACTTGCCGTAATCAATAATCTTGCAGACCGGCGGTTTCGCGCCGGGAGCGATCTTCACCAGATCCAGCTCCGCCTCATGGGCCAGCTGCAGCGCTTCCCTGGGCGACATGATACCCAACTGCTCCCCGTTCTCACCGATCAGGCGGATCTCCCTGTCCCTGATCTGTTCGTTGATCATTAACTCGCTAATTGTCGTTCACCTCCAAAATGTTTTCGAACCATGTACTTTGCAAAACAAAAGCAGATAGCACACACTATCCGCCCGACAAATGAATCGCATGAAAATGACTCACGCTTCATCGCTATAAACCAGGGTCACTTGCTCGTGCCGAGGTGAGGTGGATACCTGCTTTCCTGTGCGGTTATTTTCATAACCTATATAACTATACTATGACCGGTGGGAAATGTCAACTGTTTTTTTAAGAAATCACCGGAATTACCGAAAATGTTCTTTTCAGAAATTACCGAATATCGGCGTTTACGTATCGGAAATATTCCGGAGATACTGCGAAGATCAGCCGGGATGTACAGCTGCGGGAAGCGCGCCGGAGCGGGCGATAAGCCTGCTTACCGCCCTGGTTCGGCGCCTGTGCTGTGCTTTGCACAGCCCTTCCTCGCCAGTGCTTCCGGCCGCCTTCCGCCCGGCCGTCCTACCTCATCAGAAACGTCGCGCACTCTGTCTGTTCCGCCTCCGATGCGCCGTCGCCTGCTATCCCGATCCGTTCCGCCTCGCAGCGGCGCTCCCGGTTATAGACGCAGTTCACGGCCTCGCAGTCAATCTCCAGACGGCTCTCCGGCGTCTTGAACAGGTTCTTAAATGAGCCCTCTGAGTTCCTGTCGAAACTCCCGCAGCAGGTCTCGTAAGTCTCCCGCGCCTCGCTTCCGTCCACGATAATCGCCTGTTTGCAGCAGCGGTTCTCCGCATTATGAAGGCAATTCGTTACATTGCATTCCAGTTTCGTCATGGTAATCTCCTCCTGCATGAATTCGTGACAGGCCGCCCGAGAATTGTCTTCATCTCCGCCGGAGATTTCGCTTTCCGCGGCAGCCAGCATCACGTTTGCAGGATTAGAATACCCGTTTCGGGCCGGACTCATACTTACATCGGACGGTTTCAAGGCCATTCTCAAAAAAATCAGGTTTCGCACGCATCCCCTACACACAAACCCACTCCACCGTCTGCGCCTCGTCCGGCATGGGCGGAACCGTCCGCTCCAGCATCCGTCCGACCACGGCTTCCGGAACCGGTTCCGGCCGGCCCGCGTTCCGGCGGATACGCTCATTCAAACCGGTTTCCAGATAAATGATCCGCACCCGCGCGCCGTACCGTTCAAAAAGGGTTACCAGTTTCTGCCTGGTATCCCTCCCGGTATCTGTGGCATTCCAGACAAACGGCTGCTTTTTCCGGAGATACGCCTTAGCCGCTTCCTGCGCCGCCCAAACGACTTCGCCCTGATTGTCCGCCGGTCCGATCCCTCTTGTTTTTCTGATCTCATCCAAAGAAACAACGGGCATTCCCGGCAGGTTCTCCCGGATCCAGGTATCCTTGCCGGTACCCGGAAGGCCGGACAGCATGACCACCTCGCCCCAGGACGCGTCAAAGAGTTTCTGATCCGGATCCACATTCCGGCCGGACAGATATGCGCGTTTTGTAAACGCGTCGCCGAAACGGTACGGCTGGTCCAAACAACCGGCCTCTTCCGCAAGAATTCCCGCCAGCTGCACCCGTTCCAGAAGATCCGCGGTATCGCCGGCGATCCGGCCCTTCACGTCCGCTTCCGCAAGCACAAGCAGAAGATCCGGCGTAAATCCGGCAGCAAGCTCGCCGATACAGGCTATTTCCCGGACGCGGCGTCTCGCATCCTCTTTCTCTGCCAGATGCACAGGCAGCATGTGGTATCTGACCAGCGCGCAGACCGCCTCCCGAAACGCCATAGCACCGGGTGTCCCGCAAAGCGCGCAGTCCCGCCACAGAAACGTCCTTACGATCCGGCTGCCGGCCGCAGAATGATTCGGAGAAGTCCAGACGCCGCCTTCACAGCGGGTCGTCTTCGTCTTCCCGATATCATGAAGAAGCGCAGCCAGAAAAAGCGCCGTTCTCCGTCCGGAGGAAAGCCCGAAAAATCCCGGATTTAAAAGCAGTTTCCGGCAGACCAGCTGCGTATGCCTGTATACGTCGCCCTCGCCATGGAAAACCGGATTCTGCGGCGTCTCTTTCATCGCCGTAAAGCCGGCCGGGGCGAGCAGCCGCCCGATTCTGTCCCAGTCAATTTCATCCGTCGGGCCGTTCGGAACACATTCCTGAAATTCCCGGATAAAATCCGGTGCCGCGTCTTTCATCTGCCTGCCTCCCGTCTCATGCGAACAACCGCTCCACCGGGCCGTCGAGCTGATTGGGAATAATCGGCTTATCGAGCCAGTGGGTCTCCGAGAAATCCACGTACTGCAAAAAAGCGGCCCGCACGAATTTCATCCGCTCAGCCACCTGCCCGTCTTCTTCAACCTTGATATAAAGCCCCTCCATCATCCCGGAAAGCTCCGTCTCCGCGCAGGCTCTCTCCGGATCCAGACCCAGCTTTACGGCCGCCTCATACAGACTCCGTCTCTGGTTTCCGGTCACATACCGGGACTGCCCCAGAAGTTTAAGCAGCTGTTCTCTGCTTTCATACCGGCCTTCGCCCAGCACCGGAACGGACACGGCCGGAAAGCCCGCAAGCATCCGCTGTCTGGTCGGCGTGTCCAGAAAAATCCCCGTCTCACGGTCCAGAATATCGAATTCCAGGAAATAATGCGGCAGCGCGTCGTAGAATACCGTGTGCTTCGCGTAGAGCCATTCGCCGTACATGATATACCGTGTCCCGAGAAGCTCATAAAAAGCGTCACGGTGAACCGTGGCCCACTGCTTCATCAGGCTGTAATGGCGCTCCCGCTCCCCGCCCGTCAGATAATGCCCGCGGCTCTGCAGCAGAAGCCCGCCGTCTGCGTCGAAGGAAATGGCGGAATTCGCGCCGTCGCATTTCTCCTCGACAACCAGATGTCTCCCGCGGACCGCCTCAAACGGAATCTGACTCAGATCCTCGTCACCGGGCTGAAGGCGGGAGCCCTCAAGATGCGGCGTCCGGGGGTATTTGCGTATCGCAAACGGATTCATTTTCACTCACCTCTTACCGTTCATTCACGGCAGCCGCAGACCGCGGCTTAACACGCAGCCGCCACCAGAAACAGATGTCCCTCCACGCCGTCAAAATGCAGCCGCGTCCATCCCGCGTCATAAAACATCCGCGTCAGCTTCTCCTTCGTCAGCAGATGGATATGCTCCGGGTTATCGTCCGGTTTCGACGGAACGGTGACGACAACATATCGCTTCGCCATACGTACGGCCGCCTTCACCGCCCTCTCCGCATCCGGGATATGTTCCAGCACCTCCAGCATCGTGACCACGTCGAAGCTGCCGTCCGCAAACGGCTGCTCACAGATGTCCTTCTGCAGCGCGCGAAGCTGTCCGAAGCCGCCGTCCGCCAGCTCATTTAAGAATGTCACCCGCTTTTCAAGGAGGTCGAGGGACGTCACGCGCACCCACGGAAATTCTTTCATGAACGGAATCAGGAAGACGCCGCGCCCGCTGCCCACGTCCAGCATCGTCTCGAAGGGAACGGAGCGCAGAAAGCCCATAGTCCGGCGTGTGCGCGCCAGAACCTGCACGCCCGCCTTAAACGGATACAGCTTCAGACCCGCCGCCTGCCCCGCGGCAAAAATCCGGTCGATCTCCTCCCCCGAACATTCACCGGCCGTTTTGTCCCTGACTGCAGCCGGAAGTTCCGGCACGCCGGTACCGCGCGCATGGCCCAGGATCCAGGCCGCCGCGGTCATTTTATCATATCGCTCATCCAAACTGCCCACGCTGCGTTTCCGCCTCTTCTCTTCCCTTCTCTTCGCTTCATAACCAAGTCAGCCCCAAGTATGGATTTCTCCTCATCCGCGGCCGGCCGAAGCATTATTCACGAACCGCAGGCCGTTTTCCGCGGCATAGCGCTCCGCCGCTGTTCCCGCCTTCCCATACAGGACCGTGTTCCCGGAAAATGCGCCGTATGCGATCTCCTGCACTTGTTCCGGGATCTCAACCCTCTTTAAGCTCCTGCTGTCCAGCGCGCAGCTTCCGATCACCCGAAGCGACGCCGGCAGGCGTACGGATTGCAGTCTGCTGCAGTTTGCAAAAATCTTGCCGGGAAGCCCGGTGATCCCTTCCTCAAGCACGGCCTCCTCAAGCTCCTGACAGAACCAGAATGCCGCCTCGCCCAGCTTCGCATTCCCGGGGATGCGGATCGCGCGCAGCTCAGAACCCGCAAATGCTTTCCTGCCCAGCGCGGCCCCATCCGGCAATGTGATCTCCTGCAGCCCGCTGTAGGAAAACGCCTCGTCCCCGATCCGCTTCAGCCCCTCCGGCAGCCGGATCCGCTTTAACGCACTCCCGAACTGGAACATACGGGCGGGAATCTCCTCAAGCATCTCCGGCAGATGGATCTCCTCGAGCCGGCGGCAGTCCATGCAAAGCCCGCTTCCCAGCGCGGTCAGATGGTCCGGCAGAATGAGTTTCCGCAGACTTTTGCAGGAGCTGAACGCAAAACCGGCGATGCTTCCGACCTGCGCCGGAACAAGAATCTCCTCAAGCGTATCATTGCCGGAAAATGCGTTCGCGCCGATCGCGGACACCTGCTCCGGGATCGTATAGCCCGGCCCGTCTTCCCTGAAGGAAACCAGCACGCCGTTTCGGATCGTGACGACTTTATGCCCGGCAAGAAGCCATTTGCAGCGTTCGGAATCGCTCCCCGCTTTTGTGCTCCTCCAGTATTCTTCCCGCTGACGCCGGTAGTTCTCCCCGGCTGTCCGGATTTCGCGCAGGAAACGCTCTTCATTGTTCCGATAGTCCAGATTCGAGTATCCCTTCAGGCAGCCGAGGCAGTTGAAGAATTCGTCAAACGCGTAAAAATCATAGAGTTCTTCCATCCCGAAGCCGTCCTCATCCGGCCCCTCATAACCATGATAGGTCTCCGCATAAAAGATGCCGTCCTCATCCAGCGAACGGATCGAATACTCCTGTTCCGCCTTCATATTCAGCAGGCCGGCCTTCCTTAGCTCGCTTCCCCGGATACTGACGCGGAAATCCTGTCCGGGGATGAAAAACTTCTCCGGAAGCAGCGAAAGCCTCCCCCATCCGGGATGCGCCGCCGCGATCTCCTCTGCCGGGGCGCTTCCATAGGCCGCCGCGCGCAGATACCACAGGATCCCCGCGCGCGCGTTAAACGCATCCGCCCCGTGGTTTTCGAGATAATCCGCCAGTTCGTCCTCTTTCTGCCCGGGATTTTCTTCCCACTCCGCCTCCAGACGCAGATAGGCCGCAGGAAGCTCTCCCCGGAACGATTCCCCGAGCCGCAACATGGCCTTTATATCCCCCATGCCGGCACGCTCTGCCAGACTCTTAAACTGCCATTGCCACACCGGACGAACCCCCTCTCTGTTTTATGATATCGAGATCAAAAGGTATGTTGACCCGGATATCATTTCATGACAAAATCATCAAGATACAGAGGGATCAGTTTACCGTCAACAATCTCCCCCAGTATACACGAAAACTCCCCGGCCCCCGGCCAGGTAAAAATATAATCCTCCTGTTTCTCCTCCTTCGGCACGCTGTAAAAGATGTCGAGCCTGCGAATCTTCTCCTCATCCAGCCGGAACAGGATGATACCTCCCAAAAAGCCCACCGTCCGAATCCCGCTGGAATATCCTTCGATGGTTGGATATACCTTTTGAAGCCACCCGTCTCCCGTCTGGAAAACGGCCTTTTCCAGCGGCGTGCCTCTGGAAATCTTCTCGTAGTCATTTAAAGCATAAAACAATAACGGATCCCTTCCGGCAAAGCAGGCACGGCCTATGGAAAAAGCTACGCCCGGCACCGGCTTCGTGTCCGCCCAGCTATAATAGCTGAAAGGCCATACAGACGGAGAAGACGGCCTGAAATGGAATCCGCTCGTGCTCCCGGGCGAAACCTGCCTGGCCATCGCGTAATTCGCGATCGGGCGCTGTTCTTCCGTCAGGGTCCGATAATGCGCCATGTATTCCTCAGAGGCAGCCTTTTGCGCATCTTCGCCCTCTTTTTTGACCTCCGCAATGCGTATTTTATGCGCCTGATACAACCGCCAAGCCTCCTGATGGTTCTCGCCGTACCGATCGGCCAGGGCCTGGCAGTTGCCGCCGTATTTCTTAGCCGGATAACCCAGAAAACAGAAAATCTGGTTCGCAGTATAGCTGTCGATCTCCAGAGACTCCGGCCGGAACTCCCACGGGAGATCAGGTTCCAGCATGGCCTGCGTCAGGATCGGGAGCTTTGTAAATTCCCGCTCAAGGTAAGCTTTCATCTTCTCCCCGGGAATGGCGGCGATCCTCTCCTGCCAGGCGATCTCATAATCAAGCGTTTCCTTCAAAGTCACAGGGCTTTTCTCCTTTCTTCCGCCGGATGTGTCCGTCACTTCCGGCAATTCAAGCATCTGCGCGCCCTCTATTTTCTCTCGTTATAATCTTTGTCAATCTTTCCGCGCCAACTGCTGCCCACGTTTCCGTGGCCTCTCACAGCGGACGCGGCCTGGCCCAACGCGTCAAAATTCGTCGCCGTTCCCACCGCGTCCGGCCGGTAATTCACGGCCCTGTCCGCGCTGATACCGAGACCTCCGGCGACTTTCACCGCATCCATATTAGCGCCCAGGAAAATGAATTCCCAGCCGTGCTTTTCCTGCTGCGCCGTGATCATCTGGCGGACCGTGCTGAGACTGAATTCATGGCTGGCGTTCTCCAGCCCGTCCGTGATGATGACCACCATCGTGTTCGCCGGCGTTTCCGCCTCCGGCATAAAGTTCTGGCGGTGTTCCACCTCTGTAACGGTCTTTCCCACCGCGTCCAGAAGCGCCGTCATTCCCCTTGCATAATACTCTTTTTTCGTGATCGGCGCAACCTTTTTCAGATCCACGTGATCATGCAGGATCTCATACTTGTCGTCGAACAGCACCGTCGTGACGATCACCTCGCCCGGCTCGGCCTTCTGCCTCTCCAGGAAGCTGTTGTAACCGCCGATGGTGTCGCTTTCCAGTGACTGCATTGAGCCGCTGCGGTCAAGAATAAACACAAGCTCCGTTAAATCCTTTTTCATTTCAAATTCCTCCATTCTCCGAATTACGGCTGAGCTGCCCTCACCCGTTTCACCGCATCCATAAAGCGCCGCACGCGCGCAGGGTCTACGGGAGCGGACGTCACGCCGCCCGCCTTGAACCAGCTTCCTACGATGGCGCCGTCCGCGGCGGAAAGCTGCTCCTCGCAGGTCTCCTCCGTCATCCCTGCGCCGACAAACAGCGGGAAATCCCCCAGCGCGCTGCGGAACTGCCGGATCTTCTCCATATCCGTCTCGATCCCGGTGCCGGCGCCGGTCACGACAACGGCGTCGCAGCGCTCCTTTCCGATCGCCAGATCCTCCTCGACGCTGCGCCCGGAGTTGACCGGCTGGTACTTAAACCGGACGCCGCCAAGCAGGAATACGGGGAACCGCGCCCGAAGCCCTGCCAGCCAGTCCGCGAAGTCGCTGTCATACATTCCATAATAATGGCCCGGTCCTACGCCGGCCTCCGCCCTTTTTCCCGGCCGTAAATGGCCGCAGACGGAATCCATCTGCAGAAATGCCGCGCCGTACCGCGCAGCCAGCTCAAAGCCCAGCCGGGGATTGCCGAGAACATTGACGCCGTACACCTTTTGGGGATACTCTTTCTGAAGGTACCGGAGCATACGCTCCACATCGTCTGTATTTCCGAAATAATTCTCGACCAGAACGGCATCCACGCCGTTCTCATACATCTGGGCGATCTCCCGTCTGGCCCACTCGTCCACCGCCTCCGGCGATTCTCCGTTCAGATGGAGCATGCCGAGAATCGGTTTGTCCGTGTAAAATGTGTCAAATACTGCCCGGTTCATCTGCCGCAACCCCCTTTCTTTTTCCCTTCCGGAATCGTTTGGGGACCGTCCTGAAAGTCCCCGAACATCCCGCGGCCGGCCCGGTTCCGCAGCGCTTTCCGGACGTTGATACTGTGCTCTATGGCGGCCAGCGTCGTCTCCTTCCGGGTGCTGACGGTCATTTTTCTTCCGCCGCCTCTCTCCCTGAAAAAATTACTGGCCGTGTTCTCTTTTCTGTCCATCTTCACGCCTCCCGCTTCCTCCGGTTTTCCTTCTCCAAACGTTCCTTTCTTCTAAAGAATAGCACGTCCGAAGATCATTTTCATCCTGCCGCCGGCAGAAGTTATGAGATCCCCTGTCCGGACCGTTCAGCTGTCGCCGAGGGATTCGTCCGCCTCCGGCCCGGAAGACCCGGGCGCAGACTGCGTCTGAACCGCCGGCATGAGCTTTTCCAGCTCCCTGACCGCCTTCTCTCCGATATTGGCGTCGGTCTCCGTCTTCAGCAGAAAATACTTCGCCGTCTCCGGCTCGCTCTTGAGCCAGTCCATGATGATAAATGCGTTGACCGGCTTAAAGCCCCGCTCCTCGATCAGGTAACGCGCCGTGATGCCCTCGATCTCATCCTTCGGAAGACGTCGGGCCACAATCCACCAGACCAGCCAGGAACGGCTCTGGCCGTCCATGGCCTTAAACGCGCGGAAAATCCTTGTAATCTCCCGCTCCGCGTATCCGTCGCCCTGCATATATTCCTTATATTCACTGAATGTCACTTTCACTTCTTCTTTACCTCCTCGATCACCGCCGCAGCAAAGGTAAACGCGTCCCTCTCGATCGGCTGCCGTGTGTACGCCTTCATGTCCGTGGCGCTGCTGATGTAATTACTCATATTGTCGGCCCACGCCTGCCGCTGCTGCTGTGTAAAGCCCCAGAAGCCCGGCTCCGAAATGCTCTTGTGCTGGACGGCGTGGCGAAGCTCGTGAACAATCGTGTCAAAAGACTCCCACACGCAGTAATCAAAATTCTCGTTCTGTCCGTCCACCATCAGAAGGAGAATATTGAAAACCGCCTTCCGCTCCGACCAGTTGTAGGCCCCGCATTTCTCGACCGCGTCCACCGTCACATCCACCTGGATATCCAGGCCGTAGAGCTGCGCCAGCTTATTGGCGAATTCGTCCATCCGGTCGATCCGCTCCTTATTACTGCTCTGGCGAAGGCTCTCCACAGGATCCTCGCCAAAGATCCGGGTGATCAGCTCCCGGGTGGCGGCAACCTCCTCCCAGTCCTTCTCGCTCAGTTCCTCCTTCGCGTCCTTTGGCAGCTTCATGGAGCGGTAGTGCCATGATCGGATCAGATTCTCAATTTTGGCAAGCAGGGCCGCTAACCCAGCCGCGATTGCAAAGACAATTACGTCGTCTATCACAACCATCGTTTTACCCCCTGTATAATTTTTCCCGTTCGTTTATTTCAATCTCCGCGGCGGCCTCGTTGATCCGGCCGCGCAGGAAGCGGCTGACCGCCCGGTCATAGCTGTTGGCAAATTCCCTGCCGCTGTCTGCCAGAATCGCGGCCGGCTGCGGTGCGTCCCCGCATTTTCCCGGATCCTGCCCGTTCGCTCCGGGCGCGTTTCTGCCTCTCATCCGGTCCAGATTCTCCCGGTGATAATCCGAGCTTCCAAAAAGCGCGTCTCTCGAGGTGGGGATAAATCCCTTCCGAAGCAGGCGGCAATAGGAAACCGCGATGGCGTCGATATTCTCCTCTCCCTGCCCGTAGGTGACGAAAGTGTCATCCTCCAGAATCTGTCTCATGGCATTTCCCCACTCTGTCCTCGTGATGGGCCGAAGCGCCGCCGTCTTCTGCAGCGTGCGAAGCGCCAGGGACACCAGAGCATCCAGATCGGAACCGACCACGATCCTCGGGCGGCCGCCCGGGCCAGTCAGGTTCTCATTCACAAAATCCAGAAGGAAGCCGGGATCGGCGCAGTCCCCGGAAAAGATGGCCACATCGGCCGTGTCGGCCCTGCGGGCCCTGGCCGCCTCGGCGATTCTCTTTTCCATGCTCACTTTAAGGATGTCGGCGCACTCCTCGGCCGTGGGAAGATATACGGCGAACAGCGCGTCAAAACGGCCGGAGCGGAAGAATTCCTTCGGCAGCTGCCCGATGTCATTGGCGGTGGCGAAGATAAAGCAGGGCTTCGTGTTCTCCTGCATCCAGCTCAGCATATAGCCGAACATCCGCTTAAACGAGCCGTTGTCCCCGTCGCCGCTTGCCGCACTGAATCCTTTTTCCAGCTCGTCCAGCCACAGTACGCACGGCGACACGGTCTCCGCCATCCGCAGGGCGTCCCGCATTCTCTGCTCGGACATTCCCTGAAACCTGTCCATCAGACTTCCCACATCCATGCGCAGCAGTTCCAGTCCCAGCTCCTGGGCCGTGAATCTGGCCGCCGCAGATTTGCCGCACCCGGGAATGCCGCACATCAGCACGCCCTTCGGCGGCGGTGTTCCGATGCTCCGCCGGTAGGCGTTGGAGTTCTGCAGGGGCCCTTTCTGCTTCTTCAGCCACTCCTTGTACCGCTCCATGCCGCCGATCCTGCCCCGGAGTTCGCAGTATTCCAGGATTCCGCCCTCCAGCTTCTGTTTCTTGCGCCGGCAGACGGTCTCCACCATCAGCTCCTTTAACTGGGCCTCGTCCATCTCATCCAGACGTTTCACGGACATGATCTGCTGCATCGTGATGACAATCTCTTCCTCGGTAAAGCCCAGGAAATAGGTACACAGGCTGGAGAGCATGTCCCCTCCGGCCTGGCTGAGCCTGCCGGCGGAGACGGATTTGATGATTCCGCGTATCTCCTCCTCGTCCGGATACGGCACGTCGATGATCTCCGTGTAGGCCTGGAGCATCGGGGACACACAGGGCGTCAGGGAATACAGGATAACGACGCTGCTCTGCAGCACGTCATACTGCCGGTGGGCGGGATTTTCCCGGTCTGTCACAAACGCCTCCAGACGCTTCATGATCCCGCCGGCATCCCCCGGTTTTTCCGGCATCTTGCAGGCCCATATGGCCGGGCCGTGCTCGCACCGGGAATACAGATTGTCGCCTCCCCTGTATACATTGGGCACTTCGTGGTAAAAATTGACCGCATTCGGCAGCGTTCTCTCCGAAGACGTCCCCTTCTCGCCGAGAGGCCGGCTGACCCTGGCCTTGCCGTCGCGGCCGCCCTGACCGCTCACATTGACAAGCAGCACCAACGGCTTGTCCTCCATGAGCACAAGCCGGTTGATAAAAATATCCGAGTCCGTCTTAATATACAGGATCGGCATTCCCGCCAGCATCGCCTCCCGGCACGCGGCGGCGACCTTTTTCAGCACACCGTCAGCCATTGCAATCCCCTTCCTCCGCCGGCGCAGGAGCGGATATTCCGCGCCATCATACGGAAAACTGCCTGAGCGTCACGATATCGACCGCTGTGGTGACCGTCTCGCCGATCAGATCTTCAAAGCCTTGAGTGATGTTGTCCAGACTCTTCACGAACGTTTCCATCATCTCGTTCTTGGCTTTCGTCTCCGAGAGGGCTTCCGGCATCTGCTCTGCCACACGCCTCCTCGTATCCTTGCTCCGCTTCTTCTTCATATTCGTATCCCGCCAGAGATCATCCGCGACCATGCTGTAGATCCACGCCACCAGAACCGAGATGCCGAACGTCTCCAGCGCAAGGGACACGGCAATGATCCAGGCTGCCGCCTGCAGTATCTGATTGATCTGCTGCCGGATCAGCGTTGAGAAATCCATCGTCGCGAAAACAGAGTCGATGTTAAGGGCCCCCACATTGAGCTTGTCCGACTGCAGCTGCCTCCACACGTCGGCAGGAATTATAAGGCTCGCGGCAGCCTTTGAGGTATAGAGGCTCTTTACCTGGCTGTTGACCGCCTCCTCGATTGCGGCTGAAAGCCGCTCCTTCCATTTCTCTATCTCATCTGTGCAGACATCCTTCATCTTCTGTTCCGTTTCAGGTGTGCCCGCCGCTTCCTTGATAATCGTCTTCAGATCTTCTCCCGTCAGATAGTCCCGCTCATCCTTCGCCCACAAATCCGCGGCGCCGATAAATATCTCCTGCATGATAGGATACATTCTCTCGGCCATGGCCTGCTTAAGCTTATCGGGCGCGCAGTCCTCCTTTTCCAGCACAGCCTGCTTTGCGGCTGCGATACACGACTCTCTGTTCTCATCCGAGATTTCCACCCAGGCAAGCCCCTGGGATACGGTGTAGGACGGGTCGCTTCCGCAGATGATGGCGGTCTTCCCATTTTTGGAAAATACCTCCCTGCACAGCTCTGTGATGAAATCCATCTTGCTGGCGCCGCCGGTCAGAACGACGGTATCCACGCCGCAGGAATACGTCTTCTTCCGGCCGTCCGCATCCACCGCGGTATAAGAAGATTCCCTCACCTGCCTCTCCGCCTCCTGGAAAAACGCCCTGCACAGCTCCTTCCAGCTGCCGGTTCTGACCCGGGAAACGTCATCGCTGCATCGGACGGAAAATGTCATCTCACCGGCCACTCTGTCCATAAAACTGCTGTCAATGTCCATGACGGGACTGACGCCTTTGCAGAAAGAGAACAGCTCCTCATGGCTTTCTCCGCCATACTGGCCGCTGTAATAAGCCTCCTTGCAGCGGCGCATTTTCTCCATGACCTCCATAAATGCCGCCCGGTCGCCGCCGGGGCTGAAGGGAATATTCGCGGTCTTCGCCTTGATCTCCGCCTGCCTTGACGCCTCCAGCGCCATATTGTACTCGATCTGGTGAGCCCCCAAAGTCCAGCTGAACTCAATGATCCTGCGGCCCAGAAGCATGTAGGTGCAGTCGGCGGTAGAAGAGCCGAAATCAAACACGATGGCGCCTTTTTCGGCGGAAATATTGTCGCCGCTCCCCTCGATGCCGCTGAACATCGCGGCCCGGGACTCCGGCACGATCCTGACGCTTCGCGTGCCCGTGGCCAGCTTCACCAGCTGCGCATACTCCTGCTCCGCCTTCTCGGAGGTCCAGTCGGAGGTGGTGGGACAGCCCACTAAAAGGCAGGCGTCCTGCCGGCGGAGCGAACCGAGCTCATCTTTGTTGTACCGGAAAATATTTCTGACAATGGCATAGGCAAAACAACCCATCAGAATGCCGTGGGTGATTCCGTTCTTCTTTGCGGCTGCGCTGTTCCCGCAGGCGCTGTCAAAATCCGCCGGTTTGACTTTAAAGTAAGCGAATTTCTCGCCGCCGGCGATCCGCTCGGGAAGAGCGCCTCCGATCCGCAGCTCCTCCCCCGTCTCCTGCTCCATCCGCGAGAGAATGCCGTAGGTGGCCCGGCGGCTTCCGCCTGCCGGCAGCTCCTTTCCCAGAAAATCCATCTGACGGTCGGTCAGAATCAGCTGCGTGAGCGTGATATTCCGTATCTCTTCCACATTCAGCCGCTTTGCGCTGCATTTTACCTCCTCTGTGCCCGTAATCTCAGGCGCGGAGGCAGAAGACTGGTTATGCCCGATATCAAGGCATATTGCATAGATTGCCATCGTATTGCCCTCCTTTTATGTTTTGTACTCCCATCATTCCCTCTGACTTATCCGGCGCTGCCCCTGGCAGGCAGATGAGCCGTCAGTTCTTCCGTCTGCGTCCGGTAGAACTCCCCCACTTCCCCGGCAGTCATACCGGCCATCCCGCAGGACGGCGAGTCCGGGTCGAAGGTGCTAAACCACGCTTCCGTCAGATATTTCGCCAGAAAATCGTACAGGACACTTCCCCTGCGGATATTGGCGTCCATGGCGTCCATCCGGATGCGGAGCCCCGCGCAGAGCTGGTCAATCTCCTCAGCGGCAGCGGCCGGATCGCTGCGAAGAAGATCAACGGCCTGAAATACCTCCCCGAACCGGCGCCACTGGGACTGGGTCATGGGCTTGCCCGCCCGCATATCTTCCAGAAGCTTTCCTCCGTCGTACCATCGTTTGGGGATATCGCAGACGGCCGCCACATGCTGGCACTCCTCCCCGATGAACCTGGCATTTCCCTCCGCTCCCCGGGGAATCTCCGCAGAAGCGTCCAATATCCGCTTCCGGTCGGTCACAAGCTTTTCTGTCTCGCTGCGCAGATAGAACATATGGCTGTTGTAGCCCAGCCTGCAGGCCTCGCTTCCGTCAGAAAAACCTTCTGCCTCATCGGCAAACCGCCGCTGCTCCTCGATCAGATCACGGACGCCTCCGCTCTGGTCAAATGCGGCGATAACCGCCTTGGCCGCCGCATTCTGCGGTACCCGCCCTGCCATACCGGCCCACAGCCGGTAACCGTTCTCCAGCGCTTCGCTGAGCCGGGCCATAGAGCTCCCGGGCCTGCAAAGGTTCTGGCTCAGAAAATCCTCCATATACTCCAGCTGTTCCGAAAGCTGGGCGATCTCCTGCCGCCCGGCTGCCGCTGGTCCTTTCTCCCGCAGAGTGCCGCTTCTTCCCTTAAGGGAATTCAGCCGGCCTATATATCTGTTCAAAAAATCTGCCTCCCTTCCGATTGGACTGCATCCTGAATGCGGCATTCTGCGCCGGCAGCGGTTCGTTTTCCGACACATTTTTCCGCACGGGACGCCAGACGCCGCGGCTTTTACAAAAACCGGCTCCTATGTGAACCGGATGCCCTTACCGCCGCCTTCCGTATTTTCCAGGGTAAATCCGCCGCCGAACGCCGCGCGGCACCTGCCCCCGCCGGAAAGAACCGCGGCGCTCCTGCCGCTTAAAGATAAAGCGCACTCGCCCGCATCCTTCTCTCCCAGCACCTTAAGGCCGAAGCCCTGCCCCCCGCCGCTTAAGGACAACACGCCCGTTCTCGGAAGCACGTCTCCGCCGGCAGCCGTCGTTCCATCCTCTAAAAGCACCTCGAAACCGCCCTCGGTCACCCGGACCTCCACGGCCGGTTTCGTGATGCTCTCAAGCACAAACCGGCTGAAAGAATCCTCCGCGTCCCGGAAAAAGGCGAAATTCAGCCGTCCGTTCTGTACAAACAGCATCCCTCTTCCGCCGCTTCCGGCGGACATGGAAGTGATGCCGTCCTCCCTCAGCTCCCATTCCTCGCCGTTTTGGGGCTTCACGCGTATCGTCTGCCCCGAATAACCGGCCCGGAAAGCGCACAGGTCATCGCTAACGCACAGGGACGGAAGGAAACAGATGATCCTGTCTCCCACAGCGCTGCAGTACCGGTATTCGCCCGGCGCAAGTTTCTGTGTCAGCACCGGCGAAGAGGCGCCGTCGGGCCACAGTTCCACCGTGGCAAATTTTCCGCTGCGGCCTGCCTTGGCGGCAATCCGCACCGTCCGTATACGCTCCCCCGGCTTGAGGGCACCGCCGCCGCGGCAGAGAAAACGGTATGGAATTTTAGACACGGCAAGAGGGGCTTCGTCCACATAGCCGAAGCCCTCCGGCCGGCTCGGGATGTCATTTTCCTGCCACTCCCCGGACCGGACCGTCCTGGCGTCCACCTCGGAAAGCTCGCTTATGGCCAGCATAAGCACGGCTCTCACCGCATCCTGTACGCCTCCCCGGACGATCGCCTCCAGCTTCTCATACAGAAATCCGTCGGCCGCCTCCCCGGCGATGTCCTGCTCCGGGGTGCCGGCTTCTTCCCCGGCAGACTCCCGCTGCGGCACCAGCTCCTTTACCAGCGCATCGAGAAGCTGTGCCGGCGCCGTTTGGTCGGGCCACTGGCTTCTCCCAAGCAGGCTGTACCAAAATTCCTTCGTCACATACCGGGCTATATACAGCTCCTGCGTATCGGAATCGGTATAGCAGATTCCCAGCGGCACACAGTGTACCGCCGCGAACCGCCGGAAATCTGCAAGCTGGCCATAAAGCTCCGCCGGTGAAAAATTTTCCCGCAGATCCATAAAATTCAGGATCCGCTCTCCGTTTATCCTAAGAAGCGTTCTCATATGGAATCTCCGTTATCTCATTACTGGGCAGGGGCCGCGACGATCTCCTCCTCATCCTCCACTGTCTCCGCCTTCTGGCCGGTATGGACAAATGAGCGGAGCTTCTCCAGCATATCCGCCGCGAGCGCGGCAACCTTCGGGATAATGTTCCGGTCTGCATATTCGGCGGCCGTCCTGGCACCCTGCATCACGGTCCTTACGGCGGCCGCCGAGAATTTCACGATAGCCTCGGCAAGCTTCGCCCATTCATCGGCGGCGACCAGAAATGCCTTCGCCGTCAGGACTCCCACCATGAACGCGGCGGGAATGGCCAGAATAACGGAAAATACGGAGACCGCGCTGATAGCCGCAAAGGCAGCCGTAATGCAGAGATTCGCCAGCAAAACGATGCCCAGCACGGTCAGGGCCGCAACAGCCAGATCAACGGCCAGGGAACCGTTCCCGACGGCCTCAAGGATCCGCGCCTGCTCGATCTGAGCGCAGACAACAGCGGCCACCTGAGCGGCGCCCATGTTCACAGGCATATCTTCATACACGCCGCTGATAATATCGGTATAGGCCAGCATGGAGAGGATGGCCCTGTACTCCACATCACGGCTTCCGATGTTTATGAGAAGCTCCGCAGCCTCCTCGGCGGTATCCATACCGGCAAGCGCCTCCGCCTGCTCCGCCAGAGAGCCCAGCAGCACGCCTGATTTCATCAGGGCTTCCTTCGCCTGGGCGCGCAGCTTCTCCTCCAGCTCCGGCGTCGCCTCGCCTTCCGGGACAGACAGTGCGCCAAGCTCTGCGATAACCGCCTCCCGGTCCACCGCTTCGCCGCCTGCCGCGCTGGCCGCGGCCGCAATACCGGCGCTGAGCTTCAGCCAGTATTCGCATCTCTCCGCACAGCTCCTGTCTCCGTCAATCCGCTTCATCAGCTTGTCCACATACCGGTCCACATCCGTCCTGGCCTCGGCATAATCGGCGTCAAACCCGCGGACGCTTTTAAGGATCGTATCCGCGATGAGAAGTCCCTGCTTCTCGGTCTTGTCGTCAAGATTCTCCACATAGATCCGTGCCAGCACGGTACGGACGTCTTCTCCGCCCTCAAGCGCGGCGATGTAGGCTGTCTCCCTGTTCTTCAGTCCTTCAAGCTGCTCGTTCGTAAGATTCTTCATTCTTTTTTCCTCCTTAATGATCGCCGGTTTCCGGCTTTGTTATGGATATACCTTATCACTTTCCCGGCCGCATTTCATCATGCCGCCGGCAGAAGTTTTGCGGCTCCGGCCGTTTGTTTCTCCCTTCCGCCCCCCGTCCGCCGCATGAAGAAAATCTATATCCTGCTGTCCTTTTTCCGGGCGGAAGAACCGGGAATCTCGTAGATGCTCACAAAGGATCTCTTGCCGTTTAAACTGTAATAATCAAGAATTTCCACCGCGTCGTCCACAGTGATATCAAAACCTGCCTTCCGCACGTCGATCATGGCCAGCACAACCTGGTCCTGGGGATCGCTCTGGTCAAAATCGCTCCGCCCTTTCCGAAGAAGCCGGACAGCCTCGTCCTCATCCAGCTTTAAGGCGATAATCAGCTTCAGAATCGTCTTCTTGCTGGTGGCCACAAGCCCCCATTTCATCTCGCTCCAGGTGGATTTGTCAATATAGGCGTAACTGTAGAATCTCGCCTCCCGGATCGTCCCGTTCTTCCGCAAAAACCGCGGATCGCCAAGACGCAGGATATACGCGGTCACATCGTCATAGAGCGCCGGATTTTTCCCTTCCGTTTTCACGTCGGAATACTCTTTTATCTTCTCATCGATGTCCGCAAGCATCGACCGGGAAATCTTGTCCGCCGCCGCTGCTCCCCGCCTGGCGATGGACTCATCAAGCAGAATTTTTATCCGAAGGTCTTTCAAGCTTTCTCCCCCCTTTTCCGATGCCGGAAGCAACTGCTTACTATTTTTACGATAGCACATCACTCTTATATTTTGGTGTTCTGACAGAAGACTTTTTTCATCTCCCGCGGATATAAGATTGTTTTTTAAAACATTCTATTATATACTGAAAATACCAGACAAAACTGCGGGCGGAACGCCGTCTGCGGATGAAATTGGCTGTGATCGTCAAATCATATGGAAAATTTACAGGGAGGTACACCGGATGAACGAACAGAAGAAACGCCTGACCACCACGCAGCTTTTGTCGCTTATCCGGCGGTCCAAGCATTTTACGGTCGTGGAGGATGCCCTGGGAAATATGGAACAGCCCCCGGATTTCTGCCAGTATCTGTATGAGCTCATGGAGCATCACCAGGTCAACGCGAAAGAAGTGATCCGGCGAAGCGGCATCGAGCGTTCCTACTTCTACCATATCCTGAGCGGTCAGAAGACGCCCTCCAGGAATATGCTTCTGCGGATCAGCCTCTGTATCGACGCCAGCCTTTCAGAGACCAACCAGCTGCTGCGGCTGGCCGCCCTCGGTTCCCTCTATGCTAAGGTGCGGCGGGACGCGGGAATTATTTTCTGCATTGAAAATGGGTATACCATGCGGCAGACCAATGAATTTTTAAAGGAGTTGAACGAAGCGCCCCTTTATCAGGACGAATAGGGCGCGCCGGGACGCGGCGGATGCGATCTGCCGGTACGGCAACAGGAGATTGAGATTGTATGTCAGATATACCGAAATTTGAAGAACCATCCTATGAAACGGAGCTGCCGGAAGATCTGAAAGGACAGTACCGCGTCTGCTCCTGCCTCCGGCGGGAGGACGGCTACGCAACCTACCTGGTGGCCGAAAAAGACAGCGGGCGGCAGATGATCTTTAAGACTGCCTCCGACCCAGTTTCCATGCGGATCCTTGCAAATGAACAGGCGATCCTGCAGGATATCCACAACTCGCCGCGCAGGGAGCTGGCGGATACCTTTCCCGTGATCTGCCGCTTCCGGACCGGGGAAGAACGCGCGTGGTACCTGCGCAGCTATATTCCGGGCAGCACGCTGGAAGAATTATGCGAATCCTGCAAAGAAAAACCGGGGCTGCCCATACGGCAGGTCTTCCACTATATGATCCAGCTGACCGAGCTTCTGTCGTTTCTCCATTCCATGAAGCCCAGCATTATCCACCGGGATATCAAACCGCAGAACGTAGTCGTGGACGCGAAAGGCGTCTGCCATTTCATCGACCTGGGCATTTCCAGACATTTTGACACCAGCAAGGACAGCGACACCCTGGTCATGGGCACACAGCTTACGGCGCCCCCGGAACAGTTCGGCTTTAAGAGGACCGACGCGCGGAGCGACGTTTATTCCCTGGGCATCCTTCTGCTCTACTGTCTGACCGGCGAGTATCAGACGACGGAGCAATGCCTCGGCGAGACCGATGCCCAGCTGCGCCCGATCATTGAAAAGGCTACCCGCTTCGACCCGGATAAACGCTACCAGTCCGTGCAGGAGTTCCAGAAGGATCTTCTGGAGGCGCAGTATTCCTTTCTGCGGCAGGAGCAGGACCGCGCTGGGAACAACTCTGTTCCTTTCTGGAGACGACGGATCCCTGCCTGGCTCGCCGCGCTGCCTGCCGCGGCCGTGCTGGTACTCTCTGTTTTGATCCTGTATTCCGCGCAAAACGGCGGCCTTCGGCTGCCCGGTTCCGGACAGGCAGACGCCCTTTCCGGCGACCCGCTGACGACAGACGCGGCGGATGCGGATCCGAACCAGATCTACCATTTTACAGAACCGCTGATCGAGGAGGCGGTCCGCAGGCAGCTGCAGGTCTGGGACAGGGACCTGACGCTGGGCGAACTGGCCCAAATCACGTCGATCCATATTATGGGGCTGGAGATCTATGTAGATGACAGCTATCTGTGGCTCAGGGGAGATACCCCCAGGTTCTACGACGAATGGACGCAGGAAAGCGGAAAATTCCTGCAGAGCGGCCCCATTTCCTCGCTGGAAGACATCGTGCATATGCCTTCCCTGCACACCTTATGCCTTTATAACCAGAATATCGACGATATCTCCCTGCTTGAGGGTACGCGGATCTCCTACCTGGGCCTCGGCTACAATCCGCTTACGGATCTTTCACCGCTGGAGAACAATCCCAGCATCCGGACGCTGATGATTCCGGATCTGCCGATCACAAACCTCGCTTCCGTCGCCACGCTGCCGAATCTGAACGAGCTGAATATCAGCAACTGCGGGGGTATCACTTCCATCCGGGAACTGGCGGGCGGTCCTGTCGTCACCCTGGATGTGTCTCTGATCGAGCTTACGGACTACAGCGAGCTTCGCGCCCTGCCCAACCTCTACTCCCTGTTCCTGAAGCGGCTGGACAGCAATATCTTAAGCGAGCTGAACGGCCTGCCGCTGACCTCCCTCACCTTCTACTATTCCCACAACCTGAAGCTGGAAGACATTCAGGGGCTGGAGAATCTGGAATACCTGGGTATCTGGGGAGACGGTGAGTCGTTATTCGAAATGGGAGAAAATAATAACCTGCCGCGCGTGTGGCATATCGCGCTGGCAGGTATGAAAATCAATGATTTCTCAAATCTTGACGCCATTCCCAACCTGACCAGGCTGGAGATACACGGGGCTGACGTCATAAACTATCAGGGGCTCGACCGGCTCCCGCGGCTGAACAACATTGTCTGCTCGCCCGAGCAGCGCGAGGAGATCGACCGGATCTATCCGGACAATGAATTTCTCTTTTAAGAAGGCTGCCCGCTCATCTCACAGCTCAGACTATGCGGGATCTTCCGCTGGCTGCGGACCGCGTAGACGCCGAACCCCCGCAGAAACTCGCGGGTGAAGCGGTCCGGCGCGTAGCGCTCCAGAAGCTCGATCTTCATGGCCTTTTTGATCGTCAGGTTCTCATCCTCGTAATGATACGGAAGATTCACTTCCACGGCTCTGCATTTATAGAGAACCGCGCAGACTGGGGCGGCCATGTACATGTAAATCGTATCGCCCGCCCTGATATCGGCAGTCTGTTTCCACTCCATCACGGGATTCTCCTGAAATCCGGCCTCTACATCGTAATATTTCGGATTGGCCGGGATGATCCAGTCCACCGGGCCGCGCAGCCGCTCCTTTTTCTTCTTCGAAGCCGTGATCGCGTAGCTTATGTCGATCAGATCCAAAACCCGGTCCCGCGGAACGGTTCCGTCTAAAAGAACAGAGATCCACTCCGTATGGCTCATATGGTAGGCCGGGAAAATGCCGGGCTCCGCCCGCAGGATGTCTCCCATGGCCGGATCGCATTTCAGATTCAGGATGTCCGCCGGCTCCGGATCCGCAAGCCCCAGCCTGCGGCGGCTCACATACATCAGGAGCCCGTACCATTTGCGGCTGTCCCCATGGCGCAGGACGGCGCTGTCTGGGTCGCCGCGCCACGGATAATCCGGTTCGGTATCATATTGTTCCTTCACGTAGGTCAATACTTCCTCGCGCGTCATGAGCGTACTTCCTCTCTCCGGGTACCCACAATTGCATTCTTCCCGCATACCCGCAATCATTCAATATCCAGCTCCGGCGGCTCATCCAGATGCTCGGATACGTATTTCCCGTTCTTCTTCCGCTGCCGCACGCATTCGGTCAGCAAATATTCGATCTGGCCGTTGACCGACCGGAAATCGTCCTCCGCCCAGGCGGCGATGGCGTCGTAGAGTTTAGCCGACAGGCGCAGCGGGATCTGCTTCTTCTGGTTATCCGCCATATCAGTAGAGACTGCCCGAATTCACGATGGGCTGGGCGTCCCGGTTGCCGCAGAGAACAACCAGCAGATTGGAGACCATAGCCGCCTTGCGCTCCTCGTCCAGCTCCACTACCTGCTTCTTGCTTAACTGCTCCAAAGCCATCTCCACCATGCCCACGGCGCCATCCACGATCATCTTCCGGGCGTCGATGATGGCCGAAGCCTGCTGCCGCTGCAGCATGACCGCCGCGATCTCCGGCGCGTAGGCAAGATAAGTGATCCGGGCCTCGATGATCTCGATGCCGGCCTCTTTCACCTTCTCCTGGATCTCGTCCCGGATGCGGGCCGCCACGATCTCACTGGAGCCGCGCAGACTCCCCTCGTCGGCCACGCCGTCGCCGGTGGTATCCACGCCGGGCGCCACGTCGTAAGGATAAATGCGGACGATATTGCGCAGGGCGCTGTCGCACTGGAGCGACAGATACTCCTTGTAATTGTCCACCACAAACACGGCCTTCGCCGTATCCACTACCCGCCACATGACCGCGATGCCGATCTCGATCGGGTTGCCCAGACAGTCGTTAATCTTCTGACGGTTATTGTTCAGCGTCATGATCTTAAGGGAAATCTTCTTGCTCGGCGACTCGGACAAGCCTGTGCCGGACGAATTCCCCGCCACGATCAGGGACATGGATTTTCCCCCGTCGCCGTCCACATCGCCGCTCTGTCTGAGCCTTGTCTTCGCCGCGGGATTCACCGCGGAACAGAAGGGATTAACAAAATAGAATCCCGGCTCCTTAAGCGTCCCCACATAGTTGCCGAACAACGTCAGCACCACCGCCTCCTGCGGCTTAATGACCGTCAGACCGCAGAAGGGGATCCATCCCACTGCCGCCCAGAAGATGCCCACGCTCAGCAGAACCGCCCCAAGTGTCTTCGAGCCGTGATCCAGCTGCATCCCGCCAATCACGATCGTCACGACCGCCGCGATGTAAAGCAGGCCGAAAAGCAGGAGCATCTGCATGCCGTTCCGATTGCCGTTTAATACTTTCTCCTTCATGATCTTTGCCTCCATTCTGTGTACTGTGGTGAGTATTTTCTGTATTGATATTTGTATGATATCATTTTAATATCATATTGTCAATATGTAAATGTAAAATATGATCTCATTTAATGAAATTTCATAGGGGTAAACAGCAAGCCGAGAGTGCTTGATTTTAAACGAGATTCCAAGCTTTTCTTTTCTGGACTAGGATGGTACAATGTGTTCAACAGAAAATCTGCACACCAGAACCAGGGATCTATGTTCTTTGTCATTTTGATACGATTCGTATTTCCATACCACATCGGCGATTAGGAGCTTTGGGTTACTCTTTTCGTTAAACCGGAAATCCTTAACTGCTAAAGAACCGCGCGATGCTGTTTATTCCACAAAGAATGTTTTTGTCGTGAACGGCGGATCTTTTATTAGTATTATGACTGTACACAACATCATAAATGTTATAACAGTTCATATGATGCAGCAAAGTACAAGCAGTTTCATATGGTTTTTCTATGTGTCCGTCCCCGCCTCCCACAAGTATAACCGCTCCCTTTTTCGATTTGGGGACAGGGATCTCATTTCTGAAGAAACGGGCACAAAAATATCTCTGCAATCTGCTTCCTACATCTAACAATCGGCCTGTTAATTCTGAAAAATAGATGGGGGAAGCTATTACGATATTGTCGCATATCTGTATATACGAATATACCTCCTGCATTTCATCGTGAATTGCGCAACTGTCATTTTCCCAGCAAAATCTGCAATCAATGCACGGCGAGATATTACATCTATATGCATTTACGATATGACTGTCACCTTCCAGAGCATTTACCAATTTTTCAACAAGTGATGCCGTGTTTCCATTTGCTCTTGGCGACCCATTCAATATTAGTGTTTTCATTAACGCTTCCCTTCCGCTCATCTTCCTCGTTCCGACTGAGTGGCAATCGTTCATACAGGATTTTTGATCCGCATGAACAGAAAATAATGCGACCACGACAACGTGAATGAAACGAATGTGCCGGAAACCCGAAGCAGTGTTTCGAATTCTTCCTCAGCGAATTTCCGAAGCAGTGTTTCGGAAATCCAGTCCTAATAATTCAAGTAAAATCTTCTTACATTTTCAAGCGTATCAACCGAAAACTCCCTTGCCCCAACAACGCTGCAGTTTTGTCTTTGCTTATGGTATTGCATCAGGCGAATTCATGTTGGTACCATCGTTCTGCTCTTCCTTCTCTTATTCCATTCCCTTCCGCCCCAGCTGCCAGAACGCCACCGCGCCAGCCGCGGCTACATTCAGGGAGTCGACGCCGTGGGACATCGGGATCCGGATCGTGTAATCGCAGGCGCGAATCGTACTGCTCCTGAGGCCGCTCCCCTCATTGCCGAGTATGACAGCGATCTTTTCTTCCGCCAGAAGGCGCGGGTCGTCGATCCGCACGGAATCCTCCCGCAGAGCCATGGCGGCTGCAACGAAGCCCATATTCTGCAGGCGGGATACGTAATCCATATCATCTATATACGTCCACGGAATCTGAAACACCGTCCCCATGCTCACCCGAATCGACCGCCGATACAGCGGATCGCAACAGTCTCCTGTAAGCAGCACCGCGTCGAATCCAAGCGCCGCCGCGCTGCGGAACACCGCGCCAATATTCGTCTGATTGGTCACATCCTCAAGAACGGCGATATGCCTGGCTCCGGCGCAGACTTTCTCTACCGAAGGCAGTTGTCTTCTCCGCATGGCGCAGAGCACACCCTGGGTTAGATAGAAGCCCGTGATCTGCGTCAACGTATCCAGCCCCGCGATATAAACCGGCGCACTCCCACAGCGGCGCAGAATTTCATGAAGCAGGGCCGCCTGATCCTCATCAGCAGCATCAGCAACAGAATTCAGCGGTCCATCCCCCGCAGACATATCAAATGCATCATCCCGGCATCCTTCCGCTTTCCCCAGCAGTCTCCGCTCCGCCAAAAGCGACACCGGTTCATATCCTGCGTCAAGCGCTCGCATGATCACCTTCGGACTTTCCGCGATGAAGATTCCCGGCTGCGGCTCATAATACCGCAGAAGCTGCACCTCCGAGCGGCAGTTGTACACTGTCAGTTCCGGCCCGGAAAGATCCCGGATTTCAATCACATCAGCCACTGTCTTTCCCTCCGTCCCCTGCTCTTCTGCCATTCTGCTCATCCGGACAGCCCTGACTTCCGCCTCGCAGTCTACGCTTTATAACCAGTTTCCGCCTCACAGATATTCTGCTCAAACCGCGAAGTCATGCAACTTATGTTCCCCCTCCGCAGACACTCTACTCAAACTGCGACGCATACAGCTTATAATAGAACCCCTTCTGCACCATCAGCTCCTCGTGGGTTCCCTGCTCCACCACGTCGCCGTGGTCCACCACCAGGATCCGGTCCGCGTTCTGGATCGTGGACAGACGATGGGCGATGACGAAGCAGGTCTTGCCCGCCATCAGCCGCCGCATGGCCTGCTGCACCTGCCGCTCCGTGGACGTATCTACGTTGCTGGTGGCCTCGTCCAGAATCAGCATGTGGGTATTATAGAGCATCGCCCGGGCGATGGTCAGAAGCTGCTTCTGGCCCTTGCTGATATTGCCGCCGTCCTCGCTGATCACGGTCTGGTAACCGTCGGGCAGACGCATCACGTAGCTGTGAATGCGGGCCGCCTTGGCCGCGGCGATCACTTCCTCCATCGAGGCGCCTTCCTTGCCGTAGGCGATATTGTCGTAAATGGTTCCGCGGAACACCCAGGTATCCTGCAGCACCATCGCGTAGGTCCGCCGCAAGCTGTCGCGGGTCACGGTACGGATCTCATTACCGTCAACATAGATCGCGCCCTCGTCCACGTCGTAGAAGCGCATCAGCAGGTTGATGATCGTCGTCTTGCCGGCGCCGGTAGGTCCAACGATGGCGATGGTCTGCCCCGGATTGGCCTTCAGGTTCAGGTCGTGAAGGATCGTCCTGCCCGGCACATAGCCGAAGGATACATGCTTCGCCTCCACATCGCCTTCCACCTCCGAAAGCACCCTGGCGTTATAGATATCCTGAATCTCCTCCGGCTCGTCCAGCAGGCGGAATACCCGCTCCGCCGCGGCCAGGGCCGAGTAGATCTCATTGATGATGTTGGCGATCTCGTTGATCGGGCCGGAAAATTTCCTCGAATACAGCACGAAGGAGGAAATCTGCCCCAGATCCACAACGCCCCACAGATAGAACAGCGCGCCCACCAGGCCGATCAGCGACAGGCCCAGATTATTAATAAACCCGACGGTCGGGCCCATGGTCATACCCAATGTATCTGCATCCCGGTAGGCGTCGGCCGCCGCATGGTTGATTTCGCTGAACTCCCCGCAGACGCCGTCCTCATAGGCGTAAGCCAGAATCGTCTTCTGTCCGGTGAACATTTCCTCCACGAAGCCGTTCATGCGGCCGTAAGCGGCGCTGCGCTTCGAATACAGGGGCCTGGTCCTGCGGCCCATGTATCTGGTGTAGTAGATCGCCATGGGGATCGTCACCAGCATACAAACCACAAGGGGCAGGGAAATGGCGCACATCATGAGAAAGGATCCCACGACCGTGACGACGCTGGTGATGATCTGCACCACGTCCGTTGCCAGACTGGTGCCCACCACATCAATATCGTAGCTGACGCGGCTGATGATGTCGCCCGCCTGGTTCCGGTCGAAGAACCCGACCGGCAGGGTCATCAGTTTGTCGAACACGTCCTTGCGCATCTTACGGACCACATTGCGGCTGACCCGCATCATACCGATATTGATGAAAAACGTGAGAAGGCCGCTGGCCAGATAGGCCGCCAGCATGCATTTCCCATAGAAAAATACCACGTCGAAATCCACCTTTCCCGCGCCCGCGCCGGCCGCATGAATGGCTTTTCCGGCGAAATTCGGCCCGAGAAGGTTGCCGAAATTGCTGATGAAGGCGCAGAGAGTCAGCACGATCACCGGCCACCGGTAGTCATTCAGGTAAGAAAGAATACGGCGAAGCGATTTCTTCGCGTCTCTGGGCTTCTCTTTTTTGCCGCCCCGATCTCCTCTTCCAGGCATTCTCACCGCCTCCTTTCAAGCCAAAGCGCCCATCTGCGTGTTGAAGATATCCCGGTACTCCGGACATGTCTCAAGCAGATGTTCGTGGTTTCCGTAACCGATGCAGCGCCCGTTATCCATGACCAGGATATTGGTCATGTTCATGACGGAGCTGACGCGCTGCGCGATCAGGATCGTCGTCGTGCCGCCGTAATTTTCAAAGACCGCTTTCCTGAGGGAAGCGTCCGTCTTGTAGTCAAGCGCCGAGGAGGAATCGTCCAGGATCAATATCTCCGGCTTCGCCGCCAGAGCACGGGCGATCAGGAGCCGCTGCTTCTGCCCGCCGGACAGATTGGCTCCCTTGATATCCGCCATGTAGTCAAGGCCGCCGTCCAGACCTGCTATGTACTCCGCCGCCATGGCGTCCTTCGTCGCCTGAGTAAGCCTGTCCTCCGGAATGTCCCGTCCGAAGGAAATATTCTGGCGAAGGGTGTCGTTAAACACCATGTCGTTCTGGAAGACCACGCCGAATTTTCGGTGAAGGTCGTCCTTTTCGTAGCTGCGCACATCCTTCCCGTCCACAAAGACGCCGCCGTCTTCCACGTCGTAGAAACGCATCAGCAGATTGATGATCGTGGTCTTGCCGCAGCCGGTGGGGCCGATGATCCCCAGGCTCTCGCCCCTCTTAATGGAGAAATCGATATCGTAGAGGCACTGCTCGCGGCTGCTGCCGCCGAAGGCTTCGGCCTGAGCCGTTCCCGCCTCGCCGTAACTGAAATTCACATGTTCGAACCGGATAAACGCATCGCCGGACGGCTTCTTCGCCTCCTCAGCCGTCAGAATGCGCTGATCCTGCGGCGCAGCCATAATGAGAGCGATGCGGTTCGCAGACGCAGACGCCTTGCTGATCATCATGAAAATGCGGTTGATCGCCATGACGCCCTGCAGTACCATGTTGAAATACGTCAGAAACGCCAGGATCACGCCGGGATTCATCTGTCCGTTATTGACGCGGATCGCGCCGATGAAGACCACCAGCGTGAGACCGGTGTTCAGGCAAAGCTGCATGATCGGCCCCGGCAGGGCCATAATCGTGCTGGCCCTCACGTCGTTGCGGGTCATGGCGTCATTGCTGGCCGCGAAGCGCCGTTTCTCATAATCTGTCTTGGAAAGGGCCTTTACCACGCGGATGCCGGTGATATTTTCCCGCATGACCCGGACCACATCGTCCAGGCTCTCCTGCACTTTATTGTAGAGAGGGATCCCGTACCGGGACACGCTTAAGATAACGACCAGCATGATCGGCAGCATCACGCAGAGCACCGCCGAAAGTACCCAGTCCATGGTCATCGTGATCAGGATGCCGCCTACCAGCATGATCGGCGCGCGGACGCAAAGGGTCTGCAGAGACTGGGCGCAGGACTGGACATTGTAGCTGTCGCTGGTCATACGGCTGATCAGACTCGGAAGACCGAAGGCGTCGAACTGGCTGCCGGACAGATTGGCCGTCTTGATGAACAGATCCTGCCGGATGTTGTAGGAAACATTGTGGGCGTTCTCCACCGCGCCCCGGTTGGCCGTCACATTCAGCTGCCGGGTGGCGACGGCGGTCAGGATCATCAGAAGTCCCCAGAAGAATATCTGCGTAAGATTGCCGGTCGGTACGGTGACGTCGATGATATGCTCCAGAATATACGGAAGTAAGAGTTCCACCATAGTCGCGGCGAGTTTCAGTCCCATAACGGCGGCGATCGCCTTCGCGTATGGTTTCATATAGCGGAAGATCAGTTTCACAACACATAACCCCTTTAATAAAACTTATTTATCGACCTGTAATCAAAATCCTTTTTATTATATAGCAGGCAAACTATTTTTGCAATACAAGAAACGCGTCACTGGCGCGTTTCTTGCATACTGACGTAATCCAAAAAGAGCGCCATCAGCGCCCTTTTTGCATACTGACACGATCCGTGGTGCATTGTAACGCCAAGACTCACTTCTGTGTGCGGACGCATGCAGAATGAGGAAAACTGTCTGGAAGTCCTGCCTGACCGAAGGTGATTTCTGGAGCATCAGTACACCGTCTCCATCCGCGTCCCTTCATAGAAGAAATCCAGAATGTCGCCGTATTTCCATCCGCGCTTCGCCATGGCCTGGGCGCCGTTCTGGCTCATGCCGATGCCGTGGCCGTAGCCGCCTCCATAGATGAGCCAGCACCTTTCGCCGTCCTCCGCCTTTTTTTCTTCAATGGAAATGAACGCGCTCGGAAGACTTTCCCAGCCGCTTAAAGTGCCGCCGCCGTTTTTCGTGATCACGGAGCCGGGATGTCCCAGCGCCGCGCGGATCCGGCTTTCACCCTCGATCTCCTTTGTTCCGTCGGAACCGGTCACGGTCACGCGCCGCGCTACGCCGCCGGCGCCGCGTCCGGTGACCCGCATGTCCGTGATCCGGCCGATATCGGGAATATTTTCCTGAAGCTGCGAAGCGGTGATCCGGGTCTGCCAGCGATACATGCTGCAGGAAGCCTCGAAATCGGCCTGCCCGACGTTCTCTCCGTCCCCACGGATAAACGCGGCAAACGCTTCTTCGCCGGATGTTTCGGAAACTGCCTCACTGACCTCCGAAGGGCCGCCGGCCGCGCCCGCCATTTTCCCCGTTTCGATTATCCCTCCGTCCGGCCGCACCTCCACAGCATGCAAATACGGTGTCCGCTCCGGTTCCTGGCCCCAGGCCCCCATATCCGTCGTATGACCGCAGGAGGTAGAAAAATAATACGTTTCCGCCGCATCGTCACCGTATATTAATATCTGCCCATAGGTAGCGTCCACCGCCGTCTCGGCCTCGCGTCCGGTTTCACTGTTATTATAAACCTGATAGTTGGTACTGTCATCCACATGAGCGCCGTAACTCCGACAGGAATTACCGCGGATCTGCCGGTAAGCGTAGGTTCTCGCGCAGACGGCCTGCGCCTTAAGGGCCTCCGGTTCATAGGACAACGGCATCTCACTGGGCAGCACGCGCTTCAAATAGTCTTCCATATACAGTTCATTGACCAGTATCAGACCATCCGTTTCGCAGGAGATCTCCAGACGCCCCGGGCAGACAGGCGCGCCCTGACCGCGTATCACACTGGCAACGCGGATCCCTGTGCGCTCGTCAGCCGGAAGAAAAACCAGACGCGGGTCGGACGGGGCCAACGTAATCATTGAATCATCCGCATGTTCGCCGGGAAACGCTACCGTGACGCTCTGTCCCGCACAAAACACCGTCTCTTTCCCATCCTGCCGCATAACGCAATCACTTAGAAATTCCAGCCGTATCTCCGAATGGTAAATGGAATGAAAACCAGTATCTGAAATCAGCACCCGGATCGTTTCTGCCCCAAAGCTTCTTACGATCAGCGCCGCGCACAGTTTTCCGTCAGCCACGATAAACTCCTGCGTATCATATCCCACGAGGATCTGTGACAGGTCCTGCCGTTCAAATTCTCCGTAGACCTTATAAACACAGAAATCTTCATCCAGACCGACATCACCGTAACCTTCCAGCTCGATCACATCATCCCGAACCGATAGCACCCTGGCCGTAATCCTCTCGCGTTTCACAGCGATCCTCTCCACACTGCCGCCTGACAGCCAGAGATCCGCCAACTGGTTTTCCAGACTTTCGCTTTCTTTCAGCCCCTTTTCCACACGGAAGGTCCGCGTGCAGTCGCCCGTAAATCCTGTAATTTCACCTTCGGAGGCATGGACGATCCATACATTCCGGCAGGCGACCTCCTCCGAGACGATTTCAGTAATATGTATCATCTCATGATCCTTCACCAAAACACGGATCCGGCAATCTGCGTATCTGGACAGGCCCAGCCCCTCGAAACCATAAAGCCCCTGATCCGTATACGCGGTCCATGCGGGCGCATCCTCCACATTGTCCGGCGTACCGACGATCTGCAGGACGATTTCCTTCACCCCGCTTCCGTCGCCGGCAATTTCACAAAGTTCATCATACAGTTGCCAGAAACGCCCTTCCGGAATCGGCTTTTTACGGTTTTTCTCCGTCATACCCGCAGTTTCCGCAAGCCGGCGTCCTGTCTCTTCCGGATTCCGCTCCTCTCCCTCGCCCCCCAATGCGCCCGTTTCCTTCCCCGCTGCGATCTCCGCAAGCCGGCCGGCCATTTCCACAGCCTCCCCATAAGTCAACTGCGCTTCCGCCGCACGCGCAGCCGGCAGAAACATCTCCTCAGAGATCACGTTCTCACGGTACAGCCAATCCATATACTTCACATACCATTGCCGCCGGTCCGAAGCGGCAAAAAGCGACCGTTCCGTTTCCGCTTCCCCGCGGCAGTCTTCCGCCGTCGTCAAAAAAAGGGCGGCCGCCTTACAGGCCGCCGCCCTTGAAATCCCATCCTCCGCCGGCTTTTCCACAAAACGGATCACGGCCACCAGCATAAGCACCGCCAGAGGAACGCAAAGCATCCATCTGATACCCCTTCTTTTCATACACCCCTACCTGACATACGTTTTTCGGTCCTCGTCAATACGCTTCAGTCCCCTGTAATCATCCGTATCTGTAGACAATGCCTTCTTCTTCAGCCGTTTCTCCACCGTCTCGCTCACCAGACGGCTGATTACAGCAAAAGTCGGTACACCGATAATCATGCCCACCGGCCCCATGATACCGCCGAAAAACAAAATGGAAAACAGTACCCAGAAGCTGGAAAGCCCTGTGGAATTGCCCAAAATCTTCGGTCCAAGAATATTGCCGTCAAACTGCTGAATCAAAAGGATCAGGATAAGGAAGATCAGGCACTGCTTCGGACTGACCAAAAGAAGCAGCAGGGCGCTCGGAATCGCTCCAATGAATGGACCAAAAAACGGAATGATATTCGTCACACCGATGATCACACTGATCAGCATCGTATATGGCATTCGAAGCAGACTCATGATGATAAACGTCAGGATCCCAATGATCAGCGAATCGATCAGCTTGCCCAGAATAAACCCGCCGAAGACCTTATGGACGAAACGGCATTTCTCCACCAGTTCATTCGCGAAACCAAGCGTAAACAGGCCGTAGGCCATTTTCTTCGCCTGAGCAGTCAGCGTATCCTTGATATTCAACAGGTAGATCATGACGATCACGCCGATCAGGCTGTTCTTCGTCACATTGACCACGCCCATCACACCGGAATAGATCCGATTCAGCGCTGTTTCCAGATTCGGCATCCAGTTGGCTGTGGATGTCGTCCACTCCATCAGACGATCCACACCATGCTGGTAAACATCCAGCACCGCCGTCTCCACCTGAGGATTATTGGCAAACACCGTCTCGATCCAGACGGAGATCTTCTGGACATAAGAAGGGATCGAATTCACGATACCCATAATGCTCTCCACCACCGTCGGAATGATCATGGAGATCAGTCCGACAATGACCGCGGCCAGAAAGATCAGACTCCCCATGGTCGCCAGAGCCTTCGACAGCGACACCCGTTTCTCCGGCTCCTTCACAGCCTTTTGAAGCAGGGAATTCAACCAACCTTCCATCCGGTTATAAGCCGGTGACATCAGATAAGCCAGAATAACACCGTAAGTGATCGGCGCCAGAATCTGATTCACCGTGTCAAGCGCCCCTTTCACCGTGCTCCAGCGCAGCAGCGCCAGCGCCACCAGAACGCAGGCCACGATCACCAAAAATGCCGTCACGCCCCATATAATATATCTCCCATACTTCTCTTTCATCATATGCCCCACTCTTCAGAAAAATGTATTGCAGCTGTTTTTAGGATAACACATTTTACCAAACGGTGCAATACAAGAAAACGTCACCGGCGCTTTTCTTGTACCTGAAAATACAAGCAAGGCGTCACCGGCGCCTTGCTTGCATGGAAATACGAAGAGAGCGTCACTGGCGCTCTCTTCGCATGGAAATAAAAAGCAGCGATTGCTCGCTGCTTTTTTCATTTGTAAATCCCAAGATGCCGGTTCTTACTATTTGACGCCTAGCCAAGCTAGGTGGGCAACCGCACTCCGGCTTCTGCCTTCCACTGCAAACGGAGGCCTGACATCCACCGGAAAATATAGGAATCCCTTCTGTCACAATGTAGGTTCAAAGAAAGTAAGAGTTATCGTACATCCCAGGAATCACATCCGTTTCATTGCAGTTATTATACTACAGACGCATTCGCTTGGCAAGCAATTTTTCACAAAAAAGTTTGGAAACGTATGGCAAAACTAGTAAAAGTAACTGTCGGGCGTTCAAAAGCGTTCTACGCCGTCCGCCGTTACCCTGGCGTATACCAGTTTCTTCTCTGCCGCCGGTGCCTCGCCGATCGTATAGGAATCCAGGAATTTTTGTTCCGCTCCAGCGAAACGCGCCTCATCCGAGGCATATAATTCCGCCAGAACGTCACCTTTCTTCAGTCGATCGCCGTATTTCTTATGAAGACAGATCCCGGCGCTGTAATCGATGGCATCCTCTTTCTTTGCGCGGCCCGCGCCCAGCATCGCAGCCGCGATCCCGCAGCCTTCAGCGTCAATGCAGGTGACATATCCGTCCGCCGGAGACAATACTTTTCTCACAAACGGAGCTGCGGGGAAGCGCGAGGTATCATAAATATAAGCCGGATCGCCTCCCTGCGCCTTCACCATAGCCGCCAGCACATCCACGGCACGCCCATCAGCCAGAACTGCCTCTGCCAGAGCGCGGCACTCAGCGACAGTTCCTTTCCCCGCCATAAAAAGCATATTTGCCGCCAACTGCAGGCAAACCTCCGTCAGATCAGCCGGTCCTTCGCCCCTGAGCGTCCGAACCGCCTCCGCCACCTCCAGAGAATTGCCGACAGCATGACCAAGCGGTACATCCATATCCGTGATCAGCGCGCAGCATTTTCGTCCTGCGCCGGTTCCAATCGCGACCATCTCTTTCGCCAGAGTGATGGAGTCATCCAGGGTTTTCATAAACGCACCGCTTCCGGTCTTCACATCCAACACAATGGCGTCGCTTCCGGCCGCCAGTTTCTTACTCATAATCGACGAGGCGATCAACGGCACGCTGTCCACGGTGGCTGTCACGTCCCGAAGGGCATATAGTTTCTTGTCTGCGGGAACCATATTGCCAGTCTGTCCGATGATAGCGATACCGACCTCATCAACGATCTTAAAAAAGCGCTCCTTATCAATACCTGTCGTAAGTCCCGGGATCGATTCCAGCTTATCCAGCGTTCCGCCGGTATGGCCCAGACCCCGCCCGGACATCTTTGCGATCTTAACGCCCAGAGACGCCGCGATCGGGCCAATGACCAAAGAAGTCTTGTCGCCCACGCCGCCGGTGCTGTGCTTATCCACCTTGATACCCGCGATCCCCGACAGATCCGCCGTATCGCCGGAATAAACCATCGCCATCGTAAGATCTGTGGTTTCCTGCGCATTCATTCCCTGAAAACAAATTGCCATCAGCATTGCCGACATCTGATAGTCCGGAATATCCCCTGCCACGTAACCGGACACCATTCCGCGGATTTCTTCCCCGGTCAGAACGCCGCCATGCTTCTTTTTCTCGATCAGATCATACATTCTTACCATAAACCATTCTCCTGTTTTCTGTCATTCTGCACCTGTGCAGCCGCACGTCCCAGACAGCTATCGCAGCGTTTCCGCCCCAAATGACAATGGCAGAAGGCCATCGAGCGTCCGCTCAATATAATCTTCCTCCGACTTCGCCATAATCACCAGAAAATCCGGTCCGCAGAATTCTTTCATCACCTGTCGGCAGACACCGCAAGGCGCGCAGTAATCAGTGATCACGCCGTCTCGGCCGCCACAGACGGCAATCGCCTCAAACTCCCGCTTTCCTTCATTAACCGCTCGGAAAAAGGCGCTTCGTTCCGCACAGACAGTAGGCGTATAAGCGGCATTCTCGATATTGAAACCGGTATAAACGGTTCCGTCCCTGCAAAGCAGCGCAGCCGACACATGGAAACGGGAGTACGGTGCATAAGAATTGGGAAGATTCTCAATCGCCGCCCTGATCAGTCCTGCTTTATCCATGGCTCTCCTCCCCGGCTTTCGCAAGCCTGACAATACGGCTGGTGCCAAGACGTGATGCGCCCAGACGCAGAAATTCTTCCGCTTCCGAAAAGGATGAAATTCCTCCCGCCGCCTTCACCTTCACGTTCGGACCGACGTTACCAGAAAGCAGTTGAATATCTGCGGACGTAGCCCCCGCCCTGGAAAATCCGGTAGAAGTCTTAATATAATCCGCTCCCGCCTCCGTAACGATCCCGCACATTTTCACCTTCTCTTCGTCGGTCAGCAGGCAGGTCTCTATGATAACCTTTAAGATATGATTGCCGCAGACATCCTTGAGAAGGCGGATCTCATCAAAGATGTTCTGGTAATTCCGATCTTTCAGATCTCCGATATTGATGACCATATCAATTTCATCAGCGCCATTTGCCAGAGCGTCCCTGGTTTCGAATACTTTGGCTGCCGTGGTGTTATAGCCGTTGGGGAAACCGATGACCGTACAGACTGCCATCCTGTCTCCCAGATACTCCTTTGCCCGCTTTACATACGACGGCGGAATGCAGACAGATGCCGTTTGGTACGTTACCGCATCATCGCAAAGCTGCCTTATCTCCTCCCAGACGGCGTCCGGCGCCAGAAGCGTGTGATCCACCGCCCGGAATATATCCTTCCTGTCCATCGCTTAATTTTCCTCCATTTCCTTCAGGCGGTATACCTGATACTCCCTCTCAAACACGTACCCTAACTTTTCCGCCAGTCCCACAGACTGAAGATTGACCGCGTCCCAATTGGGAACCAGTCCCTTATCCAAACATTCCAGAACAAAGGCTGCGCTGCAGGCCAGAGCCAGACCTTGCCGCCGCCAATCCTTCCGCGTATCCACTTCGATCTCCATCATTCCCTCGCTGACGCCATAACAGGAACAGCCGGCCAGAAGCTCGCGGCCCTTCAGGGCCACATAACCAAATGCATATTTCAGAAAGCGATCAGCAGTATCAAAATTCGAACAGAGATCTCTGCTCCATTCCTCCTTCAGGGCCAGATGATAGAGCCTCTCGTCGATCCGCCGGATCCGGACGCCCCTGGGCACAGCTCCCACGTATTCCCGAAGCTTTTCCATGTCAAAATGATGCTCGTCCTTTTTAAGCGCATAACGGGTCACGATCCGCTGCTGACCGGGGAACTGCTCTTCGATCCAGTCAGACCAACGTTCATCCTGAGGATAGAGAAACGCCTGCTGCGCGGATTCAAAGATCTGTCCTTTCAGATCCAGCGCTTTCTCTCCCCTGGGCGGCAGACCCAGAAGATAAGCAAAATCACCGACCACCACCAGACAGTAGGAAGGATTGGTCAGATGGGGGACCCACACCCGGCCGATGGCACCTTCCGCCGCACCGCGCAGCAGGACATCCCTGCTGCCTTCACAGAGGAACTGAATAACCTGTCGTTTTGCCCTCCCAAGTTCAATCATCATACCGAAACCCTCCCCTTCTCTATCTTACCGCTCAGCCTTTACAGTATAGCACATTTTAACAAAAAATTCTATCGATTTACAAAAATAAGACGAAATATTCCATAATATTTCGCCTTATTATCCTTCATTATATGGTTTTATTGGGGCAGACTGACCGGATTTGCGCACAGCATCGGAAGGCAGACGTTCTAAAACGCTCCCGTGGATTTAACTACCTTCGGACGATACCCGGCATCATTCAGCGCCTGAACGATTTCATTCTTATGGTCGGTGCCGTAAGCTTCCAGCGTGATACGCAGTTCCACAGCCGCATTGCGATTGATGCTGATGAACTGGTTATGCTCCAGCTTGATCACATTGCCCTGATGCTCTGCCAAAAGCGTGGACACCTTCGCCAGCTGGCCGGGCTTATCCGGCAGCAGCACGGATACGGTAAAGACTCTGTCGCGCTGGATCAGGCCGTGTTGTACGATGGAAGCCATGGAAATGATATCCATGTTACCGCCGCTTAAGATAGAAACGATCTTTTTCTTCTTCACATCCAGATGACGCAGGGCGGCCACGGTCAGGAGACCTGAATTCTCTACGATCATTTTGTGATTCTCCACCATGTCAAGGAAAGCCACGATCAGCTCGTTGTCTTCCACGGTAATGATGCCGTCCACATTCTGCTGGACATAAGGGAATATCTTCTCACCGGGACACTTGACCGCCGTGCCGTCGGCAATTGTGCTGACAGACTTTAACGTTACCACATGACCGGCCTCCAGCGATTCCTGCATACAGTTCGCCCCCGCCGGTTCCACGCCGATGACCTTGATCTTTGGATTCAGAAGCTTCGCCAGCGTCGAAACGCCTGCCGCCAGACCTCCGCCGCCGATGGGTACCAGAATATAATCCACAGTGGGAAGCTCCTTGATGATCTCCATCGCAATGGTACCCTGTCCGGTGGCCACTGCCAGGTCGTCAAACGGATGGACAAATGCCATTTTTCTTTCTTCTGCGAGCTTCTGCGCATACTCGCAGGCCTCGTCGAAGACATCGCCGTACAGGATCACCTCGGCCCCATAGCCTTTTGTACGGTTGATCTTAATAAGCGGAGTAGCCGTCGGCATCACGATCGTTGCAGGTACACCGGCCAGCTTGGCGGCGTAAGCCACACCCTGTGCATGATTCCCGGCGGAGGCAGTGATCAGACCGTTCTTCTCCTCCTCGGCAGTCAGGGTGCTGATCTTAAAATAAGCGCCCCGAACCTTATAGGCGCCGGTATACTGCATATTCTCCGGCTTGAAATAGACCTTGTTGCCGGTCTGCTCGGAATAGTACTCACTATAGACCAGCTTGGTCTCCTGAATTACCTTTCCTACGACTTCTGTCGCTTCCTCAAAACTCTCAAGTGTCATCATGGTTGATCAAGTCCTTTCTCTCTCTATGCGAACAATGCGTTAATAAACGCATCCGCGTCGAATTTCTGCAGATCGTCGATCTGCTCGCCAATGCCGATGTATTTCACCGGAATGCCAAGTTCCGCCTGGATCGCCACCGCGATACCGCCTTTTGCCGTCCCGTCAAGCTTCGTTAAGATAATGCCGGTCACATCCGCCACCTCCATGAACTGCCGCGCCTGCGCCAGCGCATTCTGTCCGGTAGTCCCATCCAGAACCACCAGCGTCTCGCGATAAGCATCCGGATATTCGCGGGTGATAATTCGATTGATCTTTTTCAGTTCCTCCATCAGGTTTTTCTTATTATGAAGACGTCCTGCCGTGTCGCAGATCAGTATGTCCGCGCCGCGGGCCTTCGCAGCCGCCACTGCATCATAAACTACCGCCGCCGGATCAGAGCCCTCCTGATGAGCAATAATCTCCACGCCGGCACGGACTGCCCATTCCGTCAGCTGCTCCACCGCCGCCGCACGGAAGGTGTCCGCTGCTGCAAGGACTACGTGCCTGCCCTGCTCCTTCAGCTGGCCGGCCAGCTTGCCGATTGAAGTCGTCTTACCGACGCCGTTGACGCCGATCACCAGCACAACACTTTTTCGATTCTCGAAATCGTAGGCATTTTCACCCAGATCCATCTGACGCTTCAGACTCTCCATCAGAAGTTCCCTGCAGGCAGACGGTTCTTTGATATGCTGTTCCTTTACCTGCCGCCTCAGATCGTCCATGACCTTCATCGTCGCAGTGATCCCCAAATCACCCATGATCAGGGTTTCCTCGATCTCCTCATAGAAATCATCGTCGATGGCTGAAAATCCGGAAAAGATCGAGTCGATCCCCGCCGCGATATTCTCTCTCGTCTTCTGAAGGCCTTCCGCCAGCCTTCCAAAAAAGCCTTTTCTGCCTTCTGCCATAGCCATTCTCCTTTTCTAATTGTCCAATGCATCCTCGATCAGGTTTACCGACACCAGCGCCGATACGCCCTTTTCCTGCATCGTTATTCCGTAAAGCCTGTCAGCGCTGACCATTGTGCCCCTGCGGTGGGTAATCACGATGAACTGCGTATTCTTCGACAGTTTATGCAGGTAACGTGCAAAGCGGTCCACATTGGACTCATCAAGCGCCGCCTCGATCTCGTCAAGCAGACAAAACGGTGACGGTTTCAGGTTTTGAATCGCAAATAACAGGGAAATCGCCGTCAGCGCCTTCTCACCGCCGGACAGCTGCATCATATTTTGCAGCTTCTTACCGGGCGGCTGGGCTATGATCTGGACGCCTGCCTCCAGAATATCTTCGTCTTCCACCAGTTCCAGCATTCCGTGACCACCGCCGAACAGCTCCTTAAATACCTTGTCGAACTCACGGCAGATATCACGAAACTTCTCCGTAAACTGCTTCCGCATCCCCTCATCCAGTTCACTGATGATCTGCAGGAGCGTCGCCTCAGCACGGGCCAGATCCTCATGCTGGGTACTCATGAATTCATAACGCTCGGAGACTTCCTTATAATCCTCGATGGCATTCACATTCACATTCCCGAGGGCCTTGATATCCGAGCGCAGCTGCTCGGTGCGTCTGCGCATCTCCGGCACGGAACGAAGCTCCGGATCACGGAACGCTTCCGCCGTGGTATAGGTCAGTTCATATTCACTCCACATATAGTCCACATGGCGGTCCAGACGCTCGCCTACCTTCTCCTGCTGACTCTGAAGACGGAACTGCTCCTTATCTAACTGGGACAAACGGCCGGACAGCTCCTCCCGTTTCTCAAAAAGCCCCTTCTGCTTCGCCATCTGCGCTTCCCGTCCGGCACTGTCCTCTTCAATTTCCCCGTCCAGTTCGCGGGAGCGCTCCTCGGATGCCAGAATATGGCCCTTCAGCTCCTCAATCTCCTGATTCTTCCCTTCAATCACCGCGCCGCTATCATGGCTGCCTTCCAAAAGCAGTGTCTTCTCTTCCTCCAGACGTCGGATCTCTTCTTTCACGCGGTCTACATTCTCCAGAACAAAAGAATATTTTTGCTGAAGATTCGCCGTTTCCAGACGAACGGCAGCGAGAACCCCGGCTATCTCCTCGCGCCCGGTCCGCTCCTCCTCCAGCCTCTTCGTCAGGCTCTCAATATCCTGATTCGCCTGATCATTCTGATCCTCCAGACCTTTTACATCGACAGACAACTCCTCCTGATTCTTTTTAAGATCCAGAATCTGTTCCTCTAACTGCTGGTTTTCGATATACAAATCCCTGCCGGAATCAGCGATCTCCTGGATCTTCTCTTCCAGCTGGGTCATATTCATCTGTACGGTATTCTGCTTAAGATAGGTTTTCTGCAGAATCTCCTGCAGCTTCTTTAATTCCTCCTGCTGCTCTGCCAAAAGCCCTTCGTTCAACTCCAGATCCGACTGAAGTTTCTCCGCCTGTTTATTGAGCTTTTCGCAGAGACTTTCCAGTTCCTCAATCTCCCTGCGGCGTCCCAGAAGATTACTGCTGTTTTTGAATGTACCGCCCGTCATTGACCCGCCGGCGCTTAAAAGTTCGCCCTCCAGCGTTACGATACGCAGGGAATGTTTATATTTACGGGCCAACGCGATCGCATGATCGATCGTGTCCGTCACCACCACCCGACCCAGCAGATATTCCACAAGACCAGCATACCGGCCGTCGGCTTCGGCCAGCTGGCTGGCCAGACCCAGAACGCCCTCTTCTTTGAGCGCCTCTTTCGGTCCAAAGCTCCCGCTCCGTCCTATACTGTCAAGCGGAAGAAATGTAGCCCTGCCGTAACGGTTCTTCTTCAGGTATTCGATCAGCTGCTTGGCCGTCGTCTCCGTATCGGTCACAATATTCTGGATGCTGCCGCCAAGGGCCGTTTCCAACGCTGTTTCGTATTCCTTCTTCGTCGTAATGAGATCCGCAACCACCCCATATACGCCCCTGTCCCGGCTATGCGCTTCCATCACGCGGCGTATACTGCCGCCGTACCCGTCATAACGTTCGGCCAGATTACGCAGGGATTCCAGTCTGGCAAAACTTGCCCTGTATTCCTGCTGCTTCTCATTCAGGCTTCGGTTCAGCCGGCGTCCCTCATTCTCCAGTCCGGCAATCCGCTCCCCGCATTCCTCCCCGGCCCGGTTCAGTTCCTCAATCGTCTCGCCTACCTGCGCGAACTCCGCCTTTGCCGCGTCATACAGCTCCGCCTGTACAGATTCATCACTTTTGATCCGCAGAAGGCGCTGGGCCACCTCCGAATGACGTACCTGCACCTGCTCCAGCATCGTCAGATAATGCTGCTGTCTGGCAGTCAGGGAGGCCCTCTCATTCAGATTCGTGATAATGCTGGACTTATGGCCTTCGATCTTCGCGTCCAGAAGCATGATCCGCTCATCCGCACGGCGAAGATCTTCCTCCGCTTCCTCCTGCTTCCTCTCACTCGCTTCTGTCTGTCCGGCAATATCGGCATTATCCGACAGATATCCTGTGATCTGCGTCTGCCGCTCCTCCATATCCCGTTCAATCGCACTGATACGCTGGGCAAGATGCTCGGCATTTAACTGTTCCGCCCTGATCTGTTCCAGAAGTACATTGATCTGACCTTCCAGATTGCCTTTCAGGACCTCTTCTGCATTCCGCTTACTGCGCAGTTCCTCAATCTTTCCATTCAGCGCAGCGATAGATCCATCCAATTCCTCATAAGTCGAACGGATCCGATCAGCTTCCTTCCGCGTTTCCTCCAGATCCGCATTTACAATAGTTTCCTTTTCCGTAAGTTCCGCCAGCTGTATCTTCAGCGTCCCGGTCTCATTCAGGAACAGGTTCACCTCGCAGGTCTTCAGTTCTTCCCTAAGACGCAGGTACTCTCTCGCTGTTTCCGACTGCTTTTTAAGCGGCCCTACCTGCTTCTCCAGTTCCGCCAGGATGTCCTCCACGCGCACCATATTCTGATGCTCGTCCTCCAGCTTCTTTACAGCAATACTCTTGCGGCGCTTAAACTTGACGATGCCGGCTGCCTCGTCAAACAGTTCCCGCCGATCCTCCGGCTTCCCGCTTAAGATCTTGTCAATCTGGCCCTGACCAATGATCGAATAGCCTTCCTTGCCGATCCCGGTATCATAGAACAGCTCATAGATATCCTTCAGACGGCAGGCGCTTCCATTCAAAAGATACTCGCTCTCTCCGGAGCGGTAGATCCGTCTGGCCACCGTCACCTGGTCGTAATCAATGGCAAGCTGATGATCCGAGTTATCCAAAGTGATCGCCACATAAGCAAAGCCCTGCGGCTTGCGCAGCTCCGTGCCGGAGAAGATCACATCCTGCATACTGGCGCCGCGCAGCTGCTTCACACGCTGCTCGCCCAACACCCAGCGTACCGCGTCCGCCACATTAGACTTGCCGCTGCCGTTCGGTCCCACGATACCTGTAATACCGTTATGAAATTCAAATAAGATCTTGTTGGCAAAGGATTTAAAACCCTGTACCTCAATACTTTTCAGATACATAACCCACCTGCATGCTCTTTCGCCTGTAAATACCCTGCAGCCCTCAGCTATCCTTGTTTCTCCGCAAGATCGCCCGGTAAGCTGCCATCGCCTCCGCAGCCTTTTTGGTGCGTCCGCTTCCACGTCCCACTTCCGTATCGCCTACGAGGGCACGCACCTCAAAGGTCTTATTATGGTCCGGCCCCGCCTCGCGGAGAAGCTCGTAACGCAGTTCGCCTGCATTCTCCGCCTGTACCATTTCCTGCAGGATAGTCTTGCTATCATAAAAGAGCTGCTTATGCCCGATATCATTCAGCACGAACCTGCTGACGAACTCCTTTGCATTAGCAAAACCACCATCCAGATAAATAGCTCCGATCAATGCCTCCATCGCGTCCGATACAACGCTTGCCCGCCCCCTGCCGCCGGTAGTCTCCTCGCCTTTTCCAAGCAGCAGATATTCACCCAGCCGCAGTTCTTCCGCGCACAGCGCCAACGTCGGCTCGCACACAATACTTGCCCGCAGCTTCGTCATTTCCCCTTCAGCCATCTCTTCATGAAGGCGGTACAGGTAATCGCTGCACACCAGCTCCAGCACCGCATCCCCCAGGAATTCCAACCGTTCGTTGCTCGCCGACTTTTCGAGACGGTGCTCGTTGGCATAGGAACTGTGGGTTAATGCCTGCCGGAATAAATTCCTGTCATGGAAACAGTAACCGATCACCTGTTCCAGCTCTTCCGGATCTCTGTTCATGAAAACCCTCCTCACAAAGCAGGCGCTGCTATGGGTTTTATCCCCGCAGCGCCCGCTTACTACCCGACCTGCTTCATCAACTCAACGAATTCTTGATCTGCTCAACTGCGTCGCCCACCGTCACGATGTTCTCCACAGCATCCTGGGGAATCTCGATATCAAATTCTTCTTCGATTCCCATGATAATCTGAAAAACATCCAGAGAATCTGCACCAAGGTCGTCAACAAAAGTCGTGGCCATGGTAATATCCTCAGCGTCTACATTGAGGACTTCTGCAATAATACTCTGTAATTTCTCAAATTCCATACTGCGTCACTCCTTTCTGCCTTAGATTTTGCCTGATCCATCGGGCTCCCAGGCCCCTGCTGTCAGGCTGTCTTTTATCTTTCCATTGATATCCTGTTCCTTAAACGATACGCACTGAATAATGGAATTCCGAATCTCCGTTGCTGTCGAATTTCCATGAGCCTTTACCACCAGCCCGTTCAGCCCCAAAAGCGGCGCACCGCCATATTCGCTCGCATCAAAGCGTTTCAGCGTCGTCTTAAGCGCGGGTTTCACCAGAAGGGCCCCGATCTTACTGCGCAGATCAGTCATCATGCCTTTCTTGACCATACTGATCAGCGTCGCGCCGACGCCTTCATAAAGCTTAAGGATCACATTACCCACAAAAGCTTCACAGACGATCACATCTGCATAGCCATGAGGAATCTCTCGCGCCTCGATACTGCCGATAAAGTTAATATCTTTACAGGCTTTCAGCAAAGGAAACGTTTCCTTGACCAGGGCGTTGCCTTTCTCCTCCTCCGCGCCAATATTAACAATAGCAACTCTCGGCTGCCTGATACCTATGACATTCTCCATATAGATAGAACCCATCCGGGCAAACTGTACCAGATGTGAGGGCCGCGCATCTACATTAGCTCCGCAGTCGATCAGCAGGGATACGCCCTTCTCTGTGGGAATCAGCGGCGCCAGCGGAGGCCGCTCAATACCTTTGATGCGTCCCACGATGACCTGACCTCCCACCAGCACAGCACCTGAACTTCCTGCCGAAATGAAAGCTTCCGCTTCACCATGCTTTACGAGGTTCATACCGACAACGATAGAAGAATCCTTCTTCCTGCGGATCGCGTTCACCGGCGGTTCATCCGTCATAATGACCTCAGATGCATTCACGACACGAATCCTGGACTGGTCGTACGAATGCTTATGAAGCTCCGCATTCACGGTTTCTTCCTGACCCACCAGCAGAATCTCCGCATCCGGCCGCTCTGCTGCCGCGTCCACGGCTCCGGCCACGATCTGGCCCGGGGCGTTGTCACCTCCCATGGCGTCTACCGCTATTCTGATCATCTCAAGCTGCTCCTTATCAGTCTCTTTCAGGTTCATCTATCCATACTATATCTCATATCAAAATAGAAATCAACCTGTTTTTGACGCGGAAACAATGTTTCGCTATAACCGGCAAAAGAAAGCGGCACAGCCATCTGACTGTACCGCCGCAATACGCATAATCCTGCTGCCGGCCAAACCCGCAGCAATGTATTACTCCTCAACCGGAATGATCTCTCTCTTATTATAAGTTCCGCAGGCTTTACAGACTCTGTGCGGCATCATCAGAGCGCCGCACCTGGAGCACTTCACCAGATTCACGGAACCCATCTTAAAATTAGCAGATCTCCGCTTATCCCTCCTGGCTTTGGAAGTCCGGTTCTTTGGGCAGATAGACATGGTTTACACCTCCTTAAACTGATTAAAAATATCCTGGATAACAGACATTCTTGGGTCCAACGAACTCCTGTCACAGTCACAGGCGGTCTTGTTAAGATTGGCCCCACATCTATT
>CANREE010000003.1 GCA_947629545.1 uncultured Lachnospiraceae bacterium | reverse complement strand
TGCTGCGGATACTAACGCAGCAATTTTTGTCTGCTTTCTCATAATAATGCACTCTCCTTTTCCTTTTTTGGTCCCTTGCGGGACCTTGATTTGGTTACATTACGAGGTAATTATACTTCCTATAATGGAAATTATCAATACTTTTTTAACTTTTTTTGAATTTTTTTCAAAAGCCGTCATCTAAGCCTTGGATTTCCACTGTGGGAAGCACCCTTCCCTCAATCACAATGACAGTATAATACATTTCAAAACAAAATGCTATAACTTTTCTCTAAGCATTTTCTTACGTAAAACTTACGAAAACCGAATTTCTTTCTTAGATTGTACGTAAATCAATACAATTATAGGCCATCCTGCCTTCTGCAATCGAACCTCACGGGATTGCAAATCCTATTATTTGTGGTATAATGTTCATTATTAATATGAAATTGTGTAATTTTGAACGGAGGCCCCATGGACAGAAAAGCACTGGTATGCAGAAATATACTGGAGAGACCGCAGCTCACCCAACGGGAACTGGCGCTGGCGATGGGCGTATCGCTGGGAACGGCTAACAGACTTATGAAAGAATGTGAAGAAGACGGGCTGATCGGCCCCGCGGCGTACACCGCAGATGAGAACGAGCCGTATACCGCGGACAGTGCGGACGGACGCGAAGCCGCCGGCGGGCGCCGGTTAACCAGAAAGGGACTTGCGTATCTGGAACCATATCGGGTAGATGGTGCAGTAATCCTGGCGGCAGGCTTCGGATCCCGCTTTGTGCCGCTGACTTTTGAGACGCCGAAAGGATTGCTGGAAGTATTCGGCGAAAGGATGATCGAGCGGCAGATCCGCCAGCTGCATGAGGCAGGAGTCACGGATATCTCCATTGTCGTAGGATATCTTAAGGAAAAGTTTGAATATCTCATTGATAAATACGGTGTGCGGCTGATCTATAACCCGGAATATTCCGAGAAAAATAATCTGGCGTCGGTACATTTCGCCAAAAAGGTAATGGAAGGAAGGAATATGTACCTGCTGGCCTCGGATCACTGGCTGCGTGAGAATCCGTTCCACCGGTACGAATGCTTTAGCTGGTACGCTTCTTCCTATATGAAGGGGGCCACGTCGGAATGGTGTTTTACATTAGATAAGAAGGGAAAGGTACTGGATGTGTCATGCGGCGGGCATGACGCCTGGGTCATGTATGGGCCGGCGTACCTGTCGCGGGAGTTTCTGGCAGAGTTTCTTCCGATGCTTGAGACATATTATCAGATGCCGGGAACCGAGCAGCTCTATTGGGAGCATGTATATCAGGAAATGTTAAACGGCACGGCGGCGGAGCGATGCGCGACGGCCCTCGGGACGTCTGTTCCGAAAGCAGAGACATTTGCCGTGCCGGAGATCTACGCCAACTGCCTCCCGCCGGACAGCGTCTATGAGTTCGAAAATCTGGAAGAACTGCGCCGCTTTGACCCGAAATATAAGAATCATTCTGATAATGAGGCTCTGGATCTGATCGCGAGAGTTCTGAAAGTCCCGGAATCAGAGATCCGGGAGATCCGCTGTGTGAAGGCAGGCATGACGAACCAGTCGTTTCTGTTTTGCGTCGGCGGTACGTCGTACATCTGCCGTATTCCGGGACCGGGCACAGGGCTTCTGATCAACCGCAGACAGGAAGCGGCCGCATTTGAGGCGCTGAAGCCGCTGGGAATTTCGGAGAAGATCATTTATTTTGACCCTGCTTCCGGTTATAAGATCTCGGAATACTACGAGGGATCGCGTAACGCCGATCCGGCAAGTGCGTCTGATATGGCGCGCTGCATGGAACTGCTGCGGATCCTCCACAGGTCCGGGGCCAAAGTAGAACATGACTTCGACATCCGCGAACGGATCGGTTATTATGAGAAGCTGTGTCTGAGTCTGGGGGAAATCCCGTTTGAGGACTATAAAGAGGTAAGAACGCAGATGACAGAGCTGATGGACGGGCTGGATAAACTGAAACGGCCGAAGACGCTGGCACATGTGGACAGTGTCGCGGACAATTTCATTTTCCTGCCGGACGGACAGGTAAAACTGATCGACCTGGAGTATGCGGGAATGTGCGATCCGCTGATCGACGTGGCGATGTGCGCGATCTATTCTTATTATGACGACGCGCGGACAGACTGGCTGATCCGGCTGTATCTGGGCCGCGAACCGGAGTCGGAAGAGAGAACGGTTATCTACTCCTATGTGGCGCTGGGCGGCTTTCTCTGGAGCCTGTGGACCGTGTACAAGCATTATCTTGGACAGGAGTTCGGTGAATATTCACTCATCATGTACCGATACGCCAAACGCTATTATCGGAAAGTCCGCGGCACAGACGTCTGACGCCGATTTTCGTGCCCGCTCTCATGCTGTCTGAAATGTAAAAAAAAATTCATAAAAAAGTTCATTTTCCCTCTATATCTTGTGGAAAATATATGCTATAATTGTCAATAATGAGCATATATTGCGTAATTCGAGGAGGAAACGGTATGAGATGTCGTAACACGGTACAGGCCCTGCTTCTCGCCGGCGTTCTCGGGGGGCTGGCGCTTAGCGTCCCATCGACTGCCCGAGCCGCCTGGGACAACTCCAGCGGCTACTGGGTCTACTATGACAACGGCTCCCTTCGCAAAGGCTGGCTGCAGACCACGACCGGGGATTACTATTTCATGGATCTGACGACCGGAAGAATGTGCACCGGCTGGAAACAGATCAACAACAAATGGTATTACTTCCAGGACAATGGGATCATGGTGGCCAGTAACTGGATCATTGATGACGGCGCGTTCTATTATCTGCATGATAACGGCGTAATGATCACCGGATGGGCGCTTTTCCACGACGTGAACGGCTATCGGTTTTTCAAGGACAGCGGCGCGATGCGAAAAGGCTGGTGGCAAATGGACAACGCCTGGTATTATGCGGATCCAAGCAGCGGACTTGTGGCGGTCGACTGCTGGAAACAGATCAAAGACGAGTGGTACCGTTTCGGCAGCGACGCGAAGATGCTGACCGGATGGCAGCAGCTGGACGGCAAGTATTATTACCTGAACACCGACGGCAAACTGATGACCGGATGGCTGAACGATTCGAACGGCGGACGTTATTATATGAATACGTCCAACGGCGCCATGACGATCGGTTGGGGACTGATCGATAATTCCTATTATTATTTCGATACGTCCGGGCACCTGTATACCGGATGGCTGAATCTGAACGGCGCTTACTACTATCTGGATCCGTCTGACGGCGGGAAGATGGTGGCAAACACCACAAAGGTTATTGACGGCATCACCTATACGTTTAACGCCAACGGCGCTTACTATGTGAATAATAACGCCGCCGGCAATGTAAGCGGCGGGCCGGGAACAAATACCGGCAGCGTAAGCGGCGGACCGGGTTCCAGCACCGGCACCGTAAGCGGCGGACCAGGTTCCAGCACCGGTACCGTGAGCGGAGGACCGGGTTCCGGCACCGGCAGCGTTGTGGCAGGAGGCGGGCCGGGGAGCGTGAGCGGTTCGAATACCAACAGTTCCGGGCCGGTAGGCGCAGGAACCGTTCCTTCCAGCAACAGTTCGTCGTCCAGCAGTTCGAATTACTGGCAGCGCATCGGCGGTTACTGGTATTACTTCGATCATTCGGGAAATATCATTACCGGATGGGTGATTTACAATGGCAAGTATTACTACCTGAATCCGAATAACGGCGGCCGGATGGCCGCGAATACCACGCTGAACATCAACGGCGTATATTATTCCTTCGATGCCGACGGCGCCTACTACGCCTCGCAGAACACAGGAGGTCCTGTAAGCGGAAGCAGTTCGGGTTATGCCGGCAGTCTGCAGCCTGGTATGACGGGGCCGCCTGGAAGCGGAAGCAATTGATAAAATCAGGCGTCTGACCTTGTTACCGGTCAGGCGCCTTTTTATGCGATTCGCTTTATACACTGCTTTCGCAGCTTAATAGAACAGACGATTAATCGCGCTGAAGATGCCGCGCAGGGACGAACGGGTGATGTTGGAGCTGATACCTACGCCGTAGGTGGCCTTGCCGGTCTTCACGTCCATCATATGGATGTAGGAAGCGGCCTGCGCGCCGGATCCGGAGGTCAGGGCGTGCTCATTGTAATCCAGCACCTTGATCTGGATCCCAAGCTCCTGCTCGAGACCGTTCTTCATGGCGTCAATGGGGCCGTTGCCCACGCCCTCGAATACTCTCTCGATGCCGTGGTTGGTATAGGTGACGGTAACCAGAGTCGCGAAGCTGCCGTCCTCCAACTCCGTGTCATGGATCTGGCACTTGCGGAAATGCATGGGCTCCTTGCGCTCGGTGTAGTTGCTGCGGAACTCTTCCATGATCCGCTCCGGCGCCACCTCGCCCTGCTTCTCGGAAATCTTCTGGATCACATCTGCGAACTCCTTGTGCATGCCCTTGGGCAGCTTGAAGCCGTAGAACGTATCCATGACGAACGCCACGCCGCCCTTACCGGACTGGCTGTTGATGCGGACGATGGGTTCATAGACGCGGCCGATATCATTCGGATCGATGGGCAGATACGGAACTTCCCAGTAATCCCCGCCGCGCTCCTTGAGCGCCTGCATGCCCTTATTAATCGCATCCTGATGGGAGCCGGAGAAGGCAGTGAATACCAGCTTGCCGGCATAGGGATGCCGGGGATCGATGGTCATCTTCGTGCAGCGCTCATATACTTCCGCAATGGCGCGTACATCCTCCAGATCCAGCTTCGGATCGATGCCCTGGGAGAACATATTGTAAGCCAGGGTCAGAATATCCACGTTGCCGGTGCGCTCGCCGTTGCCGAAAAGCGTGCCTTCCACGCGGTCCGCGCCGGCCATCAGGGCCAGTTCCGTGGCCGCCACGCCGGTGCCCCGGTCGTTATGCGGATGAAGGCTCAGCACGATACTGTCGCGGTTCTTGAAATGGGTGCTCATCCACTCGATCTGGTCCGCGTACACATTGGGCGTGGTCATCTCGACAGTGGAGGGCAGATTGAAAATGATCGGCCGCTCCGGCGTTGCCATGCCCCAGGTGTCCATAACCGCCTCGCAGACTTCCAGCGCGTAGTCCAGCTCGGTGCCGGTGAAGCTCTCCGGGGAATACTCCAGGAGCAGGTCGCCGTCATAGTTCTCCGTGTACTGGCGCACCATCTCGGTGGCGTCGGTGGCGATCTTCTTGATCTCGTCCTTGTCCTTGTGGAACACCACGTCACGCTGCAGCGTGGAGGTGGAATTGTAAATATGGAAAATAACCTTCTGAATGCCCTCAATGGCCTCAAAGGTACGTTTTAACAGATGCTCGCGGCACTGCACCAGCACCTGGATGCGCACGTCGTCCGGGATCAGTTTCCGCTCCACCAGCTGTCTCAGGAAGTCGAACTCGATCTGGGACGCGGCCGGGAAGCCGACCTCGATCTCCTTGAACCCCAGCTTCACCAGCATATTGAAAAACTCGATCTTCTCTTCGACCACCATGGGCTCGATCAGGGCCTGATTGCCGTCGCGCAGGTCGACGCTGCACCAGATCGGGGCCTTGTCGATGATCTTATTCGGCCACTGGCGCTGAGGTAAGTCTACCGGGGGTACGTGTTTATATCTCTTATAATTTAACATGTTTGGATCCTCCTTCTTATGCGGCGGACGGTTCGCTTAAACGCCGCGTCCGCTCTGGCTGTGCTTATACAGAATGTATCTCCGCGATCCGCTTCGGTTTGGTTTGTTTTGCGGATCCGCAGATTCTGTGATACTCATATAGTTCTCAGGAAACGCGCAGATGAATGCGCTTCCCGCATCGGGAAATTCACGCCAGGCCGCACAGTCGGTAGATCACGCTATATTTTCTGATAATGTTCAGTTTCGCTTTGTTCACAGGGCCAGCCCCATCTTTCATCATCCCTTTTCTTAAAAATATCGCCAGGCGGCACCGGGCAGCCCGCGGCTGCCTGCGCCTTTGCGCTGTTTGCGCGTTTTCACATTATAGCATAGTTGCAATTATCTGGCAAGAAAATATTTTCACGCGACCTCGCCCATCTTCGCCAGACGCGCGGCCTGGTCCGCCGCGGTCAGGCTGTCGATGATCTCCTGAATATCGCCATTCATAATGGAATCGATCCGGTAGAGGGTCAGCTTGATCCGGTGGTCGGTGACGCGTCCCTGAGGGAAGTTGTAGGTGCGGATCTTCTCGGAGCGGTCGCCGGTGCCGATCTGGCTGCGGCGCTCTTCCGCCTCGGAATTCTGCCTTTTCTCCAGTTCCATATCGTAGAGTTTGGAACGGAGCAGGCGGAACGCCTTCTCCTTGTTCTGCAGCTGGGATTTCTCCGTCTGACTGTAGATCACGATACCGGTGGGAATATGGGTCAGACGGACGGCGGAGTCGGTCGTGTTCACGCACTGACCGCCGTTGCCGGACGCGCGCATCACGTCGATGCGGCAGTCCTTCATGTCGATCTGCACATCCACCTCTTCCGCTTCAGGCATGACGGCCACCGTGGCCGTAGAGGTGTGGATGCGGCCGCCGCTCTCGGTCTCCGGCACACGCTGGACGCGGTGGACGCCGCTCTCGTATTTGAGTTTGGAATAAGCGCCTTTTCCGGTGATCATAGCCACCACTTCCTTGAAGCCGCCGATGCCGCTCTCGCTTAAGCTGACCATTTCCACCTTCCAGCGGTTGCGCTCGGCGTAATTGACATACATCCGGTAGAGTTCCGCAGCGAAAAGCGCCGCCTCCTCGCCGCCGGCCCCGGCCCGGATCTCCAGGATGATGTTCTTGTCGTCGTTGGGGTCTTTGGGCAGGAGCAGGATCTTCAGCTTCTGCTCCAGTCCGGCGATGCGGTCCCGGGCGTCGGAGAGCTCCTCCTTGGCCAGTTCGCGCATTTCCTCGTCATTCTCCTCATCCAAAAGCGCCAGGCTGTCAGCCGCGTCCTGATTAGCCTTCTTATATTCTTTATAGGCATCCACCAGGGGAAGCAGATCCGCCTGTTCCTTCATCAGCTTCCGGAACCGGTTCTGGTCTTCGGTGACCGAAGGGCTGTTCAGCTCCTGCATCAGCTCCTCATAGTGGATCAAAATGTCGTCTAAACGGTCAAACATGGTATTCCTCCTGTAATATGCGGCTGTGCCGCCAAAACTACACTGTTATGCATCAGTTCCGGTCTGTCTGCAATCCGGATACCGGCAGATTCCGTCTGCAGTCCGGCTTTGCCGGCAGGTCACAGTCCGACAGTCTCAGGACATCCCGTACGGTGAAGCGCCCGCACCACGCGATTGAGACCAGCAAGATCATTAAACACCTCAATATCGGCAAATCCGGCTTCCGCCAGCAGGGCGCTCACCGCAGCCGCCTGATCGCAGCCGATCTCCAGATAGATCGCACCGCCCGGGTTCATCCACTCCGGCGCCTGCGCGGCAATCCGGCGGTAGAAAGCCAGTCCGTCCTCCGCGCCGTCCAGCGCCATACGGGGTTCGTGGTCCCGCACCTCCGGCTGAAGGCCGCCGATCATAGCAGTCGGAATATAAGGCGGGTTGGAAACAATGATATCATAACGGGGTCCGCGCGGCAAGGCCGTAAACAGATCGCCGCGAAAGAGCCGGAATATGCCTTTTGCCGGGGCCGGACCAGTCCTGCCTGCCTCCGGCGGCAGACCTGCATCCGGCACAAGGTCCGAATCGTCTGAGACGATCCGCCATCCGCTCTCCGCCAGCAGCATCCGCGCATTCCGCTCCGCAACCGCCAACGCCTCAGACGACAAATCCGTTGCCGTCACATCGGTATAGCCCCCTTTCGCCGCCAGACTGACAGCGATACAGCCGGAGCCGGTACACAGATCAAGCAGCCTCCCGCCCCGGTCCTTCTGCTCCGAAAGCACCAGTTCCACCAACGTTTCCGTATCCTGACGCGGGATCAGCGTATGCGCATTGATATAAAATGTCAGGCCCATGAATTCCTGCTCTCCCAGAATCTGCTGCAAAGGAATCCGAAGGGCACGCCGCGAGATCATCTCACGGTACCGGTTCGTGCTGTCCCGCGGATCTGCTTCTGCGGATACGTTCAGCCCAACCGGCTGCATCCGTTCCAGCAGATAATGGGTTTCATCCAGCCCGAAGGCCGCAAGAAGAAGCCGATGGGCGTCAAGCCGCGCTTCCCCGATGCCCGCCATGTCCAGCGCTGCCGCGCCTTCCGCTTCGAGCCGGCGCAACGTGGTCATTTCTCCGTCCACCCGAAATTCTCCTTCAGATATCCGCGCCAGTCAAACACCGCCTCCACAGCGGCGATGGCCACCTCGATCATACTGTCGTCCGGTTCCTTCGTAGTCATATTCTGCATCCAAAGTCCCGGTTTGCTCAGGAAATTCACCACACAGTTATCGCTCCGTCCGGCCAGCCTCAAAAACTCATAGGAGATCCCCGCGATTACCGGGATCAAAACAATACGGCTGGCTATGCGCATCAGAAATCCGTCCACCTGCACCAGCATCAGCACCACAATACTGATCAGCATGACAATGATCAGGAAACTGGTGCCGCAGCGTTTGTGCTGTTTGGAACTGGCGCGCACATTGTCCACATTCAGCTCTAAACCGTGCTCAATGCAGTTGATGCATTTGTGCTCGGCGCCATGGTACATATAAGTACGGCGGATGTCTTCCATATTCGAGATCAGCTTAATATAAGCAATAAAAATTGCCAGCCGCAGCAGTCCCTCGATGAGCGCCATCAGCCTGTCCGAGGGCACGACCGGCGCAAGGAGACGGCTGAGGCCCAACGGCAGCAACATAAAGAGCAGCACGGCCATAATCACAGAAAATACCATGACCGCCGACATCAGATACTTCTCCAGCTTTTCCCCGAAAACCCTGTCCAGCCAGCGTTCAAAGCGATTCGGTTCTTCCTCCGCCTCATCATCCGCGTAAAAATCTGCCGACAGCGTCAGGGAGCGCATACCCAGGATCAGAGAATCAATAAAATTAAAAATTCCCCGGACAAACGGCAGGGAAAAGAGCTTCACCTTCTCGCTGATGCTGACATAAGTATTCTTCACAACTTCAATGCCGCCATCCGGCTTTCGCACCGCCACCGCGTAATCGTCTTTATTTTTCATCATAATTCCTTCTATAACGGCCTGGCCGCCGATTCCGGAATATTTCATTCGTCCAGATCCCCCTTCCTCCGCTCCCCGAAAGCCGCTCCCCGGAAAGCGCTGCCGCCCCGCAATATCTAAAATTGTAAACACAAAAACAGGGCGAGGCCCAGTGGAATCCCACTCAGTCTCAACCCTGTCCTCTCTTCCTGCACTAATTCGCCGCGCCTATGCCGTACTTACGGTTGAACTTATCAATACGTCCGCGGGCAGCCGCAGCTTTCTGCTGACCTGTATAGAATGAATGGCACTTAGAGCACACCTCTACGTGGATCTCCGGCTTCGTGGAGCCGGTTACGAATTCATTCCCGCAGTTGCAGGTAACCTTGGCCTGATAATACTTCGGATGGATTCCTTCCTTCATCTTAATCACCTCTCAAACTTATTCTTCTATGCAACCGTGATATATAACCACTTCTCTACATCCGTATCGCAGAGAAGAACGAAACAAATTCGCTTCCTGCTCTAAGCGGAACAGCCTAATCAGTATAGCACACAAAAATAAATTATGCAAGTATTATTTTCAAAGTTATCGAAACCAAAATTCTCAGATGCACGCGTCAGATAAAGCGCATGCGCCGGATATAATCGATCAGCTCCCGGTTGCTTCTGGTCTTGGCAAATTGATCCAAAAGCCGCTCCACCGATTCCTCCGCTTTCAATCCGTTGGTAGCACGATGGATAATATCCACCGCCTCCTGTTCCTCACGCGTCAGCAGAAGATGATCGTTGCGGGTACCGGACTTCAGGATATCAATGGCCGGGAAAATACGCTTCTCGGACAACTTCCGGTCAAGGACCAGCTCCATATTGCCGGTGCCCTTGAACTCCTCATAGACAACGTCATCCATGCGGCTGCCGGTATTGACCAGAGCTGTCGCCAGAATCGTCAGGCTGCCGCCCTCGCGCATATTACGGGCCGCTCCGAAAAAGCGCTTGGGCATATGCAGAGCCGCCGGATCCATGCCGCCGGAAAGTGTACGTCCGCTGGGCGGAACAACGATATTGTAAGCGCGGGCCAGCCGCGTAATACTGTCCAGAAGAATGATCACGTCACGGCCGTGCTCAACCAGACGGCGGGCACGTTCCACGACCATCTCGGATACTCTCTTATGCCGCTCCGGCAATTCGTCGAACGTGGAATAAATGACTTCCACATTCCGTCCAACCACAGATTCTTTAATGTCGGTGACTTCCTCCGGGCGCTCGTCAATCAGCAGAATGATCAGGTGCATATCCGGATGATTGGTTGTGATCGCCTGGGCAACCTGCTTTAAAAGCGTCGTCTTGCCGGCCTTGGGCGGGGAAACGATCATGCCGCGCTGTCCCTTGCCTATCGGCGCCAGCAGATCCAGCACACGCATCGCGGTGGAGTTTGGTCTGCCGGGCGTTTCCATGTGAAGACGTTCATTCGGAAAAATGGGTGTCAGCTTCTCAAAGCTGGGACGCGTCTCCAGCACAGACAGCGGATAGCCGTTGACCGAACGGACATACAGCAGAGCCGCAAACTTCTCAGATGCGGTCTTAACGCGCCGGCTTCCTACCAGAATATCGCCAGTTTTCAAATTAAAACGGCGGATCTGAGAAGGCGCCACATAAACATCATTCTCGCCCGGCAGGAAGTTCTCACAGCGAATAAACCCAAAGCCATCCGGCATGACTTCCAGAATGCCGTTCGCCTCAACACCACTGTCCAGCTCAATGATATCCTGCACTGTCTGATCCGGGAACTGCGCCTGAATCTGCGGTGTGATGCTGGCCGGAGAGACTCTTGGTCCTTCAGGTCTGGGTACCGCCGGGACAACAGTTTCTACTGGCGGAACCGGCTGCGCCGCGTCAGTTTTAGCCGCTGTTCTGCCGGTCGCAGTTCCATAGCCATAAGATGTACGACCATAAGCAGGGCGTCCCGCCTGACGCTGGGATCTGGCCTGTCCGTCATTCCTGCGGTAATTCTCACGGGAACCGTCAGTTCTTGTCGATGACCCGCGGCCGGAAGCAGCTTTCTGTTCCGTTTCCTGCACCGGCTCCGCGGGAATGGCCTCGCCCTCCTGCGCAACGGCCGTCTCATATACCTCCGACTGTCCCATCCCTGAACCGGACTCACCGCCGGAAGCCTGTCCCACGCTGGCGGAGGCCTGCATGTTTAGTTCCTCAGCCTTCGCGCACAGAAGATCGATCAGGTCGTTCTTCCTCATGACGCTGACACCTTTTATGCCCTGATGCTTAGCGATCGCCTTCAGTTCCGTCAGTGGTAATGATTTGAGTTTTTCTCGCATATTGGAATCTCCTTCTTCTATCTGTTTCTGTGTCATTCTGGGGTTCTTATACGAATCATCGAGCAACGAAATGAATAAGATCCGTGATATTGTGTTTATTATAGCGCATTTCTTAACAGAAAGGAAGTGTTATTTTTCCCAATTTATTCAATCAGAAGTTCATCAACTGTCACAAATTCATAGCCTTCCCGCTTAAGGTCGTCGACAATTCTCAGGGCGGCGTCAACGGAAGTCTCATAAACATCATGCAAAAGGATGATGCTGCCGTTTTCCACATGCTTCTCCACATAGCGGACAATGGCTTCCTCATCCTGAAGTTTCCAGTCCAGCGGATCAAGATTCCAAAGGACGACAGTCATGGAAACCGCAGCCCCCAGTTCTTCACTCCAGGAACCGTAGGGCGGGCGGATGTACGCGGGAGAATATCCGATGATCTGCCGGATTTTCCGATTCGCCGCGTCGATCTGGCCGCGGGCAGTCTGAAGCGTACCGGCAGTCAACTGCATATGATTCTGGCTATGGTTCCCGATCAAATGCCCTTCCGTCTGCATCCGCAGGAGAATGTCTTCATTTCCGTCAATGTTCTGCCCAACCAGAAAAAAAGAAGCGTGGACCCCGCGTTCTTTCAGCCCGTCAAGAAGCTTTGGCGTATAAACAGCGTGAGGGCCGTCGTCAAATGTCAGTGCAACTGTACCGGCCGGGGAAGTTCGTCCCAACCAGGCAGGCGCACCCATTACGGTCGTCGGCCCAACAGCGCCCTTTCCGCGAAGATTTCCACAAAAATCCGCCGTCAGAAACACCGCCAGAACGCCCCATATGCAAGCCGCCAGTCTGCGGCTTACCGGCCATTTTCGCATAATACAGCTCTCCGCATGATTCCGTCATAACGTATATATGCAAAAAGACGAGAAAACAGAACGTCAGCAGGCGGCGCCGGTCTTTGCACGCTCCCCGAAAATGCTGTGCAAAAAAGGAAGAGACGTCCCTGCCGGGTACGTCTCTTCCGGGTTCTGTCTTCCTTCAGATCAGATCGCCTTCACGTTCACAGCCTGCATGCCGCGGTTGCCCTCGGCAACATCAAACGTAACCTTCTGGCCATCTTCCAGGGTCTTGTAGCCATCGGCTACAATGCCGGAGAAATGCACGAACACTTCCTCGCCAGTCTCATCGTTGGTGATGAAACCATAACCTTTCGTTGCATTGAACCACTTTACGGTACCTTTGTTCATACTGGTACACCTCCTATCAAATAGTGCGCATTTCTCCTGAAAAAAATTCACATATTTTTGTAAAACAGTTGAACGCCCAACTGACTTACAAAAATATGTGAATCAATAGATCATTCAAAATACATTTTGACCATATCATAAATTTTCATTTCTGTCAAGCACCTGTTTTCAAAAGAATAATTTCGGAAAATTGCGCAGATTGATAAAAAACTCCCGGAGCTTTTGCTCCGGGAGTCTGCCGGCAAATACTTACTTCAGTGTAACCTTCGCGCCCTCGGCCTCCAGCTTGGTCTTCAGATCCTCGGCCTCTTCCTTGGAAACGCCGGTCTTTACAGCCTTCGGAGCACTGTCTACGACGTCCTTGGCTTCCTTTAATCCCAGGCCGGTCGCTTCACGGACAACCTTGATAACTTTAACCTTGTTCGGGCCGACCTCAGTCAGCTCAACATCGAACTCGGTCTTCTCTTCCGCTTCCTCAGCGGCCGGGCCGCCGGCAGCTGCCACAACGACACCAGCCGCCGCAGATACGCCGAACTCTTCCTCACAGGCTTTTACCAGTTCATTCAGTTCCAGAACAGATAACTCTTTGATCGCTTCGATAAACTCAGCAGTTGTTAACTTTGCCATTTTGATTCCCTCCGTTATTATTTATATATAGTTTCTTTTCTGCGCCTGCGGCGCGTTTAAGGTTGTCCGGTCTCCCATACGGTTGCCGAACGGCTGGTTATCCTAACCTCACAGACTTTCAGGGAAAGCTTGTGCGCTAAGAAAGTCACGCCTCGGCGGCGGGTGCGCTGTCCTTCTCGGCGATCTGGTTCAGAACGCGGGCCAGATTGCTGATCGGCGACTTCATGCTGCCGAACAGGCGTCCCAGCAGGACTTCACGAGACGGTACCGCTGCGATGGCCTGCATTGCCTTCGCATCATAATACGCTCCCTCAACAACGCCGCCCTTGATCTCAAGAGCCGGGGTCTTCTTGCCGAACTCGGCCAGAATCCTCGCGGGAGCGGTCGCATCCGTCTTCGATACGGCCATGGCGGTCGGTCCTTCCAGAATCGGTCCCAGCGCCTCGAACGGCGTACCTTTGGCAGCGAAGCGGATCATCGTGTTCTTATAGACCTTATAGGTGATGCCGGCTTCACGGAGCTGTTTGCGCAGCTGCGTGTCCTGCTCCACGGTCAGTCCGCGATAGTCCACCAGAACCGCAGTCTGAGCGCCGTCAAGTACGCCGACGATCTCATCCACGACCGGCTGCTTCAATTCCACTTTTGCCATGAATGGTTTACCTCCTTTTTATTTTAAGTATTGAGAGGCCAAAAAGACCGCCCCATCCAAAGACAGGGCGGCCCGTAACATACACTTGCGTGAAGTATCAGTCCTCGGCAGGCGTATTCAACTTATGCCTTGCGGCGCCTGCTGTCTTCGGCTTTCAATACTTTATCATTTATATCATATCTATATCCGGGCTGTCAACCAAAAAATGAAACTTCGCGTCAGCTCACGAACTTAGCTACATTCAGCCTGATGCCGGGGCCCATCGTGGTAGTGAGGGTCGCGCTTCGGATAAACTGGCCCTTGAGCGCGGCAGGTCTTGCCTTCATAATAGCATCCATAAGCGCCTGGAAATTATCTGTCAGCTGCTCTTCCGAAAACGAAGCCTTGCCTACCGGCACATGGATGATATTGGTCTTGTCAAGACGGTACTCTACTTTACCGGCTTTGATATCGTTGACGGCCTTGGTCACATCCATGGTAACAGTTCCGGCTTTCGGGTTCGGCATTAAGCCCTTCGGACCAAGGATACGGCCCAGACGGCCAACCACTCCCATCATATCGGGCGTCGCCACAACAACGTCGAAATCAAGCCAGCCTTCCTTCTGGATCTTCGGGATCAGTTCCTCGCCGCCCACGTAATCGGCACCTGCAGCCTGCGCCTCGTCAATCTTCGCGCCTTTGGCAAATACCAGAATGCGAACCGTTTTACCTGTTCCATGCGGCAGCACGACCGCGCCGCGAACCTGCTGGTCTGCGTGACGTCCATCGCAGCCTGTTCTTAAATGCACCTCAACAGTCTCATCAAACTTGGCGACTGCCGTCTTCTTCACCAGCGCGATCGCCTCTGCGGTATCATACTGCGTCATGCGGTCTACCAGCTTCGCGGCCTCCGCGTATCGTTTTCCTCTTTTCATATCGATAAACCTCCTTGTGGTAGTGTCGGGGATTGCCCTCCCACGGGTAATTACACTGTTGCTTCCGCGCCTGCGGCGCGTATAAAAATGTTCAGAGAACGCTTGTTCAGGGATACTCAGTCAGCTACCGTGATTCCCATACTTCTCGCGGTTCCCGCGATCATGCTCATAGCGGCTTCCACGCTGGCCGCATTCAGATCCGGCATCTTCAGCTCCGCAATCTTACGAAGTTCGTCTTTGGAAATGGTCGCCACTTTCGTCTTATTCGGCGTACCGGAACCGGACTTGATGTTGCAGGCTTTCTTCAGAAGCACGGCCGCCGGCGGAGTCTTAGTAATGAAGCTGAAGCTTCTGTCCGCATAGACCGTGATGACCACCGGGATGATCAGATCGCCCTGATCGGCGGTTCTGGCGTTAAACTCCTTCGTGAACTGTACGATGTTCACACCGTGCTGGCCCAAAGCGGGACCAACGGGCGGAGCGGGCGTCGCCTTGCCGGCCGGAATCTGTAATTTGATATAACCAGTTACTTTCTTTGCCATAATCAGGCACCTCCTAAATATTGTGGTAATGTCGGGGGATGTCCCTCCCACTTGTTACATATTACATCTTCTTAAGTTCTGTAAACGCAAGCTCAACCGGGGTTTCACGGCCGAACATCTCAACGTTGATCGTCGCAGTCTTCTTGTGCTCATTAATCGAACGGATCGCGCCGACAGTGTCCCTCCAAATACCGGAAGTAACCACAACGGTATCTCCAACTTCAAAATCCACCAGAAGACCCCGGGCCATGAACCCGAGACTTTCCATCTCACCCTCAGAGAGCGGAACCGGCTTGGAACCCGGGCCGACAAAGCCGGTAACTCCACGGGTATTGCGCACCACATACCAGGTGTCGTCATTCATAATCATGTGGATCAGCACATAGCCGGGGAACATCTTCTTATCGACCGCTTTCTCCACACCATTCTTGATCTCCACAACCGACTGCATGGGGACGGAAACTTCCAGGATCTGATCCTGAAGGCTGCGGTTCTCGATCGTCTTCTCTATATCGACTTTTACCTTGTTCTCATAGCCTGAATAGGTATGCACAACATACCAGTTCGCTTCTGCCATATGACTCACCTTTGCCCTATCTACTTATTACAGAATGAAACTAAGGCCAAACTTGATCACCAGATCCAGGACCGCAATGATCAGACCCAGGGCAACGGAACATGCCAGAACTGCGGCGGTCTCCTTGCCGACAGTCTCGCGATCCGGCCAGACAATCTTGCCGAACTCGGTCTTCACACCCTTGAAAAAATTCTTCTTCTCCATAACCGTCACGTCCTTCACTCAAAATGATTATTTCGTCTCTTTGTGCAAAGTATGTGTCTTACAGAATTTGCAGTACTTTCTGGTCTCCATCCGGTCCGGATGAGTCTTCTTGTCTTTCGTCATGTTGTAATTACGCTGCTTGCATTCCGTACATGCCAGTGTGATCCTTGTGCGCACGACTTCCACCTCCGATTTCTTGTAGTCTCGCATCCCGGTCTTCTTCCCTGCATCAGCCATAAAATTAGTGCAAAAAAAAAGACCTTCTTTCTTCCATTCGCTTTCCTACTATACCATAGATTAAAAAGTACGTCAATCGTTTTTTTGAGAAATCTGCGGAAAACTGCGGAAAATCCGGGCGCGTGTCTCTACGCGCCCCGCCCGATGCATATCGTCAGACCATAGACTTCCTCCACGCCCATAGTAAGGAGAATGCGCGCGCAGGCTTCCATGGTGCTGCCGGTCGTATAAATGTCGTCCACCAGCATCACCGTCCGCGCGCCGTCCGGCAGACAGCCTGCCGCAAATGCCTGCTGCAGATTGTGAAGCCGCTCCGCCGGATCCAGCTCCTTCTGGGGCCGCGTCTTCTTCGTACGCTTCAGCGCTTCAGGCCAGACCGGGATACCAAGTTCCTCTCCGACACGTTCGGCCAGAAGCTGGGCCTGATTATAACCGCGGCTGCGCATACGGGACGGATGAACCGGAACCGGGACCAGAAAGTCGGGATGCACGCGCAGAATCCTGCGGCCAAAACGCCGGCATACGGCCCTGCCGTAGAAGTCCAGATACTCGCGCTTATTCTTATACTTAATGGCGGCCATCGAATGACGGGCCGCGTCATTATAGTTGAGCAGTGCAAAATTATGCTTAAAACTTTTCGGATGCCGCATACAGTCTCCGCAATACTCTGCCTGACCTCCCTCGATCTGTTTCCCGCAGGTCAGGCAGACCGGCTGACAGACCAGAGACAGCTTCTTTACACATTCCGGACAGATAAGCCCGCCGCGGGGCAGTACGATGCCGCCGCAGACCGGACAACGGCGCGGAAAAACAAGCGCCGTAAAAGCCTCTTTAAACGTGTGCTGCCCATTCATTAATATCCCCACTCCCCCTTTCTGCCTTTTCCTGTCCTCCGTACGACATCCGAACCCCCTGACCGGTGCCGCCGGAATCGCCGTTTCGGAACATCTGCCCCTCTCAGCAGCCCTTAACAGATCTCCCGGATTCGTTCCCTGAGTCCGCTGTACCGCCGCTGCTCCATCCGATTGTCCGCCATTTCCTGAAATGCCTGCGGTATACCCACCAGACAGACGCAGGTACGGGCGCGGGTCACCGCCGTATAAATCAGATTGCGGGTCATCAGCATTCTCGGACCGCTGTAGACCGGAATGATCACAGCCGGGTATTCGCTGCCCTGCGACTTATGAATCGTGACCGCATAGGCCAGTTCCAGTTCCTCCAGCTGGCCGAACTCATACTCCGCCATACGTCCCTCGTCGAACTCGACTGTCAAAGTCTCGGCAAACGGGTCAATTTCCCGAATAACACCCATGTCACCGTTAAAAACGCCCATGCCGGTGTCAACGGGTATGTCGTGAAGACCACGGATCTCCCACGCAAGCTGATAATTATTCCGAATCTGCATCACCTTATCGCCTTCGCGGAACACAACGCCGCCGGTCTCATGTTCCGCCTTTTTCCCGTCGGGCGGATTCAGATATGCCTGAAGGATGTTGTTCAGCCTCTCCACGCCCAGCGCGCCCTTGCGCATCGGCGTCAGAATCTGGATATCAAACGGTTCCGCATGGACATACGCGGGAAGCTTCTGTGTCATCAGCGTGATCATCGCGCTGATGACGGCATCCGGACTGTCCCGCCGGATGAACAGGAAATCCCGGCTCCGTTTCGTCAGATCCACCGGCTGCCCTTCATTGATCCGATGTGCATTGACGATGATGTCGCTCTCGGCAGCCTGTCGGAAAATATGGGTCAGTTTTACCACATTATAACATCCGGAATAGATCATATCCTTCAGCACATTCCCGGGGCCTACGGAAGGCAGCTGGTTCACATCTCCCACCAGTATCAGCCTTGTGCCTACGTTTACAGCCTTAAGGAGGGACTGCATCAGCTGAATATCCACCATAGACATCTCATCGATGATGATCACATCCGCATCCAGCGGATTCTCTTCATTTCTCTCAAACTTCATGGAAACGGACCCATCCTCACCCGGACTTCCGTTCATTTCCAGAAGGCGGTGAATGGTCTTCGCCTCGAAGCCGGTCGCCTCCGTCATGCGCTTGGCAGCGCGGCCCGTGGGAGCTGCCAGAAGAATATCCATCTGCTCAAGTTCGAAATAACGGATGATCGCGTTGATCGTGGTAGTCTTGCCGGTTCCGGGGCCGCCGGTTATGATCAGCAGACCACAGTTCACCGCTTCCTCCACCGCGCGGACCTGCCGCGGATCCAGCTCCAGACCGGTCTGCCTCATAATATCCGCCAGACGGCCGCGGATTTTCTCAGGAGGCGTACTGCCCCTGACATTCAAATCGTGAAGCATTCGGGCAGTGTTCAGTTCCATATAATAATAAGCAGAGGCATAGACGGCCTGCCGTGACTGCAGATCATCCGGCTGCAATTCGCCGCCGCGCAGCCCATCCGTATCATCATCTGCCGTCCCCAGCGGTTTCACAATGATCCGCTTATCCATCTGCATATCCATCAGATGTTTTTCCATGTTCCCAATCGGCACAAGCAGAAGTTCCGAGGCCTGACGCATCAGTTCTTCCCGCGGCAGATAGGTATGTCCCTGTCCCGAAGCTTTCAGAAGCGTATAGAGGATGCCGGCTTTGATCCGGTAATCCGAATCAGCCATAACGCCCACCCGCCGGGCAATCTCATCCGCCATCTTAAAGCCCACGCCGGGGATATCGTCGGCCAGCCGGTAAGGATTCTCCCTGATAATCCCGTAAAGGCGCGGGCCGTACTCCCGGTAGACTTTCGCAGCCAGGTTCATTGAAATCCCATATTCCTGAAGAAAGATCATCGCCTGACGCAGGTCCTTCTTCTCCTCAGCCTGCGCGGCAATCTCCATCGCCATGCGCTCGCTGATACCTTTCACTTCCGCGAGGCGCTCCGGTTCTTCCTCGATAATGCGGAATGTATCCGCCTTGAAACGGCGTACGATCCGTGCCGCCAACGCCGCTCCCACGCCCTTAATAGCCCCGGAGCCAAGATACCGTTCCATCGCGGCGGCGTCCTCAGGAGGTTTCACCGCATAAGATTCCACAGCCATCTGCTCTCCGTAGACCGGATGTTCCGTCATCGTTCCGGAAGCCTCGATCATTTCGCCCTCTCCTATATAATGGAAAGTCCCGACCAGAACATATTCCTGACCGCCGGAGGACAGTTCCAGGACCGTATAGCCGTTCTCTTCGTTGCGGTATTTGATTTTTTCAACAAATCCGGTTACCGTGGCCATCGCTCTTCTCCTGTATGAAAATGGATCCGACCGCAAAAATCCCCCGCTTCATGCGGGGGGGAACAAATGGTTTCACTCAGTCCTGTTAAAAATCCCGCCGGTCAACTTCACCGCGGCCAAATTCAATGAACTTACCGGTGCCGACCGCCACCGCGGTCAGAGGATCCTCAGCGATCATTGTGGTAATTCCGGTCTTCTCTTCGATCAGCGCATCCAAACCGCTCAGAAGCGAGCCGCCTCCGGTCAGCACAATGCCGCGGTCATAAATATCCGCCGCCAGTTCCGGCGGAGTACGCTCCAATACATTATGAACCGCATCCACGATCTGCATCGCCGGCTCCTGCAGCGCCTCCAGGGTCTCATCGGAAGTCACCACAATCGTCTTGGGCAGTCCGGTAACCAGATTCCGGCCGCGGACCTCCATCGTCAGCACCTCCGGACGCCGGTAAGCGGCGCCGATATTGATCTTAATCTCCTCGGCGGTCCTCTCGCCGATCAGAAGATTATGCTTTCTTCTCATATAACGAACCACGGCTTCGTCAAAATCGTCGCCGGCCACCTTGATCGAGGCACTGACAACGGTACCCCCCAGTGAGATCACCGCAATGTCTGCCGTACCGCCGCCGATATCCACGATCATATTTCCGCATGCCTTGGCGATATCGATTCCCGCGCCGATAGCGGCCGCTACCGGTTCCTCGATAATGATCACTTCACGGGCCCCCGCCTGATACGTGGCATCCTCTACCGCCTTACGCTCTACCTCCGTAGCGCCGCTGGGAATGCAGACGGAGATACGGGGCTTGCGAAGCGTCTTATGACCGACAGCCTTATTAATAAAATACTTCAGCATCTTCTCCGTAACCGTATAATCGGAAATAACGCCCTGACGCAACGGACGGATCGCCACGATATTACCGGGGGTACGGCCGATCATCAGGCGCGCCTCTTCGCCGAACGTGATGATGCGGTTGGTGTCACGGTCAATAGCAACCACAGATGGTTCTTTCAGAACAACGCCTTTGCCTTTAATATATACAAGGATACTTGCCGTACCCAGATCGATACCGATATCATTAGAAATCATCATATCCGTACTTCCTCCTGATGCATTTCATTCGAGCGAACAAACATCTATCATTCATTATATACAACATGGTCTTTTTTTTAAAGGGTTTTTTATGTTTTTTATTCTGACAAATTTCTTTCTTCTTCTTTCCCCTTTATTTTATACTTTTTATTTTTTTTTTATTATACGTACATACTTTGGACATAATTCTCGGCTATAGTATAAGTGCGCTAGCTGAGAGGCTGGTGTGAAACAAAGCTTTTTCATACTCATACCGGACGGTGCAAACCGTCCGGCCCCCCTAAAACAATTTCCTAAAATATACCTACCATTCCCTACGGAAAAGGTTCTGCAATCGGCAGAGCCTTTTTCGTTTTTCCATGCAAGCAAGGCTCCAGTGACGCCTTGTTTGTATTCCATGCGAACAAATACGAGCAGAGCGTTACCGGTGCTCTGCCCGCATGGAAACAACACAGCGGGGCTGCCCTGAAAGCACCTTTATCCGGCGCCTCCGCGCAGCCCCGTTCCCTGCAGAAATGTACTGGCCTAAATGGCATCCACAATATCAGACAGCGCCTTGCCAAGCGCGGCGGCCTTCTCCTCGGCATCCTTAAGGGATGTCCCCTTCACGCCGTAATACAACTTGATCTTCGGCTCTGTGCCGGATGGACGGACGCAGACCCAGGCGTTGTCATTCATATCATAATACAGCACGTTGGAGGCCGGAAGTCCAGTAGGCTTCACCTCACCGGTAGTCATGTCCTTCACGGTATCCATCTTGTAGTCACGAACGGACAGAACCGTATAATCGCCCACCTTAGCCGGGGTATTGCTCCTTAATGTATCCATGATGGTCTGGATCTTCGCCAGCCCCTCGATGCCGGACAGGCTGATGGACTTCACCGCGTCCTTATAATAGCCGTACTTCTCATACATCGCCACCATGGCGTCCCACAGGGTCATGTTCTTCGTCTTATAATAAGCAGCTGCCTCGCAGAGGGCGACGCTGGCGCTTACTGCATCCTTGTCGCGGGCATAGGTGCCGATCAGGCAGCCGTAGCTTTCCTCCATCCCAAACATATAATGGCCAACGCCGGTGCGCTCTTCCTTCAGGATCTGCTGGCCGATCCATTTAAAGCCGGTAAGGCATTCCACCAGCTTGCAGTTATAACCGGCCGCCACTGCGTCGATCAGGTTCGTAGAAACGATGGACTTGACGACCTCGCCGTCCTCCGGGATCCTGCCCGCCGCAGCCTTCTGGCTCAATACATACTCGCAAAGCAGGGAGCCGGACATATTACCGGTCAGAGAAATGTATTCTCCGCTCTTCGTATCCTTCACATACACGCCCAGACGGTCGGCGTCCGGATCAGTCGCCAGCACCAGGTCGGCGTCCGTTTTCTTCGCGATCTCAAGCCCCAAAGCAAAAGCCTCAGCTGCCTCCGGGTTCGGATAGCTGACGGTCGGGAACTCTCCGTCGGGCAGCTCCTGCTGGGGAACCACCTGCACATGGGTAAACCCGATCTCCTTTAACGCGCGGCGGACCGGAATGTTGCCGGTGCCGTGAAGCGGCGTGTAGACGATCTTAATACTGTCCTGCATCTGATCGATGGCTTCCTGATTCACCACCTGCGCCTTCACATGGGCGATATATTTGTCGTCGATCTCTGCGCCGATGACCTTGTAAAGGCCGGCGGCCTTGGCGTCGGACGCGGTCATGGTCTTCACTGTGGACAGATCCTCGATAGCCAGAACCTCCTCGGTCACTCCCTTATCATGGGGCGGCGTGAACTGGGCGCCGTCCTCCCAGTAGACCTTGTAGCCGTTGTATTCCGGCGGGTTGTGGCTGGCGGTCACATTAATACCGGCGATGCAGCCCAGCTCGCGGACCGCGAAGGACAGCTCCGGCGTAGGCCGCAGAGACTCGAACTTATAAGCTGTGATACCGTTGGCGGCCAGTGTCCTGGCGGCTTCGTCGGCGAACTCCGGCGACATGCGGCGGGAATCGTAAGCAATGGCTACGCCTTTAGCGGCTCCGCCCTGCTTGATAATATAGTTGGCCAGTCCCTGAGTCGCACGGCGAACGACATAGATGTTCATCCGGTTAATACCGGCGCCGATGATACCTCTGAAGCCGGCAGTACCGAATTCCAGATCCATATAGAAGCGCTCCCTGATCTCGTCCTCATTACCGGCGATAGCGCGGAGTTCTGCCTTGGTAGCCTCGTCGAAATAAGGATTGTCCAACCATTCCTGATAGATCTTCTTATAGTCCTTCATAGTAAATACCCCTCCTTGTTGATGGTTCATACGCCGGGACGCCTTCCGCCCATTTGCGGACTGCGCCGCCCCGGCACTCATAGAACCAGTATAGCGCATTTTCAGGGAAAAAGGAAGATTTTCTCCAAAAATTTCTCCCGCGCCTCCATCTGCTCTTCCAGACTCTTTAACTTCTCGATATTACGGGCCGGAATCCAGGCCTTATTGGCGTTAAAATAAAAATTAATCTGCTTCCAGTATTTCTCCGGATACAAAAACAGATAATACAGATGCCGCCGCTGCGTCCCGGAAATCGGCAATACCCGCTCATAGGCCTCCAGCAGTTCCATCCCCAAACCGGCGTTCCAGTCATGTTTCTCCATCACTTTCCGAAGAAAATAATAGAGATCTTCCATCTGCTCTCCCAGATGCATCCGATGGAACTCAATTACCGCCATATCTGTTTCTCCCATCAGAATGTGATGATGGTCCAGATTGCCGTGGCACAAAAAAAGCGGGGCGCCGTTTTCCTCCTGTTTCAGCCTTTTAAGCCCTTCGCATGCCGCCGACGCCTGCTCATAAAACAGTTGAAAATTGCTTAAAACGCAATTTTCAAATTCCGTTTTCTTTCGTTTGTTCTTCATATAATTGCGGGCACGGCGGAGTTCCTGATTATGGCGTTCCATTTCGGTTTCCAGCGGCTCAGTCAGAATGGAACCGAGATTCCATTCCTCTTTCCGGGGAATTTCCCGAAAGATCTGATGCAGACGGGCGATCTGCGCCGCGGCCGGCCGCACTTCACGGCGGTCACGGATATTGCACTCCCGGTCTGTAAACCACCGTTTCAGGACATAGCGGGTCCCATCCTCCCCAACGGCGATCAGTTCGCCCTGCGCGGTGCGAAGATAATCATCGACCCTGTCGATTCCCGCCTCGCGAACGTGCGACAGGACTTGCTGTTCAAATTCCAGACGTTTCTGCGTCCCTTTATATTCCGACAGCAGTACCGTACCCACGCCCGTCTCGCAGATATATCCGCTGCGGCCCCTGCGCAGACTCTCCGCCGTCAGACCATACTGGGCCAATATCTCCAAATACCGTTCGTTCACGTCTATCCCTCCACACGCCCTGTTCCTAGCTATTCTAGAGTATGTGGAAACATGAGAGATTATACCGTGCCAAAAATCCGGGAGAAAAACTTTGGCCTCGCAGGATCATTTTCCCGCGAGGCCGTCAGCGATCTTTAAAAGCTCTTCTTTTGTATTACTCTCCGGATGTTCGATCACAAACTCCAAAAGCCGTTCCAGAATTACGCCAAGGGCCCGGCCCGGCTTCATCCCGGAAGCGATCAGGTCACCGCCGGTCACCGCCAGCGTCTTTAAGGAAATGCAGTCGCCCCGGGCCCGGATCGCCGCCGTATCGGCAAAGAGAGCCTCCATCTGCTCCGAAGTCTCGGGAATCCGGTCGTAAGCCGGAAGTTCTCCGGCCAAACATACATCATCCGACGCCCGCGGTACAGGAAAAACGCCGCCGGCTTCTGTCTTCTCCCGATACAGACCATAATATCGCAGGATCTCCATTTTCAGGTACAGCAGACCGTCGAACAATTCCGGACTCATACGGCTCATGGTTCGCCTAAGCTCTGCCTGTGTACGCCCTGCCGGCTGCCGCCACCGCTCCACAAGCATTCCCACGCCGGCGATGGTGTCGTTGTCCATCTTAAGTTCCCGAAGGATCTGCTTCGCCTCCTCAGGTTTCTGGTGCCGCAGAAGCGCCGCCCACCTCAGGTTTTTCTTCGCGGGAAGGCGCGGGCTTACCGCGATCTTCTCCGGTTCGATCTTCGCAAATGTATCCGACACATAGGCCGCCGCGCCGCAGTCAAACACCCGGCGGATCTGCTCCGGATGATCCGACAGGAGAAGCTTCGTCAGTTCCGTCTGGATCCGTTCTTTGCTCACATGGATCAGATTCGGCGCCAGTTTACGCAGCGCCGCCTCCGTCTCCGGCTCAATCTCAAAGTCCAGCTGGGCCGCGAAGCGCAGGGCCCGCAGGATCCGCAGAGCGTCTTCCGTGAACCGGTCTTCGGCCCGCCCCACGCAGCGGATCCGCCGCGCCTCCATGTCCTGCTGTCCGCCGAATACATCCACCAGACCGCTTTCGCGATTGTAGGCCATGGCGTTCATCGTGAAGTCACGCCGTTTCAGATCTTCTACCAGATTCGACGTAAACTCCACCGATTTTGGATGACGGCCGTCCTCATACTCGCCGTCGATCCGGTAAGTGGTCACCTCATATCCGGTCCGGCCCCGCAAGATCGTGACCGTGCCGTGCTTAATCCCGGTATCGATCGTCCTTCCGAAAACCGCCTTCACCTGCTCCGGTTTCGCCGAGGTCGTGATATCCCAGTCCCCCGGCTCCCGTCCCATCAGCGCGTCGCGGACGCAGCCGCCGACCACGTAGGCCTCAAAACCGTAACTATTCAGTTTGTCAATGATTTCCTCCGCGGCGCGGGGAATGTGAATCGTCACGTCCACAGGCCTGCATCCTTTCCTATTTCGACACTTCAACCGGAAGCCGCATTCTGCCGATGATCTACCCGGCTGGCGCGGCCAGCCAGGACTCCTGCCAGCTGCTTTTCACTGCGCAGTAGCTGCTTCGGCGCGGCTCAGGCCGGCCGTCACGATCCGCATTTCCTGCAGACTGTGCCGGGCCGGCCAATCCACCGTTTTCTTGCTTCAGATCAATACGCCCGTCCCCAGTATACCATCTTCACCGCAGGCTTGCCGCAGCAGACACATTTGTCTGAAAGCTGCTCCTGCTTAAACGGCATGCAGCGGGAGGTCGCGCCGGTATCCTCGCGAATCTTGTCCTCGCACTCCCGGCAGCCGCACCACATGGCCTTCACGAAGCCCGGCTTTTCATTGATCGTCTTTACGAACTCATCGTAGTCCACAGCCTCGTAGGTATGCGTTTCCAGATGGGCCTTCGCCCTCTCGAACATATCGTTTCGGATCGTCTCAAGCAGCTCTTTCACCTTCGTCTCCAGTTCGCTGAGCGCCACCGTGATCTTCTCATGGGTGTCGCGGCGCACCAGCACTGCCTGGTCATTTTCAATATCCTTCGGGCCGATCTCCACGCGGAGCGGAATACCGCGCATCTCGCACTCGCTGAACTTCCAGCCCGGGCTCTTGTCGGAATCATCCACCTTCACGCGGAAGCCGGACTCCGCAAGCCTCTGCTTCAGCTCATAGGCCTTATCCAGTACGCCCTCCTTCTTCTGCTGAATCGGAATCACAATCACCTGCGTCGGCGCGATTCCGGGCGGCAATACCAGACCGTTATCGTCGCCGTGGACCATGATGATCGCGCCGATGATACGGGTGGAAAGCCCCCATGATGTCTGATGGACGTATTTCAATGTATTGTCTTTATCGGCAAACTGGATCTCGAACGCCTTCGCGAAGCCGTCGCCGAAATTATGGCTGGTTCCGGACTGCAGCGCCTTGCCGTCGTGCATCAGGGCCTCGATGGTGTACGTCGCCTCGGCGCCGGCGAATTTCTCTTTATCGGTCTTGCGGCCGCGGATGACCGGAATCGCCAGAACCTCCTCGCAGAAGTCGGCGTATACATTTAACATCTGCTCTGTCCTCTCCTCGGCCTCTTCCGCCGTCGCGTGGGCCGTATGGCCTTCCTGCCACAAAAATTCCCTGGAGCGGAGGAACGGCCTGGTCGTCTTCTCCCAGCGGACTACCGAACACCACTGATTATAAAGCTTGGGCAGATCCCGGTAGGAATGGATGTCGTTCGCGTAGAAATCGCAGAACAGCGTCTCCGAGGTAGGGCGCACGCACATCCGCTCCTGCAGCGGCTCCAGACCGCCGTGGGTCACCCAGGCCACCTCCGGCGCGAAACCCTCCACATGATCCTTCTCTTTCTGCAGAAGGCTTTCCGGAATGAACATGGGCATATAGACGTTCTCCACGCCCGTCTCTTTGAAGCGCCGGTCCAGCTCCTTCTGGATATTCTCCCAGATCGCGTAGCCCGCCGGCTTGATGACCATGCAGCCCTTGACGCTGGCGTAATCGCACAGCTCCACCTTCTTCACCACATCGGTGTACCACTGGGCGAAATCCACGTCCATGGACGTGATCGCCTCTACCAGTTTCTTGTCGTTTGCCATGATGAATCTCTCCTTTTTATGATTCTAAATTGATATTGTTTCCACAACCGTAAAAATACCGCATCGATCCAGCGAGCCACTTGTCCATGACAGTATCCCCAGGCCGTCCCCGAAAATACAGAACGCATGTCACCGGCACTCTTTCTGCACGCTGACGAAAAAGAAAACCCGGTCCCTGCGCCTTGCGACGAGGGACCGGATCCTGAATTCGCTTCTGTTGCGGAAATGCGCCAGCGGCGCGATCCGCATGTTCCGGCGGTACCACCCTGATTAACCGTCCGCCGCGCCGCCCGCGAAGGCATCCGCCTTTCCAATTGCGCCGCCGGCCGGACCGGTTCTCTTTTCTCCCGTTAACGCCGGGGATACGCCGCGCTTTCACGCGGAGGCTCCGGGGCCGGTTCAGCTTCCGGTGACATGGGAACCTTCCACCATCCGGTTCCTTCTCTGGTCATGTACGTCGGCTTACTATTCCCTTTCAACGCCTGAATTCTATTGTAATATGGTGATTCTACGCTATTTCCTTCCCTTTGTCAAGACAAATATGCCGCGCTATTGTCGACTGATCATCATTGTCCCCACAAATTCAGAGAAAGATCACCGCCGCGGTCTCTGACGTATCGCCGTTCAATTTTGTCACCGACAGGCAGACAGCAGCGATCAGCGCAGCCACGCCGCTTGCCAGCTTCACGACGAAGGTCTGCATGGAGAAGATCACGCTCTCGTCGCGGCGATGATTCTTCCACTGGCCGTAATCCACGGTATTGGCGAGGAACACGGTGGTCAGCACCGTCAGCATACCGAAGGCCACGAAGATAAAGAACGCCGGCACAAACAGCGCGAAGATGCTGGTCACGCCGAGAAGCATGAAGACGAGAAGCGTCGCATATCCCACGATAGCCAGGAAAAAGCTCAGATAAAACACGTTTATGGCGCTTAAGAACTTCCGGACCAGCGGGAACATAAGCATCATGGACAGGATCTGGATTCCTCCGCCGAAGGTATTGAACAGCGTATAGCTGTTGTACCAGGCCTCGCCGCCGAAATCGTATTTGAAGAAATAAATCACCAGATTGGAGGTGATATACAGGGAGCAGTTGATCAGCACGATGCTGATGACGACTGTCATCGCCTGGTCGTTCTGCAAAAGCGCCTTAAACATCTGCCCCACCGACGGCGACTCCACATCCACGGTGGATTTCTCCTTGATGCACACGCAGGTAATCGTGATAAATACGATGAAAAGCACCGCCAGAATCAGAGCGAACCGGGCGAAGCCCACACGTTCATTACCCTGTCCCAGACTGTAAACGCATTTCATCGTGACGATCGTGACAAGCGCCGAACCGACACCCGCGCAGGAACGGCCCAGCGTGGACAGGCTCTCCCTCTCCTGGCCGCCTTCTGTGAAGGCCGGGATCATGGACCAGAACGGAATGTCCATCATCGTGTAGGTCACGCCCCACAGGATATACGTGATCGCAGCGTATGCGATCAGCCCGCCGCCGTTTACCGCCGGAGGCGCAGCGAACATGAAATACAGAAGCACCGCGTTCGTCACCGTGCCAATCATCAGCCACGGCCGGAATTTCCCCCATTTCGTCCGTGTCTTCGCTACGATGACTCCCATGACCGGGTCGTTGAACGCGTCAAATACCCGCGCCGCCATCAGAATCACGCCCATGGCAATCGCGCTGACTCCCAGGATATCCTGATAATAGTACAGGATATAGCTGGCGGACAGCATGTAAACCATGTCTTTTCCCACAGCGTCCAGACCGTAGGATGCTTTCTCTTTCGCTGTCAGTTTCATCTCTGTCTTCTCCTTTTGTCTTATAGTATCCGACAATGATGTCCGCCAGGCAGGCTCTACCGGCACATAACGCCTGTCTGCCGCGGTGTCCCGCTCACTGCCGTTATACTTCAGCATACCATATCGGGAAATATTTGTCATCCTGAAATATTGAATTGTCAACCGTTTCACAATTATTATGTTGACAATTCAGGTCTGCTTCTGTATAATCATGGTGAATGCAGACGCATTCTGAAAGCCGGGCGCGGGCCATTGTAGAGATACCCTGGAATGACATCGGCCATGCGTCCGGATTCGACATTCCACAGCCGCGGCAACTAGGATCCGCGGCTGTATTCCCATATGACCGAAAGGAGAATTTCCCATGCGTTTATCAGACAATACGACAGCCAGACCGTTCCTGACCATCCGCGAGATCACGCTTACCGCGCTTATGACCGCTGTCATCTGCGTACTTGGACCGATCTCGTTTCCGATCCCGTTCTCGCCGGTCCCCATTTCCCTGGGAACCCTGGCGATCTATCTGGCCGCCTATGTACTGGGCCTGAAGCGGGGCTTCATAAGCTGCGCGGCCTACCTGCTTCTCGGCGCTGCCGGACTTCCGGTGTTTACCGGCTTCTCCGGCGGACTGGCCAAGATGGCCGGGCCCACCGGCGGCTATATGATCGGTTATCTGTTTCTGGCGGCCGCGGAGGGCTGGTTCGTCGATCATTTTCACGGAAAGAAGCTTTACGCGGTGGCCGGCATGGTCTCAGGCACCGCCCTCTGCTACCTGTTCGGCTCCCTGTGGCTGGCTTATCAGATGCACCTGACCTTCTTCGGCGCGCTGGCCATGGGCGCGATTCCCTATCTGCCCGGAGACGCGGCCAAGATCGCGATCGCGCTGTCTCTGGGAAGCGCAGTGCGGTACGCGCTCAACCGGGGGAATCTGCTGGACTGAGCCGGGGCGCGCCCCCTTTATATGAATTCTTTGATCATCAGCGTCCCTGCCGGACCCAGGATCACGCCCGGGATCCCGAACAGCTGAAGACCGATATAGATCGAGATCAGGGTCTCCAGCGGCGACAGCCCGACTTTATCGCCCAAAAGCTTCGCCTCCAGAAATTCCCGCAGAAGATAGCATGCCGCATACAGAACCAGCAGGAACGCGCCTCTCTGCCATCTGCCCCGGAAGAAGCAGATCAGGGCCCAGGGCACGAACACCGTGCCGGTGCCGAAGAGCGGCAGCGCGTCGAGAATCCCCAGGCCGATCCCGGCCAGGATATAGTAGGGATTTTTCAGAAAAAACAGACCCGCGGCGCACAAAAGCATCGTAAAGACGAGAATGATTCCCTGCGCGCGCAGATAGGCCCGGCCGACCAGGCCAAGCACCCTGCCGATCCGCGCGAATTCTTCACGGAACGCCGAATTCTCCATCCGGCTTCGTATCCCATCCATTTCCTGCACAAACAGCATTACTCCCACAATAAACAGGATCATGATGATCGCCAGCCTGAGGGCGCCCTGAGCCAGGGATACGGAATTTCCCATCAGATAGGGCATCATTCCCTGCTTCATCTTATCACCCAGCCCCAGAATCATATCCTGAGCCAGATACACCATCGTGTCTTCCTTAAGCGTCAGCCGTTCTTCCAGCAAATGGCACATTCCTGTAAGCCATCGGTTTAACTGCGCCAGCCCCTCCGGCATCCGCTCCATGAAAAGCATAATCTGCTGGCAGAGCCTTCTCCCACCCGCATAGACCGCGATACCCAAAATGCCCAAAACCAGCGTAAGTTCCAAAGCGGCAATCACACAGGGGGCGACGCCGAGCGTATATCCTCGCCACCGAATCTTCAGCTTCGCGGCAGCCTTCTCCGCGGAGGGTCTCAGAACAGCCGCTGCCACGGCGGCGAATGCAAAAGGAGCCGCAAGCGGAAGCATATACTTAAAAACCAGATATACTCCCGCAGTGGCTCCCATGATACGCAGTATTCTCTTTCCCTTTTCGTCCATAATTTCCAAAAGCCCTTCCGTACCGCTGTTTTCTTCAATTATGAACGAGTTTTTCTCTTTTTATTCCGCCGGTTCGCCCTCATTTCCTGTCTCGGCGCAAAATCCCCCTCAGTCTCTTTTAGTCATTTGTACCGCTTCTGTCAAGCGTCCCCCACGCAAAATCAAAGGGGCGCATCCACACTCTCCCGCCGCTTCCGATCTGTTCCCCGGTCAGCAGGTCTGTCCCTGTTTCCGTCCATGCGATCTCCTGCCTCTCGCGGCTGAAATTAAAGATTCCGACAAGCGTCTCCTTCTTCCCTGTCCGCTTAAGAACCAGTACGCCATCCGACCCGCTCTCACAGGTCTCTGCCTTCGCATATGTTCCGAACGCCTCATGCTCCGCCCGCAACGTTTCCAGTTTCCGCAGGGCTTTGAATATCTGCTCCTGTACTGTGCCGGATTTTTCAGTATTTTTTACCAGATTCCACTGGAAAGCCCCCCGGTGGATATACCGGGAATCCATCCGCTTCTCCGGATCATCCTTATAGGAATAATCATTGACCTGCCCTACTTCATCGCCGCTGTAGATCACAGGGATTCCTGCCTGAAACAGCATAAACGCGTGCAGCATTACATCCAGACGGATCGCACGTTCCATGCCGTGCGCATCGCCGCAGAAGCCGGCCTTCTCCACGCCGCACATGGAAGCCGTGGTCCCGCAGAACCGCGCGTCACGGGTAATTGGATCGTTATTATAAAGTTCGCCGCGGCTGAAACTGTCCTCCAGTTTTCCGGTGAAGAAATCATTGAGAAACTGCTTGTGCGGTATCTGCTGCATCCCCCATTCCGCCAGCGTATCATAATCCAGCCCCCAGCCGATATCGTCATGACAGCGGAGATAGTTCAAAAATGTATACGCCGACGGCAATCCATACACGATATCCAGCTGTTTCTTAAGCAGCCGCACATCCTGGGTCGCCACCGTATGCCAGACCGTCGCCATCGTTGTCACATTGTAGAGCATATGGCACTCCGGCTTCTCAACAGTACCGAAATAAGGCGCCACCTTTACCGGCTCCATGACCACCTCACCAAGCAGAAGCGTCCCCGGGCACACGATCTCGCCGATCATACGCATCATGCGCACCAGCGTATGTACCTGGGGCAGATTACGGCAGGTGGTACCCAGCTCCTTCCAGATATAGGGCACCGCGTCCAGACGGATCACGTCGATACCCAGATTCGCCAGAAACAGGTAGTTATAGACCATTTCGTTAAATACCACAGGGTTCGCGTAATTTAAATCCCACTGGTACGGGTAGAAAGACGTCATCACATGCTTGCCCACGTCCGGCAGCCAGGTGAAATTCCCCGGTGCCGTCGTCGGGAACACCTGCGGCACCGTCTTCTCGAACTGCATCGGGATCTCCCAGCTGTCATAGAAGAAATACCGGTCCTGGTATTCCTTCTCCCCGGCACGGGCCCGTCTGGCCCACTCATGATCCTCAGATGTGTGGTTCATCACAAAGTCCAGACACAGGCTGATCCCCTGCTCATGGCACCGATCCGCCAGTTCTTCCAGATCTTCCACTGTCCCCAGTTCTTTCTGCACTTTACGGAAATCCGCCACCGCATAGCCGCCGTCGGACCGCCCTGCCGGAGACTCCATTAACGGCATCAGATGCAGATAATTCACGCCGCAGGATCTCACATAATCCAGATGCTCCGTCACGCCCTTCAGGTTTCCGGCGAATTGGCTCACATACATCATCATGCCCAAAAGACCGCTTCCACGATACCACTTAGGATCCGCTTCCCGCTTTGCGTCCAGCGTCTTTAAGGATTTCTTTCTGGCGTCAAAAAACCCCTGCAGTTTCCCGCAAAGCTCCGCAAAGCGCTCTTCATCGTCATACAGTTCCATATAAAGCCATTTTAACTCATCATAATGTCCGGCAAGACGTTCCCCGAAAAGATCCTTCTTCTCTTTCACATTTCCACTTCCTTAAAACAGATATATCTGCAATTCTATCATTTTGTTCTGCGGCTGTCAATCGGCCCGCCTCCCCCGATAGCTTCTCCTTTTCTGTCGAAAGCGCTAATACGACGCATAAATTATGCCTAAATGCCGTTTTTGTCGATATGCCTTGCTATTTGGTCATATTTTGGTATATAATGAAGGCGGACGTTAGCAACCTGAGTAATATTTCACAACCGGACCCCGGATATTCGACTGTTTTTATGTGCGTTACGTTGAACATTTCGCAATACTGTTCTGCTGGGCCATGTGCCGACGAAAGGAGCCTGAATTATGAGCAACGTCCTGTTTTCCATTTTCCCCAATGAGAGGTTCGTTGATCTGAGCTTATATCAGTATGGATGGGAGCAATGTGAACCTCTCCGTTCTTCTGAACCCTATGACCGCGGTCACTACCTGTTCCATTATGTCATTTCCGGTGCGGGAATGCTGACCGTCGCGGATCCTGACGGCGCCAGACAAGAATACCATCTGAAAAGCGGAAGCGGTTTTATGGTCTTCCCCAGACAGACCGCTGTCTGGCAGGCCGATGAATACCATCCCTGGGAATACACCTGGGTAGAATTCGACGGACTGAAAGTAAAGGAAGCGCTGGAACTGGCGGGTCTGACTGCAGCCACTCCGGTCTATCGTGCCAATACCCGCGAACTGAGCATGGAACTAAAGAACGAAATACTCTACATCGCGCAGAATCCGGATCAGTCTCCCTTCCATCTGATCGGGCATCTGTATCTGTTTCTGGACTACCTGACCCGGTCCTCTTCCGCCCGCCAGCTGATACAGACCGGAAAGCAGCAGGATTTCTACGTACGTGAGGCGTTGTCTTTCATCGAACAGAATTTTCAGAACGATATTTCTGTGGAAGATATCGCGTCTTTCTGCAATCTGAACCGCAGTTACTTCGGCAAGATCTTCCGGGACGCGGTGGGCAAAACGCCTCAGGAATTTCTGATCAGCTACCGAATGGGCAAGGCTGCGGAACTCCTGAAACTGACCAGTCTCTCTATCGGCAATATCAGCAGCGCCGTGGGATATCCGAGCCAGCTGCATTTTTCAAGGGCGTTTAAGAATGTTTACGGCGTTTCCCCAAGAGAATGGAGAAATGAAAATAAATTGATTTCGAAATAGGGATCCGCGAGGATCCCTGTTTTATGACCGGACGCCCTCACCGAAAAGACGGAAGATCCGCGCCTCCGGTTCCATGGAAAATGTCATCATCCCGCCTGCAGCCGGATGCACAAACGACAGCCCGCAGGCGCAAAGGGCCAGCTGGCGGGGCGCATGCGGCACAGGCGGCCGGGCCTGCCCGCCTCCGTAACGCGAGTCGCCCCACAAAGGAAGTCCGCGGCCCGCGAACTGTACCCGGATCTGGTGATGACGCCCTGTGAGCAGTTCGATTTCTACCAGCGACAACGGACCGGGACCGGCCCAATCCGGAATATCGGACATCTGGCCCTGTGCCAACAGCTTTTCTGTTTCCGCCGCCTTTACCGTTCCTCCCTCATCCGATATCCCCCGTATCATCTTCCCGGCAATCGCCTCCCGCGGCAGCACTCCCAGCACCCGATACTTCAGTTCTGCCCGTCTTGCTCCGTTTATCCCCTTTTCCACAATTTTAGACACATTTTCCTTCGGGTCTTTCAACAGGTAATCCACAAAGTTACCCACATTATCCACACATCTGCCGCATACGACAGCACGGTATACCTTCCGTACGCTGCCCGCCTGAATCTGTGCACTGAGAGAAGCTGCAGCCTCCTTCGTCTTCGCATAAACCATGATGCCGGAAACAGGCCTGTCAAGACGGTGGACAACCCCCACATAGGATTCCCTGCCCTTTTCAGCCCGGATATGATTCCGTATCTCGCTGACCATATCCGGATCGAACGAATGCCGCGCCTGCGATTCAATCCCTGCTGGCTTCTTTACAACGATGATCTCATTATCTTCGTAAAACACTTCCACCATTTTCTGCCTCCGCATTTCCCTCCGGCCATTTACGCAGCCATTCAGGTCTTTTGAATATTTCTTCTGTATAGGTCTTGCATTTTTTATCCGAAAAGCGTATACTAAAATACAACACATAGTTTTTGAAACCACATGTAATAATATGGAGGTGATAACATGAAGACAAATACAGGCAGTTTTCATATCAAAGACCCGGGCAGCGCCATTACCCATTTCATCGGAATGGTTCTGGCCATACTGGCGGCAACGCCTCTTCTCTTAAAAGCGCGCCATGAGGCCGGAATGCTTGCCGCAGGCGCCCTGGCGATCTTTATCGTCAGCATGATCCTTTTGTACGCGGCCAGCACAATCTACCATACCTTCGACATCTCGCCGGCGGTAAATAAGGTGCTGCGCAAGATCGACCATATGATGATCTTCATCCTGATCGCCGGAACCTACACGCCGGTCTGTCTGGTCGTCCTGGGGGACCATACCGGCTGGATGCTGCTGGCTCTGGTCTGGACAATCGCCATAGCGGGAATTCTCATTAAGGCCTGCTGGATCACCTGTCCCAAATGGTTCTCATCCGTCCTCTACATTTCCATGGGCTGGGTCTGTGTCCTTGCGTTCAGCCGGATCGTTCATGCACTGCCCAGAGCCGCCTTCTGGTGGCTTCTGGCGGGTGGTCTGATCTATACGGCGGGCGGCGTGATCTATGCGCTAAAACTGCCGTTCTTCAACGCCAGACACAGATATTTCGGTTCCCACGAGATCTTCCATCTGTTTGTCATGGGCGGTAGCTTCTGTCATTATGTGATGATGTATTGCTTCGTTGCGTAACGCATGACCGCTGATATCGGAACGGGGCGCTGCAGATTCTGAATTCCCGAATGAATCCGTTTGCAGTGCCCCGTTCTCAATATCCATCTGTCAATAATCCTCAGCTAGCGCTTTCCGCACAGCCCGCCATAGCAGGATCGCGTCTTCAGTCGTCCGCAGTCTCCGCATCCGGTTCCTGCGGCTTCTTATCCGGATCTTCCTCCGCAGCAGGCGCTTCATCCGTATCTGCAGCGGCTTTCTCATCCGTCCTTACAAACATACTGTAATCCGCTCCCTCTCCGTCTGTCTGGTCTTCCGTGTCCGAGAACAGGGGTCTCAGTTCCTGATCATCACGGTCATCCTTCGGGATAAATTTCTTGAATATATGTTCCAGAAAATAGGAATTCAGGAAGGCGATCAGCGCAAACCCCAGCAGACTCAGCACAGGCAGACTCGTAAGCGTAAAAAACACGATCACCAGATCCACGGCAATCATCGCGATCGTATAGAACAGATAACGCACAGACAGCAGAAACGCATTGGTGATCGTCTGCTTAATCGTACCATAGAAGCGTGCCAATACCGGAAATACATAGGTCAGGATCGCGAACCACACAACGATCATCCCGATGAACAGCGCCATAGCCAGAATTCTGGGCGTTCCTGCCGGAACAATATTAGCCGTGATCACAAACCACAAGTCACAGAAAAGAATGATCCCTGCCATCAGAAAGATCAGCCAGATAATCGTCGCCTGCCGGAAATTCTGCCTGAAAGAACGGAAAAACGAACGGATCGTATAGCCGTCATCGTCCCTGGCCAGCTTCAGGGTCACATAATATACCGCAGTCGTTGCAGCACCGATCGTAAAGACTGGAATACTGCAGATAAGCCACAGGATATTCAGTATCAGTACGTCCCAAAATTTACCGATGAAACGCATCACCGGATTGTCATAACTAAATATTCCCCTCATGGTAGTGTCCGCCTCTTTTCTTTAACATAATATCATTATAGCCGATATCACGCAAAAAATCAATTTTTTCTGTCATATTCGGCAAGCTTTCTTTATCTTTGCTTTTCCTGTCCGCTATTTTCCGCGCACCGGAAAGCAATCTCCCCGCACTTGTATCCCGAACAAAGCCGCAGCTTTCAAGGACGCGGATGGACGCAGTATTCGCCGCATCCGTCCGGGCCAGAACGGTAATCCGACCATCGAACAAATCCACAGATACCTCCGCAAGCATATTCAGAATCCCGCGGCAGGCTTCCGTCGCATAGCCCTTCCGGCGGTACGGCTCGAAAATATGATATCCCAGTTCCAGTACTGCCGGCTTCAGGGAGACATCCGGCATTGCCCTCCGGGATCGCCACTTCGCCGGCGTGATTCCCGCCTTACCGATCAATGTCCCATCCACCTTATCAATAAGCGCCCACACGCCGCATTCATAAAATCCGTACTGACAGCGGATATATTCGCGCAGAAGTTCCGGCGTATAGAAAACGCGGTCTGCCTCGCCATCTCCGGCCTCTCTCGGAACAAATGCCGCATCTGCCTCTGTAAACTCACGGATTATCAGCCGATCTGTCCCGGTAATGATCCACGGCAGCTTCAACTGACGCCTGAGCACACGTTCTAAATATCCCGGGTCTGCCGCATCCGGCGTCTCCACCACATAGCGCACAGGAAGAAACTGCCTGTCCGTCTCGTTTCCTCCCTCCACACCGACAACAGCCCTTCCGGCAGCCTGCGCCGCCAGAAGGGCCTCTCTCTCATCCGACAAAACCACAATATACGGTTTTCCTTCCAACCATACGGTTCTTTCTTCCGTCATACCCGCTCCGTCTGCGAACACACGTCACACGCCGCACGTTTTCCCTTTAGCGTTTCTCCGGTTCCGCATACTCCTCGCCGAACGTCTCTACCGTAACCATCTTCATCTTCTGCTCCTTCAAAGGACGATCATTATAATCGGTCCGCACATTTGCGATCTCATCCACAACGTCCATACCTTCCGTCACTTTGCCAAAAGCCGCGTAAGCACCATCCAGATGAGGCGCATCCTCATGCATGATAAAGAACTGGGAACCGGCGGAATTCGGATTCATCGCCCGCGCCATTGAAAGAACACCTCTCGTGTGCTTTAAGGTATTGGGAAAGCCATTCTGAGCAAATTCACCTTTGATGGAGTATCCCGGGCCGCCGGTGCCGATACCGTCCGGACAGCCGCCCTGAATCATGAAACCGCTGATCACACGGTGAAAAATAAGTCCGTCATAAAATCCCTTCTTCACCAGACTGATAAAATTCCGAACTGTATTCGGCGCAATTTCAGGATAAAGTTCCGCCGTGATCTTCTTTCCATCCATCATTTCAATCGTAATTACCGGATTCTGCATATTGTTCTCTCCTTTTATATGATATTATATTCCTTCTCATGGCCAATGGTCGTACTGTCTCCGTGCCCCGGATACACTTCTGTATCATCCGGCAGCGCAAACAACTTCTCCGACACCGACACAAACAACTTCGCCTGACTGCCCGTGGGCAGATCCGTCCTTCCCACAGATTCGCAGAACAGCGTATCACCGCTTATCAGCACTGCATCCGCTGCATCGTAATAGCAAACACTTCCCTCCGTATGTCCCGGCGTAAAGATGACGCGCCAGTCGGCATCCGCCAGATGCAAAAGCTCTCCATCCCGCAGCAGCCGGTCTGCCTCCAGACTCATAGTCTCACCGGTCATCCCGGTCAGGTTCATAGCCGGCTCCGCCAGCAGGCCCTCTTCATTCTCGCCGGCATAGATTGGCGAATGAAAGGCACGCCGGATATCTTCCGCCGCCATGATATGATCAAAATGTCCGTGTGTCAACAGGATCGCCTCCGGCCTGACACACATTTCCCGGCACTTCTTTATAATAAAGGGCGCGTTATCCGCCGGATCTACAATCACGCAGCGTCCCGGCGCCTCCGCCGTCCCTTTTTCCCTGTAAATAATATAACAGTTGGTCTCAGCCATGCCCAGCACCATGCCGGCGATCTTTAAATGTTCCATCTAAAATCCCCCTGTCCTCACACTAACCAGCGCAGCCATTACCCCGCCGTTCGTTCTATATCCAGCACGCCCTCGATCTGCCTCAGTTTCTCCGTCAGCCGCGACAGTTCCTCCGCTCCGGGGATATCAAACGTCATGACCACCGTGGCTTTTCCCTGCCGGTTCGTTCGTACATTGATCGACGTGATATCCACCTGCCGTTCCGTAAATATTTTCGATATATCCACAAGAAGGCCGATCCGGTTATTAGCAAAAATCTGGATCTCCGCAGTATATTTCTCATCGCTGTCTCCGCCTGCCGGTTTCTGCCACTCGGCGTCGATCAGCCTTGCCCGCTCCTCCTCCGGAAGGTTAATCATATTCACACAGTCCGTTCGGTGGATGGAAACGCCGCGCCCTCTGGTCACAAAGCCAACGATCTCATCCCCCGGCACCGGATTGCAGCAGCGGGAGAACCGCACCGCCACATCATGGATGCCCTTGACAACGATGCCGCTCTGAGACTTCTTCATCTTCACAAAGGGCGCCTTGCCGCTGCTCATGTCACTTATGCCGTCCAGGACCTGGGTATCTGTTACCTCGCGCTTCAGCTTCTTATCGCGCTCCTCCAGCATCTTGTTAATGACCTGACCTTCTTTTAACCCGCCATGTCCGATTGAAGCCAGCACGGAATCCCAGTCCTTAAAGGCATACCGCTGCATGACCTTCTCCATGAACTCCGGCTTGCCGATCTCGGCATAATTGATTCCCTTGGCCTTGCAGTATCGGTCGATCATTTCCTTGCCGCGGACAATATTATCTTCCTTCAGCTCAGTCTTAAACCACTGGTTAATCTTATTGCGCGCCTGCGTACTCTTGACAAGGGCCAGCCAGTCCCGGCTGGGCCCCTTGGCATTCTGCGACGTAATGATCTCGATCTGGTCGCCTGTCTGCAGCACATAATCAATGTTCACCAGCCTGCCATTGACACGGGCACCCACCATCTTATTACCCACAGCGCTGTGGATCGCATAAGCGAAATCAATAGGCGTGGATCCGCTGGGCAGTGTTTTCACATCGCCGGACGGCGTAAAACAATACACACTGTCTGAGAACAGATCCAGATCTCCCTTGACCATGCTCAGAAATTCGGTGGAATCATCCGTATCCTGCTGCCATTCCAAAATCTGGCGCAGCCATGCCATTTTAGCCGCCTCATCACCCTCGGCGGCAACGCCGCTGCCGCTCTCTTTATACTTCCAGTGGGCCGCGATACCGTACTCGGCGGTGCGGTGCATCTCATAAGTCCGAATCTGAATCTCAAAGGGCTGACCTGTTCCGGAAAAGAGCGTCGTATGCAGCGACTGGTACATATTGGGTTTCGGCATTGCGATATAATCCTTGAAACGGCCCGGAATGGGCTTATACATCTCATGGATAATACCCAAAGCCGCATAACAGTCCTTCACCGACTCCACCATGATACGTACCGCGAACAGGTCATAGATCTGATCAATGGTCTTGTTCTGATTGACCATCTTCTTATAGATACTGAAGAAATGCTTGACCCGTCCGCCGACGGTAGCTTCAATACCCGCTTCTTTCAGGTTCGTTTCGATCTCGCTGACAATGCTCTGCAAGAAGGCCTCGCGGGCATCCTTCCGTAAGTTGACCTTCTCAACCAGATCATAATAGACCTCAGGCTTTAAAAATTTCAGTGACAGATCATCCAGTTCTATCTTAATCTTGGAAATACCGAGCCGATCCGCGATGGGCGCATAGATCTCCAGAGTCTCCCTGGCCTTTTCCTTCTGCTTCTCCGGCTTCCAGAACTTGCCTGTACGCATATTATGCAGACGGTCGGCAAGCTTAATGATGATGACACGGATATCCTTGGCCATAGCCAAAAACATCTTTCTCAGATTCTCCGCCTGAATCTCCACTTTATCTTTATCCCAGGACAGCTGGGTCAGCTTGGTGACGCCGTCCACCAGAAACGCCACGTCAGAGCCGAATTCCCGGGTCATGTCGTCCAGCGTCATACCGGTATCTTCCACCACGTCGTGAAGCAGTCCGGCGGCAATGGTCTCCTTGTCCATCTCCAGATCAGCCAGGATAATACCGACACAAAGCGGATGAATGATATACGGTTCGCCTGATTTGCGTTTCTGATCCTTATGCGCGTCTTTGGCCAGCAGATATGCCTTCTCTACAAGAGAAATGTCATCGGAAGGATGATATCTCCGAATACTCGCGATCAGATCCTGATACAACTCCTCCGGACTTGTAAATGACGCCGGGGCCTCCAATTCCTGCTCCAGCGGCTCCTTTTCCAATGTCGACGCCGCAGTTTTCTGCTCCGGCAACTCTTTTGACAATTCCTGCGCCATACTGTCACCTTCTCTATGCGTACGCGTTTCCCGGCAAAAACGCGGAATCCGCAGAAAATAATGAATTTATTATAATGATATTCGGAAGAAAATGCAAGGGGTAATTCGCGCGAAGGGACGGATCCGCTTAACGATCACAAAAAGTCCGCGGTGCGGACAGGCGCGGCCGCAGCGCGGACTTTTCTCAAACACTTACGTTTTCGCACAGGGCAGTTTCTTTACTTGCCCTCGTAGATAATTACAGAATCCACATCATAACCAGCAAGCTTTTCACGGCCCTTGAGCCCGGCGAGTTCCATGACAAAACAAATCTTGACAACCTCGCCGCCCAACTGCTCCACCAGTTTGGTAATGGCTTCAATGGTGCCACCGGTAGCGATCAGATCATCAATGATGACCACTTTCTGGCCGGGCTTAATGGAATCCTTATGCATCTCAATGACTGCGCTTCCATATTCCAGATCATACTCCATACTGACGGTTTCACAGGGAAGCTTTCCCTTCTTGCGGACCGGAACAAAGCCTTTATGCAGGGCATAGGCCACAGGTACGCCGAAGATAAAGCCGCGGGACTCCGGGCCTACCACCATATCAAAATCCTTGTCCTTCAGAAAATCGACGATTGCATCGATTGCCAGCTTTAAGCCGTCAGGATCCTGAAGGATCGTCGTGATATCGCGGAAAATGATCCCCGGCTCAGGAAAATCCGGAATACTTCTTACATAATCTTCTACTTTCTTCATTTGCTTTCCCTCCGATTCTTCTATAATCTGTCATGTCCTTCGAACATGATGTCTCCGCTCCGGGAATGACCTATCTGCGCGGATGGGCTCCCTGATAGGCGCGTCTTAACGAATCCTGTTCCTTTGTCATATAAACCGCATACATCTGGGTAGACGCAGCATCCGCATGCCCCAGCATTGTCTGCACGGCCTGAAGATCCGCGCCTCCTCTGATCAAATGCGCCGCAAAAGAATGCCGCAAAGTATGGGGCGTAATATCAGCGTCAATCCCTGCTTTCCCGCCATAATACTTAATGATCTTCCAAAAGCCCTGCCGGCTCATCGGCTGCCCGCTGCAGTTGACAAACAGCTCCGGACACGCATTTCCCTTCAGTAGTTTCCCGCGGGCCTGTTCCAGATACTGTTCGAGCGCCTGCCTTGCCGTCTTTCCGAACGGTACGGTTCGTTCGTGTCCGCTGTCATGGCAGGTCACAAATCCGATCGGCATATTCACATCCGATACCTGCAGGGTGACCAGCTCCGATACCCGTAAGCCAGTCGCATACAAAAGCTCCAGCATGGCCTTGTCGCGGATTTCCTTAGGCGTTGAACCGGACGGCTGCTCCAACAGGCAGTTCACTTCCTCCACAGACAGGATCTCCGGCGCCCTGCGCTGCACACGCGGCGTTTTTAGAAGCTCTGTCGGATCCCTGTGGATCCTTTCCCTGCGAAGCTCATAGTGAAAAAACGCACGCATGGACGCCATAATCCGTGAAACCGTCGTTGCCGCCTTTCCGTTCTTCTCCAGATACAGAATATAAGAGTTCAGGGATGTTTTCGTGACCTTCGAAACGCCGGTGATCCCGCGGCTCTCCAGATAATCCGCCATCTGGTTCAGATCCCGCTCATAAGATACCAGCGTGTTGCTGGAGGCTTTTTTCTCCTCCTTCATATATGCAATAAATTCCCTGATCTCTGTCCCCATAATTCTCCCCTGACTTCTCCCCCAGAAAGCCCTATTCGACTTCAATTAAACATTATAGACCCTATTTTTAATAAAATCAAACAGATTTTTCCCACTTTCACCCCGTTTTTTCCGAAATTTACATAAAAATACAACATATGGAGAAAGTCCGTTTCTTATTTCCCAATATGTTGTAAAAATTATTTTGTTCTTTTTTAGAAACGCAGAAGAAAAGGGTTCACATAAGCCTCCAGAAACGTCCCCACAGCCACCAGCATCGCTGAAAACACCCAGTGACGGGGACGCAGCACGCTTTGTCCTTCCCCTGCATGCTCCGCCAGCGACAGCCATACCGGCACATAGCAGAGCCATTGCGGAAGCAGCGACACCAAAAATACCGGCAGCCCCCAAACTCCCCTTGCCACCGTCAGGACCGAGAGCGTCAGGCCGAAAACACAGCCAGCCAGAAATGCAAGGGCCGCGAATCCCCCTGCCGCCAACGGAGTCTGTCCCACAAGAACCATCAATGCCAACTCAGACAGACGCTGACGTACCGTAAGCATCCAAAGCCTGCGGCTCTGCTTCGCCGTAAGCTCCGCATATCCCCATAGGCTGAACCGGCCAGCCGTGCGTGCCATACCATATCCGGCCGCATACTGTGCCAAACCATCCGGTGCTGTCAGTGCGCCCTCAAGGCAATTCACAAAGACCGTCCCTGCCGCCAAACCACAGAAGAAACAACAACACAATACCATAGGATAGGTCAGTACCGGCCTTCGCCTCACAGTTCCATCCGCCTCCGCTCCGCCACACATTTCCTATCATACACATCTGGTCAAATGTATGTCGCCGGCAGCGCGGATATGACTCCTGCTGCGCAGCAGCTCCTGCAACGCGGCAATTCTCAGCTGCGATACTTCACCGCGTAAGCGCAGATTGCCGCCACTGTCTTACCGTCAGTCATCTTCCCTTCATAGATCAGTTTCAGCAAATCATCTACCGCCCATGCTTCCACCTCAATCACCTCATCCTCATCCAGATGCTGATGGGATGGGATCAGATTTCTCGCCACAAAGATATCGATGGCTTCGTCGCAAAATGCCACCGTCGTATTAACGCTGATCAGGTACTCCATATTCTCCGTACGGAATCCTGTCTCCTCTTCCAATTCCCGATAAGCGCATGCAATCTTTGGTTCATTCGGATCATCCAGCTTACCGGCCGGAATTTCCAGCGTCTCTCGATCCAGCGCATTGCGGAACTGACGTACCATCAGGATCTTTCCGTCGTCCGTGACAGGTACCACTGCCGCCGCTCCGTCATGATGGATATAGTCCCAATGCGCCTCATGCCCATTTGCAATTACTGTATCCTCATAAATCTTTAAAATCGTCCCCTGATATTTCAACTGTCTGTTCAGACGGATTACTTTGTCTGCCATTTCTAAAATCCTCCTTTTATTCGATCAGCGCACCCGTAGAATCCACGCGCAGGCCCAGACCATCTGGCACTACTGTGTTGACCAGCATCGCGCCGCTTTGCGGATCACAGTAGTACGACTTCCCGTTCCAATCGATCCAGCCGGTCACCATATAGCCCCTGGAATCAAAATAATACCATTTACCGTCGATATACTGCCAGTTATCCGTCGTGTAGCCTCCATCGGCATTCCTGTACCACCAGCGCGTCCCCTCCAGAATCCAACCGTACATATCCTTATAATACGGTTCCGGCGAAGCGCCGGCAGACAGGGGCCCCGCCCCCGGCAGCAGCGGATAGTTCTTCCGATTCCATTCCGCCGAAGCACTGTCTACCATAAGAAGCGCAGACTCCTTCCAGGCACTTTTCACGTTTTCATTCTTCAGGTTCACAGCGCGAACCCGGTAATAATACGCCCCCTCCACTCGCAGCATACTCCCCAAATCGCAGTCTGTCGTCAACTGATGGGGCAGGGAAGTCTGACGTTTACCGTCCCGGTACAGCTGCACTTCATAATAGGCCGCATTGCCGACATAAGACCATGCGGCTACCGTCGAGGACTTCCAGGATGCCTCAGCGATCTCTCCGATCTGGCCCTGCAGCGACGGGAAACGCAGCTGTATAACATATCTCATAATATCCTCGTCATAATACGAATATTCGCATTCCGCGCCCACGACATGGATCCCGGCCCTTTTCACAGTAAATGCGCCTCCGTACGAGCGGAGATAAACGATGACACGCGGAATATCACTGTCTCCCCACACCTCACCGGTATTCAAAAGTTCGGCGTCCCGAACCTCGCAGCCTTCACTCAGCACCGTAAATTCAAAATCACTTATCGAACACGCTTTTCCGATCTGAATATCCGCTGTCGTCTCAAGCACGATCCGTTCAACCGGCTCCTCCGCCAAAGACGCAAAAGAAGCCGTCAGCGCAATCAAGCAAAGCGCCGACAGCATCAGGATCTTCTTCCTCATAAACTTCATACGCCATCGCCTTTCTGTGAGCACAGGTTTTCCTGTTGCGAAAAAGAAGCCTTACAGATATTCCCATAAGGCTTCTTCACATTGCGTCAGCTATTACTTCGCGTAATCCGTAACCCTTGATTCACGGATCACATTCACACGGATCTGTCCCGGATACTCCATGGACTCCTCAATCTTCTTAGCAATATCCCGGGCCATCAGCACCATATCATCGTCGCTGACCTGCTCCGGAACTACCATAATTCGAACCTCGCGTCCTGCCTGGATCGCAAACGACTTATCCACGCCCTTGAAGGATTCCGTTATCTCTTCAAGCTGCTTCAAACGGTTCGTGTAAGTCTCCAACGTCTCTCGACGTGCGCCCGGACGGGCTGCCGAAATCGTATCCGCCGCCTGTACGATGCAGGCGATCAGGCTCTCCGGCTCAACATCCCCATGATGAGACTCTACTGAATTGATAACAATCGCGGACTCTTTGTACTTTCTGCACAGATCCGCTCCCAGCTTCACATGGGAGCCCTCGACCTCATGGTCAATCGACTTCCCGATGTCGTGAAGCAGACCGGCCCTCTTGGCCATACGGACATCCACGCCGATCTCCGCAGCCAGCAGCCCCGCCAACTGGGCCACCTCGATCGAATGCTTCAACGCGTTCTGCCCATAACTGGTTCTGAACTTCATCTTACCCAAAAGCTTCACAAGTTCCGGATGGATGCCATGGATACCAACTTCGAGAACGGCGGCTTCGCCTTCCTCCCGCATATTGATCTCCACTTCTCTCTGGGCTTTCTCCACCATTTCCTCAATTCTGGCCGGGTGAATGCGGCCATCCACGATCAGCTTCTCCAGCGCGATTCTTGCCACTTCACGCCTGACCGGATCAAAACCTGACAAAACGACAGCTTCCGGCGTATCGTCAATGATGAGTTCCACACCCGTCATCGTCTCAAGCGTACGGATATTCCGCCCTTCACGCCCAATAATGCGGCCTTTCATCTCATCACTTGGAAGCTGCACGACCGACACCGTAGTTTCCGCCACATGATCTGCCGCGCATCTCTGAATGGCGGTCACGATATATTCCTTCGCTTTCTTATCCGCCTCTTCCTTCGCCCTGGCTTCAAGTTCCTTCACTTTCTTCGCAGCATCATGCTTCACATCATCTTCAATCATATGAAGAAGGTAATCTCTGGCCTGTTCCTTCGTCAGACCGGAGATGCGTTCCAGCTCTGTCAGCTGTCTGTTATGGAGTTCTTCTGCTTCAGCCAGCTTCCGGTTCAGATTCTCCTCGCGCGCCGTAAGGCTTGTCTCCCTGCGTTCCAGTGTTTCAGACTTCTTGTCCAGATTCTCTTCCTTGCTAAGTACTCGTCTCTCATACCTCTGAAGCTCTGCCCTGCGTTCCTTGGTTTCTTTATCTAATTCATTCTTCGTCCGGATGGACTCTTCCTTGGCTTCCAGGAGAGCTTCTCGCTTCTTTGTCTCTGCGGTCTTTAATGCTTCATCTATGATTTCTCTCGACTTTTCTTCCGCACTGCCGATTTTGCTTTCATAAGTCTTCTTTCGGTATGCGACCGCCAATACCCAGGTAATCGGAGCTACAATGATCATTGTAAGCAACACAGGTATTATATACGACACAGGAGCACCTCCTTATTAAATTTTCATTGTACGATAATACAACACTCTAATTTTATACTGTTTTGTGCATCATGTCAAGAAGTTTCGCAGTCAGTTCATGGAACCTGAGCATTTCGCTATGGTTCGCAAAAATCCCCTGAAAACGGCTTTCCCTCATACAAATCCGGGAACTCCGAAAGCACCTCGCGGATCTCCCCATACGAATACCCCCGACGCTGGAGGGCCGCCTGCAGCTTACGTTTCTGCTCCGGCGTGATACCTTCGGCAGTGCAGCCTTTCTTCTCCAGAAAAGAGCGGATTTGTATTTGCTCTGATATCCCGCCATCCTGCAGAAGCCCGGCAATCTGTTCGGGCGCCAGCCCTTTCTTCTGTAAATCTTCCCGGATCCGACGCCGGCTGCGACATGTGCCGTATATCTCAATATAACGTCTCCCATACTCCATATCGTCAAGATAGCCGTACTCCCGCAGAAATGCGACCGCAGCATCGGCCGCTTCCGCCGGATAAAGCGCGTCCCGAAGCTTCTGCCGGATCTCACCCTCTGTCCGGTCATGCGACTGCAGAAGATACAGCGCCTTTTCCCTCGCTCTGGGGCAAAGTACCGTTTCCAGGATCTCCCGGTATCTGTCTTCCGGCAGTTCCTCACCGGTTTCAATCTGATATCTGCGTATCTCCCCCTTATATAAAGCAAAGGCAAAGCCCGCATCTGTACGGACTTTGCACCTTTGCCTGCCAAGGGGGACGACTTCAATTATCTGCACAGTCCATCCTCCTGTATCCGTATATCATCTTCCACCGCAGTCACGCAGGACCTTCACGCAATGACGGTACCGACGGCTGTACAGCCGCAGCATTCCCTGCGGTACCCTCGGTCATTCACGCTTTCCGCCTACCCCTCAGCCGTCTCTGCCACGCCTTCATTCGGCTTTAATCCGTAAAACTCACGGACCTTATTCTCAATCTCCAGACATACCGCCGGATTCTCCTGCAGATAGGCCTTCGCGTTCTCACGGCCCTGACCGATCCGGGCGCCCTGATAGGCATACCAGGCTCCGCTCTTTTCAATAAGATTTACTTTTGCTGCCAAATCAAGAATATCGCCTTCACCGGAAATTCCCTTTCCGAACATGATATCGAACTCCGCTTCCTTAAACGGCGGCGCAATCTTATTCTTCACAACCTTCACGCGGACATGGTTGCCTACGACCTCACCGCCCTGCTTCAGACTCTCGGTTCTGCGGACCTCCATTCGGACGGACGCATAGAACTTCAGCGCGCGGCCGCCAGTGGTTGTCTCGGGATTACCAAACATTACGCCGATCTTCTCGCGAATCTGGTTGATGAAGATCACACTGCAGTTGGTCTTACTGACCACGCCGGTCAGCTTTCTGAGAGCCTGAGACATCAGACGGGCCTGCAGGCCCACATGGGATTCTCCCATCTCACCGTCGATCTCCGCCTTCGGCACCAGCGCCGCCACGGAATCCACGATGATAATATCCACGGCGCCGGAACGAACCATGGTCTCAGTAATCTCCAGCGCCTGCTCGCCATTATCCGGCTGAGAGATATAAAGATTATCAATATCAACACCGATATTCCGCGCATAAACCGGATCCAACGCATGTTCCGCATCGATAAAACCGGCGATCCCGCCCCTCTTCTGTACTTCCGCTACCATATGGAGCGCCACCGTCGTCTTACCGCTGGATTCGGGACCGTAAATCTCAATAATGCGCCCCTTCGGAATTCCGCCCAACCCCAGAGCCAGGTCCAGACTCAGGGAACCCGTAGGAATCGTCTCTATATTCATGTTCGCTCCGGAATCACCAAGCTTCATCACGGAGCCCTTCCCGTATGCTTTCTCAATCTGCGTCAGGGCCGCATCCAGGGCCTTCATCTTATCATCTTTATTCATGTCATCCTCCATTCGAACATGTGTTCTTTTTCCATCATAATACAATCCCCGAAAAATGTCAACCTTTTTCTGCTTATCTTCTTAAATTCCTGACTAATCGCTGACTGGGTATTCTGCGGCGGCATGCCGCGCCTGCCGTTATGGCAGCTTCAGATGCCTCGATGCGGCCGGAATGACCGCTGTATCACAGGAGATATCCTACGATAAAAAAATATCACACTTTTTCCAAATATGCAAGATGATTCTGAAAAAGCCTTCAATCTGCCAGCAGCCGTTCCACATCCAGAAGCCCCCACCCCTGCTGGTTTTTGGGAAGTCCCATATCCACGGCCCGTTCCCGCAGACGCAACTTCACATCCCGGTTGCTCATTTCCGGATATTTCTCCAAAAGAAGGGCAATCGCGCCCGACACAACCGGCGTAGACATGGAAGTACCGCTCTTGACCGCATAGCGCCCCGGCGCATTGCTGCAGCTGATGATCCCCGCCCCAGGCGCAACAATCTCCGGCTTGCAGATGCAGGCTCCGGTCGGGCCGCGTCCGGAATAATCTACCATCCGGCTGCCCATGACACTGACTTCCTTGTGGTCGTCCGAACAGCCTACCGTGATCACCTTCCGGCTGATGCCGGGCGTCGTCACAGTCATATAGCCGGGGCCGTTATTGCCGGCGGCCACTACGACAACCAGACCATCGTCCCACGCCGCGTCCACGCCGCGGACCAGCGCCGAATTCTCACTCATATTCTTGCGTGAATAGGACCCGACCGAAATATTGACAATACGGATACCCAGCGCGTCTTTATACTCGCGGATCCATCGAAGTCCCATCAGAACATCCGAGGCGAATCCGCCTCCTTTGGCGTCCAGAACTTTTACAGAAATAAGATTGCAGCCGGGCGCTATCCCCTGATAACGCCCGCCAGACGCAGCGCCGCTTCCGCCAATGATCGCGGAAATATGGGTCCCGTGACCATTATCATCATAAGGCTCCCGTCGCCGGTGCAGCACATCAAAAAAAGCTGTAATACGTTGTCCGAAATCCTCATGCGGATAGATGCCTGTGTCAAGGACGGCCACGCCCACACCGCGGCCGCAAAGTCCTGTCAGCCCCGGTTCCCCACTGTGAATTACCTGCCTCGCCTGATCCAAAGCATTCCATCCTTAAAATTATTTACTTATAGACAGAATATTCACAAGAGGCTGTAAATGTTTCTGCGCAGAACGATGTTTGACAGGTCTTTCCGACATTCCAAGCCGAGGTTTTGAATTTCTAGCCGGGACAGGAAGCATATTAACGGCTGCGCAGTCATTGAAATTAAGAATTTCTTCATAATCTTTTCAAACAATCTACAATCTTTTTCCAAATCCTTATGCTATACTTCTTAGCGTAAAGAAATGAAAAACCTTACTTCAATCACACTCCTTTATCCTTTGACATCCTATCCTGGCATAAAAAACCTGTCTCCCCGACAGGTTTTTTGCCGCTCATATCTTTTTCCGTCTCCTCACAGATACTTTCCCATTACATCGCAAAAATCAAACGTCGCAAAATAGTCCTTCGGCGTCTCCGCGCGCCGGATCATTTCAAAGGAACCGTCCTCCCGCAGCAGGATCTCCGACGAGCGAAGCTTACCGTTATAGTTATATCCCATCGAAAATCCGTGGGCGCCGGTGTCATGGATCACCAGCAGATCGCCCATTTCAACGGCAGGCAGCATCCGGTCGATCGCAAACTTGTCATTATTCTCGCAGAGGGAGCCGACCACATCATACTTGTGATCGCAGGGAGCGTTCTCCTTGCCCATGACCGTAATATGATGGTAAGCGCCGTACATGGCCGGACGCATCAGATTCACGGCGCAGGCGTCCACGCCGATATACTCTTTGTATGTGTGCTTCTCATGGATGGCCCGGGTCACCAGACAGCCGTAAGGCGCCAGCATGAAGCGTCCCAGCTCCGTGTAGATGGCCACATCACCCATTCCCGCGGGAACCAGCACCTCCTCATAAACCTTCCGCACGCCTTCTCCGATCTCCATGATATCGTTGGGCTCCTGATCCGGCCGATAGGCCACGCCGACGCCGCCGGAGAGATTGATGAACGCCACCTTCGCGCCGGTCTCCCGCTGAAGCTTCACAGCCAGCTCGAAAAGGATCTTCGCCAGCGTCGGGTAGTATTCGTTGGTCACGGTGTTGCTGGCCAGAAACGCATGGATGCCGAATCTCTTCGCGCCTTTGGATCTCAGGATGCGGAACGCCTCAAAGATCTGTTCCGTGGTCATTCCGTACTTGGCATCGCCGGGGTTGTCCATGACGCCGTTGCTCATCGCAAATACGCCGCCGGGATTGTAACGGCAGCTGATGGTCTCCGGGATATAGCCCAAAGTGTCCTCCAGACATTGGATATGGGTGATGTCGTCCAGATTGATGATCGCGCCCAGGTCTGCGGCAAATTTAAACTCCGCGGGCGGCGTCTCGTTGGAGGAGAACATGATCTCATGGCCGGCGAAGCCGCAGGCGTCTGACAGCATCAGTTCCGTCATGGACGAACAGTCTGTACCGCAGCCATGTTCATGCAGGATCTTTAAGATAAATGGGTTCGGCGTGGCTTTTACTGCGAAATACTCGTGGAAGCCCGGATTCCAGGCGAAAGCGGCGCGCAGGCGTTCCGCGTTTGCGCGGATGCCGCGCTCGTCGTAGAGATGAAACGGGGTGGGATACACGGAGGCGATCTCCTCAAGCTTGTCTAAGGTCACGAAGGGTTTCTTTTCCATGGTAAAATGACTTCCTTTCATTGCATAAGTATATCTCTGAATATCATTCGTTATCGCGGGCGGAGGCAGGACGGCGGCGTGGGGGGCAACGTAGGCGGCGCTGTCCATATAAAAGGCCGTGGCCGCATATAAACGAAAATGAGTCCGCGTGGGATACAACTTAGCATTGTAACCTGTGCGGACTTCTTTGTCCAGTTGTTTCTGAATTTATTGGATATATAAGCTGGCAGGCTGCCTGCGGGCTTCGCCGCAGGGACGCTTGAGGGTGGCAGCGCGGCTTTCGGGGCCGCCGTGCTGCCATTCATAATCCGGCGCTGCGAACAATGATCCTCAGGGTGACATTAATGGGCGCCGGATTATTCATGGAGGGCTTCGCCCTATGCGGTAAGGCAGCCCGGACCGGGCTTGTGAGCGAGCTCACGCCCGTTCCGTACTGCTTTACCGCGCACGGCTCATGGCTAGGCCACGTTTACGATCCTCATCATATTCGTGTGCATCGCGGGAAGGTCTTTGCGGTCGTAATTGACCAGGCCGGCGGTGACGACGGCGATATCTCCGGACTCAAAGATTCCCTTTTCCTTCAGATACTCAATCGACGACTCGATCAGGGCGTCGGTGGAGCTGGCACGCATGGCCAGGAAGGGGCGGACACCCCAGTAGATCTGCATCTGCCGCACCGCGATGGCTGCCGGGGACATCCCGATGACCTGCACGTCGGAACGCCATTTAGACAGGAGGCGGGCTGTGAATCCGCTGATGCTGGGGGCCACGATCGCCTTCGCGTCCAGATCATGGGCCGTGGACACGGAGGAGAAGCAGACCGCGTTGGAAATGGTCCGGTTCTGATCTGTCACCTGACGACGGCGGTACGCTGAATAATCCAGATGGGACTCGGCTTCCACGCAGATCTCCACCATCATCTTAAGGGCTTCCACCGGATATTTGCCGGCTGCTGTCTCGCCGGAGAGCATGACTACGTCGGTACCCTCTGCCACAGCCTCGGACACATCCGTTACCTCAGCCCTGGTAGGACGCGGATTGCGGATCATAGAATCCAACATCTGGGTCGCCGTGATGACCGGCTTGCAGGCCGCGTTGCATTTCTCAATGATCGTCTTCTGGATGAACGGCACCTTCTGGGCCGGAATCTCCACGCCCATGTCGCCGCGGGCTACCATGATGCCGTCGCTGGCCGCGATGATTTCATCCAGATTCTCGATCCCCTCGGCGTTCTCGATCTTGGAGATAACCATGATCTTCGAGTTATGGGCCTTTAAGATCTCCTTGATCTTAAGAACCGCCTCTGCGGACCGGACAAATGATGCCGCGATAAAATCAAAGCCCTGCTCGATGCCGAATACGATATCTTCTTTGTCTTTATCCGTAAGCGCCGGAAGCTTCACCTTCACGCCCGGCACGTTCACGCCCTTCTGGCTGCCCAGCTCGCCGCCGTTGACCACCAGACAGGTAATGTCTTCCCCCTCAATCTTCTGGATCTTCAGCTCGATCAGTCCGTCATCGATCAGGATACGATCCCCCGGCTTCACGTCCTCTGCCAGTCCGGAGTAATTGATATGGCAGATCTGATCGTCGCACTCCACCTCACGAGTCGTCAATGTGTAAAACTGCCCGGTCATCAACAGGATCTTACCGCCGCCTTTCACGCGTCCCGTACGGATCTCCGGCCCTTTCGTATCCAGCAGCGCCGCTACCGGCATGTCCAGCTCGCTTCGGATGCTTTTCAGCTGATCCAACCTCGCCTTCTGCTCCTCATGGGTTCCATGTGAGAAATTAAAGCGTGCAATATCCATCCCATACCGAACCAGATCCATCATTACATTCCTGTCATCTGACGCCGGGCCCATTGTACAGATAATTTTTGTTTTCTTCAACCTTCTCCCCTCCTGCGCATTTATTTTATCATGCCCGCCGGACATAATCCTGCTTTTATGATGATCCCAACGCAGCAACCGCAAACGCTGCGTCTGAATCGCATTCACTGCATCGGTTGCTGCGGCTCTCCGGTCACATGACGGTGTGTATACAGGTGATCCTGACAGTACTCCAGCCCTCCCGTACATTTGGAACAGTAGCGGAACTCCAGATTCTCCCCGTCCTTCTCCGTCCGGCCGCAAACCGCGCAGCGGTGTCGCGTGCCGCCCTGCGGAATAATCTTTGTCTGATCCCGAAATTCTCTTCGACGCTTCACTTCCTTCGGCGCATAACGGCTTAAGTTTCTGGTCATCAGGAAAAATATCAGAAAATTTGCCAGAGACAACGCGATCGCGCAGCGTGTCGCCGCGTTTCCCACAATAAAACCGTACGCAAAGAAAATACCGTCAAAAATCGCCAGCACTTTGGCCTTCACCGGAATCACCATAAAAAGCAGGAACTGCAGATCCGGGTACATAGCCGCGAAGGCAAAAAACAACGAAAGGTTCAGATAGGTAGTCGTCAGCAACAGCATCTGTCCAAAACACAGATACGCAATGATTGCCGCCAGAATGTGTCCCAGCACACCCATGAAAAAATACACGTTAAACCTGAATGCACCCCAGGTCCGTTCAAGTGTCGTCCCCAGCGAATAATACAGCGACAACGCGATGCCGTTGAACAGCAGATCCGACAGCATACTCATGGGCGCCGCCCCTGCCGACGACATACTCATAGGCGGATAGATCAGGAATGTCACAATCCGCCAGATCTGACCGTGCATGACTGCACCGGCGTTCAGACAAAGCCACTCCCAGTAAATCCCCGGCGCCACAATCTGCAGCACCAGCCCCGCGGCATACAGCAGCATGATATAATACATCAGATTCTTAATCGCATACCTGCCGAACCGGCGCTCCATTTTCTGAAAAAACTTCATATTACAGACCAGTCCTTTTCGCAAATACATTTCTTTTATTATAGTTTCTGCCTCTGCGTTTGTCAAATACCTTCCTAATTAATATGGACAAACGTAAGAACATAACCGACGCCCTTCCGGCATACCGGCGTAAAACGAAGAAGGAAGCGCCACCGCACTTCCCTCATTCTTTCCTTCCTCTATCACACTATAAATTCCCGCATCAATCCCACCAGCTCGGATCCTCCGGCGGTCTTCCTACATTTCCGCCTTGTATATCATTCAGCTTAACTACGACGCCGTTCTTATCAGTGACATACTTGTTGCCGTCCGAATCCTTTGCGCCGGAAGTGCTCTTGGTCACACGGCCGGCTTCATTCACCAGATAGGACTTTCCGTTCACCGCAATCGCTTCATAGTGCGTCCCCTCCGATGCCATCTGGAGCTTGCCCATATAATACAGGCTTCCGCTGTAAACACCGGTATAACCACGACCAGTCGTACCAAAGTAGAAGGTGGATGTCGTCCCGTCGCTTTCCTCGATCTTCATTCTGCCCTTCACTGCTGACCTGTCATTCTCATCAAAATAATAGGATGTATATTCCCCGTTGCTCTCCGCAACTCTCTGAAGACCATATACCGGGTTACCCTTTTCATTAAAAAGATATGTCTTACCGTTGATCTTCATAAAATCGCTTGTGGTCGCCGATCCGGACCTGGGTCCCACCTTCGGCTCACCGTTCTTGGAGAAATAGAACCAGTCCACGTCATTCTCATAATTGCTCGCCAGATGTTCCGGCGGTTCTGCCGTATACCATCCGGTAACACAGGCGCCGTTATTTCCGTAGAAACGGTATTGACCGATATTTTCCTCACCGTCAAACGGAACCCATCCTGTCTGCATGATGCCCATGCTGTCAAAACAATAATATACGCCATCGATTCGTTTTTCCGTATATTCTTTGCCGTCGGCCGGTACATACTTCTTGCCGCTGGAATTAAAATAATACCATACCCTGCCGTCGCCATCGTCAAACGGATCCGACCATAAATCCGTATTATCCGGCGGATACAGCCTCTGCCATCCCGTCAATGCCGCACCGTCAGCGCCGCAATAATACATATCATCGTCCACCCAGCCGGTTTCCATGGTCCCCTCAAAATCGAAATGGTACCATTTTCCGTTGATCTTCATCCACTTGTCCTTAACAAGCTTACCGTTCTCCTGAAAATAATACCAGTGGGTATCGTTAATGTTGCTGTCGGGAGTCACATCCAGCTGCTTCCAGCCGCCGGCGACCATGATGCCGTTCTCATCCACATAATATTCATCGTCTACCCAGGTATTAAGGGCCATCTGGCCAAATCCATCCAGATAACGCCACAGGTTGTCAGCACCGCGCCGCCACTCGTTATACACCGGCAGACCATCTGAATCCAAATAGACCCAGGAGCCGTTCTGCATCGTCCATCCGGAGGCCTGGGATGTTACGACGGCGCTTGCCGACATCGCAAAAGTCATAGCAGCGATCAGCAAAATCTTTCTCTTCATATAGGCTCACTCCTTCATAACTCGTCCAAAATCCTACTATATATTGTAGCAGGGTATTCCAATTTAATCAACACCTATATCTTTCATTTCTATTACAATTTAGGGTATTTTTTCATGCTTTCTCCTCTATTCTTGACGCTTTACGGTAATCTCTGTATAATGAAAACAGATTTTGGGTGAAAGGCTGGAACAAATATGTGGTTGTCTGACAAATGGAAAGATTACGAAATAATTGATTGTTCAGAAGGAGAGAAACTGGAACGCTGGGGAACATTCCTGCTGATCAGACCTGACCCCCAGATCATATGGAAGACACCGCGCGTACACTATGGCTGGAAGAAATGTAACGGCCATTATCACAGAAGCTCTAAAGGCGGGGGCCAGTGGGAATTCTTTGACCTGCCACAGCAATGGACGATCAGCTACAGACAGCTCACGTTCAATCTGAAGCCGTTCAGCTTTAAGCATACCGGGCTGTTCCCGGAGCAGGCAGCCAACTGGGACTGGTTCGGGCAGCTGATCCGCGGCGCCGGACGGCCGGCGCGGGTGCTGAACCTGTTCGCCTACACCGGCGGCGCAACCCTGGCTGCGGCCGCTGCGGGCGCGAATGTGACCCACGTGGACGCCTCCAAAGGCATGGTCGGCTGGGCGAAAGAAAATGCGAAGTCCAGCGGTCTGGAGAATGCGCCGGTCCGCTGGCTCGTGGATGACTGCATGAAGTTTGTTGAGAGGGAGATCCGAAGAGGAAGTAAGTATGACGCGATCATTATGGATCCGCCATCTTACGGCAGAGGGCCGAAGGGCGAGATCTGGAAGATTGAGGATGCGATCCATCCGCTGGTGAAGGAGTGCGTAAAGCTATTAAGCGACGATCCGCTGTTCTTCCTGATCAATTCATATACTACCGGGCTGGCTCCGGCGGTGCTTTCGTATATGTTGTCGCTGGAGGTGAAGAAGAAATTCGGGGGCGAGGTGGAAGCTGGAGAACTGGGGCTTCCGGTGACGGCGTCGGGACTGGTGCTGCCTTGCGGGGCGTCGGGGAGATGGATGAAGGGATAAAATATGAGGACTTAAAACGCTGCGCGTTTTTGCGTTGAGATAGGAAGAATCAAACCGGGCAGCGCACCTCGGAAACGCTTCGCGTTTCCTCAGGCACGTGCATTCGCAGAATGCACGTGCAAAGCGTAAAAAAAGGCCGCTTTCATGCAAGCATGAAGCGGCCTTTTCCTACGCTTTTGGGTGCACTTTGTTTATTGCTTTCGTGGCATTACTCGATGATCGTAACAACTCTGCCGGAACCAACCGTACGGCCGCCCTCACGGATAGCGAAACGGAGACCCTGCTCCATAGCTACCGGGTGGATCAGCTCTACGGTCATCTCTACGTTGTCACCAGGCATGCACATCTCGGTGCCGGCCGGCAGCTCGCAGACGCCGGTTACGTCGGTGGTTCTGAAATAGAACTGCGGACGATAGTTGTTGAAGAACGGAGTATGACGGCCGCCTTCATCCTTGGTCAGGACGTAAACCTGAGCCGTGAACTTGTGATGGCACTTTACGGAACCGGGCTTTACAAGGCACTGGCCTCTCTCGATCTCGGTTCTCTGAACGCCGCGCAGAAGAGCGCCGATGTTGTCGCCGGCCTGAGCCATATCAAGCAGCTTACGGAACATCTCGATACCGGTTACGACGGTCTTACGGGTGTCTTCGCTGATACCTACAATCTCAACTTCCTCGTTCAGCTTCAGGGTACCACGCTCTACACGGCCGGTAGCAACCGTACCACGGCCGGTGATCGTGAATACGTCCTCAACAGGCATAAGGAACGGCTTGTCGGTCTCACGCTGCGGATCCGGAACCCAGTTGTCAACAGCATCCATCAGCTCAAGGATCTTATCGCCCCAATTGCTGGAAGTGTCCTCAAGGGCCTTCAGAGCGGATCCCTGAATGATCGGCGTATCGTCGCCCGGGAACCCATACTCGTTCAGCAGCTCGCGGATCTCCATATCAACCAGCTCGAGCAGCTCAGGATCGTCAACCATGTCGCACTTGTTCATGAAAACTACGATATAGGGCACGCCTACCTGACGGGACAGAAGGATATGCTCTCTGGTCTGAGCCATAACGCCGTCGGTAGCGGCAACAACCAGAATCGCGCCGTCCATCTGAGCAGCGCCGGTGATCATGTTCTTAACGTAGTCGGCATGTCCTGGGCAGTCCACGTGAGCGTAGTGCCTCTTCGCGGTCTCATACTCTACATGGGCGGTGGAAATCGTGATTCCACGCTCTCTCTCTTCAGGAGCCTTGTCGATCTTATCGAACTCTACATACTCGCCGGTACCGTTCCTGTCATGCAGGGTCTTGGTGATCGCAGCGGTCAGAGTGGTCTTGCCATGGTCTACGTGGCCGATGGTACC
>CANREE010000002.1 GCA_947629545.1 uncultured Lachnospiraceae bacterium | reverse complement strand
ATGTCCTTCCCGTCCGCGTCCTGAGCGATGTCGTGATGGTCGGTGATCACCACCGTCAGTCCGTGCTGCCTTGCGTATTCCATCTGCGGCACCGCGGAAATGCCGTTGTCGCAGGTCAGCACCGTATCGACGCCGTCCGCCGCGGCCGCCTCAATGATCTGTTCGTTGATGCCGTAGCCGTCTTTGATCCGGTCCGGGATCTCGTAATCCACCTTCGCGCCGAGCCGTTTCAGCGCCGTGTACAGCAGATAGGTAGAGCAGACGCCGTCGATATCATAGTCTCCCACGATGCGGATCCATTTCCCCGCGGCGATCTTCTCAAGAAGGATCTCTGCCGCCTTGTCCGCGTCCTTCAGAAGATGCGGCGAATAGAGATCCCGCCGCGTCCCGTACAGGTACCGCCGGACCGCCTCCTCGCCGACCACGTCCCTGTTGCGGATGATCCGCGCCGTCACCGGCGTGATGCCGAACTGCCGCGCCAGCCCGTCAAAATCTGCTTTTTTCGCGTATACCATCCATTTTGAAGTCATAAATCTCTCCTGACGCCGGTCGTCTGGCGCTTCGCCGGACCTGCATCCTCTTACAAAGCATTCATCTCATCCGCAAGGGAACCGTCTCCCCACCCATCCGGCGCAGTCTGGATATCCGTATACCCCACATACTCCTTCAGCCGCTTTCTCCTGACCGCATAGTCCGGCAGCTGCTCCGCCACGATCTTCCAGAACCGGGGCGAATGGTTCATCTCCCGGCGGTGGGCCAGCTCGTGCACTACCACGTAGTCCTGCAGTTCCTCCGGCACCAACATCAGCACCCAGTTGTAATTCAGATTCCCCTTCGTACTGCAGCTGCCCCACCGGGTCGCCTGCTGCCGGATCGCGATTCGCCCGTAGGTAACGCCCATCCGGGCCGCCCACAGTTCCGTCTTCGCCGTCAGCACGCGCCGGGCCATTTCACGGTACTGCCGAATCTCCTTTTCTGTGAAAATGGGCCGGTCCTCCTGCTGCTCCCGCGCCTTTTCAACATGCTCCCTCACCCAGTCCGCGTGACTTTCCACAAACTCCCGGATCTGCCGGACCGGCGTCCGCATAGGGCACCGCACTACCACGTGGCCGTCCCGCGTCACCTGCAGGGAAACGGTCCTGCGGCGGGAGCGGACAATTTCATATTCCAGACGTCCTTCCGCCGACTGCGCCGACTGCCGCGGCGCGGCTGCCGTACTTCGCCGTCCCGCACGCTTCACTGCCACGGCACATTCCCCGCCATCTGCTGCATGAGCCGCCTCTTTCACAGCACGAACCGTCCCTCCAGCGCCAGGAACTGATCCAGAAGCATCCGGCTGATCTTCGCGCCGAACACTGTCGCCGGATGCCCCGCGTAATACATGGCGTCGCTGAAATTCTTATGAAGCATCACCAGCACATAGGGCCCGTAGGGCGTGAAAATGATACCGCCGTCGTTGCGGCAGGCGTTCATGCTCCCGCTCTTGGACGCCACCTTGAAAATCACGTCGTCCGTATTGTCACTGTCCATAAAATACTGCGGGAAGTCCTTCGTCAGCATGCTGTTGTAATGCTGCTTCTTAAAGATCTCCACCATCTGCGCGTCCGCTTTCGGGTTCAGCAGTTTCCCCTTCGCCAGCCGCGTAAATATACTGGCGTAATCCCGCGGCGTCGTGGTCCCCAGCTTGTCATACAGATCGAAATGGATCGGATTATGCAGCACTGTATCTTTGCAGCCCAGCTTCCGGATGCAGGCGTTGATCGTATCCACGCCAAGATAATCAATCATAATATTCGTGGCAATGTTGTCGCTGACGATGATCATCAGCGTCGCCACGTCCTTCACCCGCAGCACCGCGCCTGGATCCAGCGCGCACAGCACGCCGCTGCCATCCACGAAGTGGTCTTCGCGGTAGGTGAGCATATCGTTTAAGCTGGCTTTTCCTTTGTCGATCTGGTCGAACAGAGTCGCCAGTATGTAGGTCTTCACGGTGCTGGCCGTCTCGAATTTCTCGTCCGCTCCCATGGAAATGATATTTCCGTGGAAATCGTCGGCGTAGATACCGACGAATCCGTCGTAGCTTTTCAGCTCCGCCTCGATGCGTTTCTCAAGCGTTAATCTTGCGTCCATCACAATATTCTTCTCCTTCCTGCATTCCAGAAACCATATTTTTCGCCGGGGTTTCCTACCTCTCGTCGCTTCCGCTACATTTCGCTTCTTGCAGCAATTCTCCGCGATCCCGGCCTTACTTCTCCGAAACCTGTCACGCGAATATACTACCGACCGCCTTCATGCAGTCCACCAGATCCTGCCGGTAGATCGGACTCTCCGGATTTAGGCTATTGAAAACCACGCCGCCGCTTCCGATCTTGCCGGTGGAATGAATATACAGGCCGTCGCCCAGATACATAGCCACATGGCCCGGGAAGAACAGCAGGTCGCCCATTTTCATATTTTCCTTCTTAATCTCCTTTAACGGAAATCCTTCCATGATCTTGGCGTCCCGGTAGATCAGGATCCCGTTCAGCATATAGCTGGCCGAAACCAGACCTGAGCAGTCGATGCCGGCCGTGGTCTTGCCGCCCCAGCGGTACTGAACGCCCAGATAGGTCTTCGCCGTCTCGGCGACCGCGCGGCGGAACGTATTTTCATCGACGATCTCCGCCTGCGGAAGCTCGTCAAGCCACGCTCCGGCCTGGGAAAATTTCTTCTCCGAAAGGAACTGGTTCCGCATGTATCCGACGCGCCCGTCCGCCAGTTCCACTCTGGCCCAGCCTTCCCGCTCCGACTCCCAGTCCAAAACCTTCACCAGGCTGCCGCGGAACAAGCTGATCAGCTTCACGCCCTGCACCTTCGGAAGCGACGTCACATCCACGCAGATGCCGTTCACCACCCGCAGGTCGGATGCCTCCCATTCTTTCGCCGCCTCAAGCGGCACCTCCGTCACATCTTCCGCCGGAAGATATCCGGTGTAGTTATAAAATGTGCGCACCGGCAGGAACATGGCTGTCTGGCCGGCCGCTTGCGTATTTCCGGCTGCTCCCGGCATTTGTGCCGCCTCCTCAGCCGCCGGGCATTCAGGCTGCATCTCCACAGAGCTTTCCGTCTTCGGATACTTCTCCGTCTCCGCGTCCCCGGTGATCGCTACGATCATTCCGTGTGTCACCTCATCGGCGATTCCCGATAATACCTGCCCGTCGGACATCATTTTCTCCGACGCTTCCTCATAGATCGTGCAGAGCGATCCTTTTACGATTCCATATCTCATTCTGGTGATTCCTCCTACGCCACAAACCCCGGCACCGCCGTGATTCCGATGCCCGGCGTTTCATTCATAATGATCCGGCTGCCCTCGTAGACCGGCCCGCCCGTATACGGATCGATCCGGCAAAGGCTCGGCCCGTCCAGATCCGCCCGGGTGATCACGCTCTTTCCGGCCGCCAGATGGGCCGCCGCGCTGACCGCGATCTTGCTCTCCAGCATGCAGCCGATCATGCACTCCACGCCGAAGCTCTCGGCGATGGCGCAGATCTTCAGCGCCTCATAGATACCGCCGGTCTTCATCAGTTTAATATTGATCAGGTCGGCCGCCCGTCCCTGTATCAGCTTAATCGCGTCCTCCGGCGAAAATACGCTCTCGTCCGCCAGAATCTTCGTATTCACCTGGCTTGTCACATACTGCATCCCCGCGAAATCATGGGCCGACACCGGCTGTTCCACCAGATCCATCTCGATGCCCATGTCCTCCAGCGTGCGGATGATCCGCACCGCATCCTTGGCTGTCCAGCCCTGGTTGGCGTCGATACGCAGCTTCACATCCGGCCCCACCGCGTCGCGGATGGCTTTGATACGCTCGATATCCTTCAAACTTTCCTTGCCCACTTTGATCTTCAGGATGCGGAAGCCCTGCTCCACGGCCTTCAGGCTGTCGGAAACCATTTCGTCGATCTCATTGACACTGATCGTCAGGTCCGTCTCAAATTCACAGCGGCTGCCGCCCAGCACCTGATAGAGCGGCTTCCCGCAGGACTTCGCAAACAAGTCATAGACGGCCATATCCACCGCCGCCTTTGCCGACGTATTCTTCAGGATACAGCTGTGCAGCTTCCGCATAATGCCGTCCAGATTCTCGATATCCATGCCCTTAATGCTCGGCGCGATGAATTCCTCGATGGCGCAGCGGATGGAGCCCTTGGTATCGCCGGTGATCACCGCCGTAGGCGGCGCCTCGCCATAGCCCGTCTCTCCGGTATCCGTCGACACCCGCACTACGATATCATTTACCGTCTCCACGGTCCGCAGGGCCGTCTTAAACGGCGTTACCAGCGGAATATTCACTTCCGCCACGTCGATTTTCGTGATCTTCATACTCATCTCTCCTCTCCATGCGAATCCGTGCCGGGAAAACGCTTCCTGAATCCGCAGGCATATTCATACGATACAATCTCGTTCCGACAACACAACTTTCCCGACACGTCTTTCCCGCAGATGTTCTTCCTTCCAATAACAATGCTAACTCAGAATATATCGCACAATCCTGGCCGCGCGTCATTCCGCGAACTGCCGGTATATCTCCTCCCAGCGCACATTTCCCTTCGCCAGCACCTCCGGCGAATTCTCCAGATACAGATAATACGTGATCTCCGCCATCACCCGCTCAAACATGGGCGTGTCCGTCTCATTGCCGCAGAAGCACACCACAAACGGCTTTTCGGCGTACACGATACCCACGTCATGGGTGATCCCGGTATCCTCCCCGGTCTTATGGGCCACCACCGGCGCGTCGTCGAGCGCCCGCAGATAGAACGGCATCTTGCTGTCGTACTGCTGGTCTTTTAAGATCGACAGCATCTTTTCGCTGGCCGCCCTGCTCACCACCCGGCCCTCGTAGATGTCGGTCAGGATCCGCCCCACGCCCCGGGGCGTGATCAGGTTCTGGATCCCCCGGCGCGCCTTCTCCCAGTCGTACATTTTCCGGCGCAGCCACGGATCCTCATAGCCCAGGGCCTTTACCTCGGCGTTGATCTCTTCCATACCCATCAGGTCGATCATCATGTTCGTGGTCGTATTGTCGCTGAAAATGATCATCAGCGTGATCAGATCCATGACCGTCACTTCCAGGCCCTCGTGCATATAGGCCACCGCGCCGCAGGACGGCACGCAGTATTCCTTCTTCATCGCGATGATCTTATCCGGATCCAGCTCGCCCCGCTCGATCTTCGCGAACGCCGCCGCCATGATATAGGTCTTGATCACGCTGGCCGCGTAAAATTTCTCATCGCCGCGGAAGTCTCTCTCCTCCCCGTCCACAAGATTCTTATAGTAAAAGCCGACAGATCCCGGCGCTGTTTTCAGTTTCCGTTCGATCGCTTCCCAGTTCATTTCCCCGCTCCTCCTTTTTTCATACTCATCACCCTGCCTTATGCTTTCGCCTGCATTTTCCCGGTCTGCCACGCTTCCCGGCAGTCCATCTTTTCGCCGGCCCCGCTCTCCGGCCGTTTCCCGCTCAGATATCGAATTTCCCGACCGGATCTTCTTCCTCAAAATAATCCCGGTACTCCACATCGATCTGATACCGCATACGTTTCATACTGAAATACAGATGATCCTTAAGAACCGTTTCCATCCCCGCGATATCCTTCTGCTCCAGTTTATCCACCAACTCTTCATGCTCATGGATGATCCGCGTAAAATCCGTCTCCGTCACGAAATCGAGCATCCGAAAGCGTGTATAATGCAGCTGCTGCTCCTGCAAAAGCGCCCAAAGCTTGCTTTTCTTTGTCGCATCAAACCAGCAGGCGTGCAGCTCCGCGTCCAGCCGATAGAACTGCTCCGGCTTGAAATCCCCGGTCTGCACAAGGGCCTTCTGTTTACGGATCAGGTAATAAATGTCCTCCATAAGAAGAGGCGTCGCAATTCTGGAAAAATCGCGCATGACCATGGTTTCCACGGCCACCCGCATATAGATCATCTGCTTGATGTTGCTGAGACTCAGAAGCGTCACATAGATGCCCCGATAGGGAACCGTGACGACAAACCCCTGCTCCTGCAGGAGGCGCAGGGCGTCGCGGACAGGAGTCCTGGAAACGGAAAACCGCTCGCAGATCTCATTTTCCTTGATCAGCTGTCCCGGTTTCAGTTCCAGATCCAGGATCTCCTGCTTCAGGACCTGATATACCATATCTTCCCGATTCTTATACGCCGCGTCGCCCATACTCTCCTCACTGCCTGTGCATCTCTCCACTGTTACAATTTATCGGCTGCCGGCATATCCGGGCAGCCGGACCGTCTCCAGATCTGCGTTTCGTCTACTTCAGTTCCGTATTCTTCAGGTTATCCATATCATCAAAGGCCAGATTCTCTCCGCCCATGGCCCAGATGAACGTATAATTGGAAGTGCCGGCGCCCGCATGGATACTCCAGGACGGGCTGATGACCGCCTCCTCGTTCTTCATGACGATATGGCGGGTCTCGGTGGGCTCGCCCATCATATGGAACACCACATTATCCTCCGGAACCTCAAAATACATGTAGACCTCCATGCGGCGCTCGTGGGTATGGCACGGCATCGTGTTCCAGATGCTGCCCTCCTCCAGCACGGTCATGCCCATGGACAGCTGGCAGGTCTTGAGCACATCCGGATGGATGAACTGGTTGATCGTCCTCTTGTTGCAGGTGGCCTGGCTGCCCAGCTGCCGCTTCGCCGCGTCTTCGATGGAGATAAACGTGGTCTTGTAGGAAGTATGGGCCGGCGCGCTCACCATGTAGAACTTGGCCGGCTTCTCCGGGTCGTCGCTGGAGAACAGGACCGTCTTCGTACCCTTGGTGACATACAGACAATCCTTGTACCCCATGGAAAATGTCTCGTCGTCCGCCACGATCTTTCCGGGGCCGCCGATATTGAAAATACCGATCTCCCTGCGCTCCAGGAAGAAATTGGTCCCGAAATTCTTCCAGCAGTCGATGTCCTTGTCGATGGAAACCTGCTCCGTCGTCGGCATACAGCCCATCGTTACCATGCGGTCCACGTGGGAATAAACCGCGTGTACCTCATTGGGCGCATACAGATCTGTGATCAGGAACTCATTTCTCAGCTCCTCGGTCGTATAACGTTTCACATCCTTCTGATTGGCTGAATAGCGAATATCCATTCTGTTATCCTCCTTATGAAATAATTTGTATTTTTTGTATACAAAATCCGCTTCTTTCATTATACCTTTTCCGCTGTTTTTCCGCAAGCTTTATCTTTATAAAATTCGAATACAAAAACCTTACCTGCACCATCAGAAAAAGCCCCGGGACATTCCCGGGGCTTTACGTGCGCGAGAGGATTCGAACCCCCGACACCTTGGTCCGTAGCCAAGTGCTCTATCCAGCTGAGCTACGCACACATATCCTTCGCCGCTCCGATATCAACGATATCTTCACAGCAAAATATATTCTAATCTATCTGTTTTCGTTTGTCAAGTTCTTTCGTAAGAACTTTACGAGAACTTTTCGCAAGAACTTTACGAGAACTCTTTATTTGACTTTTATGTGCTTTCGCACGATCTTTTCCTGTGCTATTTGCATGCTGCTACGCGTAGCTGTGGATTCCCGGAATCCAGGTGTTCACACCGATATAGGTGAACAGCACGCAGACAAAACCGATCACCGCAAACCACGCGGCTTTCCTGCCGCGCCAGCCTTTATTCAATCGCAGATGCAGATAAAGCGCGTAAATGATCCAGGTAATCAGCGACCAGGTCTCCTTCGGATCCCAGGACCAGTAACTGCCCCAGGCACGCTCGGCCCAGATGGCCCCTGTGATAATGACGAAAGTCAGGAAAAGGAAGCCCAGCGACACAGCCCGGTAACTGATGATATCCAGCCTGTCATAGTCCGGAATATTCTTTTTCCAGAAATCATGATTCTCACGGCCCTGTTTGAGCAGGAACATGAGCGACACCGCGAACGACACGCCGAATGCACCGTAGGAAATGATCGCAGTGGACACATGGATGCCCAGCCAGTTGCTTCGAAGCGCCGGCATCAGTTCCCGCACCTCACGGCTCTGCATGGCGGCGTAGCCGATCAGCAGAAAGATCACCGGAGTGACAAAGGTCCCCAGTGCCTGAAAATGGTACTTCTTCACGAAGACCAGAAAACACAGGCAGATTCCCCATGCAAAACTGGTTGCGAACTCGTACTGATTCGTCAGCGGAAGCCGCCCCGCGCCGACGCCGCGTACAATGAGGGCCGCCGTATGCAGTACGAATGCCAGCGTGATGACCCAGCCGGCAATCCGGGCCGCCTTCTCATTCTTCATGGCGAAAAAGATGAAATACAGCGCCATCGAGATCAGATAGAGGATCATGACCGCCGTGAATAATGCGTTTTCGATTGCGAGAAACCCGCTGCTGTCCATAATATGCTCTCCTTGCCTGTTCCTTCTGTGTTGTTTTTGTTGTTTTTGTTGTCTTTGTTGTTTTTGCTGTTTCTATGGTTTCAACTGCTCCTGTCCCGTCGTCCTGCGCCGCTCCATGATACTTTTATTCCTGCCGCGCCGCCGAACCACCCTCAGTACCCACCGGGGGTTTTGCACCGTATTTCGCCAGCTCCTCAAGGAAATAGGCCCCGGCCTTCCGGCTCTTTCCTGCCAGCGCCCAGGTTCCGTCTTCTCTTTGAACAGCCCAGACTTCCTCCGGCGGCAGATAAAAGGCCAGTACCAACGCAAGCATGACCAGCAGTCCGCCAGCGGCAGCCAGTGGCGTAAACGGGTCGCGCTTGACCTGAATCAGCGTATACTGCTGCGGATCGGTAAAGCGAATTCCGTAATCCTCCACCGTTATGATCTCGTCTTCCGTCAGCACATTCATTCCAAGGATCTGATCGTGGTAGTAAAGGGTGTAGAGGTAGCCCGGGTGATTCAGCGCGGGTGACGCCGTCATAGGCATCCCATCGGCGCCGCGGACATAATCCGGGTAGAACGCGTTCAGTACGACCGCCAGCCCTTCCATATCTTCGACCAGCGCATACTCTCCGGCGCAGATCACACCTTCCTGCAGAAGTTCGTTTCCTTTGAAAATCTGCACGTTCGCAGCCCAACCGGTGGAATTCTGATATAATTTCATACCATGAAGGGTAAGCGGATGATTGACGCTGACGGTTCCGGTCTCACCGGCTGTCCCGTTGCCCGACACCGTCACGGCCGTCTCATACTGTTCCACAGTGTCGTCCTCGCGCAGTTTCACCTGAAAATCGTCGATTCGCAGCGTATAACCGGTATCACCGACCAGCTTCGTCTGCCCGGGGACTCCGTAGACCGAATATTGAACCTGAAACATCTGTCCCAGCCCGAAGCCGGCAATCACCACCAGCATCCCCAGATGGCACAGCCACGCGCCCCAGATGCCGGCGCGGTGCCGGACCGCATAGCGCGTGGGGACAGACGTCTCCACTCCTCCCGTCTGTGCCACTTTCGCCGCAGCCATAACTCCACGCGTCACATTCCGAAATCCCAGCTTCCTGAATATTTCCTCCGGCTCTTCCGCCGTCACTGCCGCCGGGATGCCGTCCCACCCGGCGATCCGCTTCACCGCGGTAAATCCTTCCTTCATCCGCTTCATAAGCGCCGGGAAGCGCAGAACATTGCAGGCCAGCAGATTGGCACACAAAAACAATGTCAGCCCCACGAACCACCAGCAGTGGAAGACATCATCCAGCCTGAACAGCAGAATCGCCCCCGCCAGGGATTCCGCGTAATTCGCCGTATAATAAGCCGCCGTCTGTCCCTGCGGAAGCAGGCTGCCGGCAGTGCAGGCAAGCGCCAGAATTACCAGCAGAATGACAGCGCATTTCATCGAGCACAGGAAACGCCCTGCTTTCCTTAATCGATCCATCATAATCTCCTCCGCCCCGCAGCCTTCTGCGGCGCCGAACCGTATATACAACAAGGGCCGGCAGTCTCGCCCCCGGCCCTCATTTCCCTTCTCATTCACATGGCGCGTCCGATCATTTCCTTATCAAAGTCCCAGCAGCTCCATCGCTTCTGCCATCAGCTCCTCGCACTTATCCAGACATCTCCCGGCCAGCGTCGAGTTATGGGCGCCCTCGCTGTTCTCCACATAGCAGAAATCCCAGTACCACTGGGCGCTGCGGTACAGCGAGCGGATCTCATTCAGCTGATCCTCGCTCATCTCACTGGCAGCCACCTCGGCCGCCAGGGCATCCTTCAGTTCAACCAGCTTCTGTCCGATCGCATTCTCCCGTCCGGTGATCTCCGTCTGGATCGCCTTCACCTTCTCCGCCATATCCGTCTCGCCGTGGCACTGTACGCAGGTATCCAGAATCGCCTGATTCGCCAGCGGACTCTCCCACTTGTGACTGGTGTAAGTCGTTCCCTTCTCCGTGACCACCGCCATATGGCAGTCAGCGCAGCTCATACCGAAGCCCGCATGGGCGCTGCCCGCGCCAAGATACGTCTCAAACTCCGGATGCTGCGCTTTCAGCATCGCGGTTCCGGTACTCTCCTGCGTCCAGTCGGAGAAGCCCATTTCATCATAATATGCCAGAATCGCTTCCGGATCCATGGAGGCCACACTCGTGTACGGCATCATCGTCTCCTTGGTCTCCGGCGCGAAATAATACTCGATATGGCACTGTCCGCAGGACAGCGTGGACGGATCAATGGAATCCACCTCACTGCCCAGAGCATTCTTCACGTAGGAGTGGGTAACCACCAGCTGACCGCCGTTACCAGCCTGATTCTCATGGCAGTTATAACAGCTGATATTCTCCGCCATCTGTGCGTGCGTTTCATTAAAATCATACTTATACGCCTCTACGCCCATGTCATTGACCAGCTTGGTATAATCCGGCGTCTTGCAGGTCAGGCAGTTGGCCAGAGGATGGGGACGCTCCGTCTCCGCCACGTCCTCCAGCGTATAGGTATGGGAAACGGCGCTCGTATAGTCCTTTGCGAAACCGAAGCCCTCATAGAGGGACACAATATACGGATTCTCCTCCGTATAGGCTACCCGGTAATGGTTATCGTCATTCGCCCGGTAAGACGCCACAATCTCCGGATAAATGCTCTCCCACTCATCGGCGGAAATGACGCCGTTTGCCCGCGCAGGCACAGGCGCATCCACCTGCTTATACACGATCACTCCCGCGGGCGCCGGAATAATAGCGCTGAGCGCCTTCTGAACCGGCCCGGATACCGCGACCACAACTACCGCGGCTGCGGCCATAACTCCTAGTCCAATGAAATTCTTCCTGTTTGCGTCTGTCTTTCGCATAACATACCCCTCCAAAGGTACACCATCATACCGTTATTCTACACGACATCGGGGGTAATGTCAATGGATACTAAGCCAAAAGCGCATGGACATCTTCTGCCCATGCGCTTTTGCTGATTCTGTTTATCCGCATGACATCTTACTTGACAGTCTGATTATCCGCGGTCTTACCTACTCGCTTTCCTTCTTTCGGAAGCTCAGGATACCGAAGACTCCCATCAGTCCCAGCGCCAGCGCTCCAAGAAGGGCAATCGTGCCAAGCGGCCTCTCATCGCCGGTCACTGGTGCGGAAGCCAACGGCACTTCCTCATCATCAATGGAAACCAGCGCCGCGTCCATCGGGATCGCCATATCCTCAATCTGGACCGGGGCAGCTCCCAACGGCGTCTCATTGTCCGAAATCTGTACCGGGCTTACCGGTCCGTTCCCCGGATACGAAGGCGACGGGGTCGGAGAAGGCAGCGTTCCGCTGCTGCTTCCACCTCCGCTGGGCGGATTGGGACTCGTCGGCTCCGGCTCTGTGGGCTGGGGCTCTGTCGGTTGGGACTCTGTCGGCTGGGGATCCGTCGGCTGGGGATCCGTCGGGGCCGGAACAGTCGGATCCGGAACCTTGACATAATATACGGTAATTTCCATATCTCCTGTCATTGTTCCCTGCAGCGGCGGCATCTGACCATCAGCAGTCTGATACCCGTCGAACTGATATCCATCAAAGGCCCTGCTCAGTCGTTCAGCAATATTATACGCTCCATACTCGCTTACATATTCTACATAATCCTCATCCAGACTTGCATTCGTATCTCTGACAACATAGTGAACCTTAATGCTGTATTCATTACGGCTAAGCTTCGGTGTCGATACCGTATTGACCGCTTCATTTGCGCCAAGAGACCTTACTTCTGCTGCACCGGTATTCGTATCCACCTCACCGGACGGATACTTTCCTGCGGCATCCGGCTTCAGATTCTCCGTGAAGGTCAGCGTATACCGGGTATTGGCCAGTGCTGGCAGTTCCCATGTAATCACATCGTTTCCATCAGCATCCTTGCTAAAGCTTATGGAAGACAGCTCGCCAGAAAGTACAGTCGCCTCTCCGTCGGCATTGTAACTTCTCGCCACAACGCTCGCCGTGTCAAGATCAAAATCCGCTCCGACTATATCCGTTACCGTAAAGGTGCCATATGCGGCAGCGATTGCCGCGTTTACTGCATCGTTGAAGGATTCGGTATTCTCTGCCTCGAAATAATATTCCGGAGCGCTGGCGATCTGAAGCATCATACTCTCATCAGCGTTTGTGGTTGAAGAATCTGCCTGCAGGACGGAGAAAATCTCTACATTCGCCAGTGCTTTTACAGCGTCTACCGCATTCTTAATATCACCCTCATACGGAAGCGCCCTGCCTTCGTTATAAGGTACGCCATCAGAAATGAAGATGATTTTAACATCCCTGCTATCATCGCCGCGTCCTTCAATCATTGCTTTTGCAGAATTGAAAGCCTTGGTATAACTCGTATTTTCTTCCTTTGAATAATCTGTTGATACAAAACTTCTTAATTCTTCTATGTTCGTAGTAAAATCCGCAGTATTCACAGTTCCGTCGGTACCATCATCCTGATATGTAGCTTTCTTAGGGCCTCCAAAGGTGATAACTCCAACCCGATTGTCGTATCCCTCGGCAAACAAATCCTCGATTAAATCAATTGTCTTAAACTGAATGTTATACAGCTTCGAATCTTTATAATTCGCCGGATATGCAATAGAATTGCTGTAATCCAACAGGAACAGGATATCTTTTCCCGGAGTTTTTGAGTGCGCAAACTGAAGCTCTATCTCCGCTTTTGTTTTACTGTCATCTGTCCAGCGAGCTGCCTTTGTTAACTGTGTAGCATCCTGTCCCGTACTATTCTTCAATCCATCTTTGCTGTCAGTCCATCCTTTCGGTACGGATAACTCAGGCGTTGTAATCGGATTTAAGCTGAATGTCTTATCCCACAGACTTTCCATCCGGGCAATCAAGTTCGGCATCTTACTGAATATATTACTATAACCTAACGTAAGACTGCTATTCTCCGGTATCTTGATTGAAGTATTAACCGCCGCTAATCTGGTTTTTTGCACGGAAAACGCATTAGCGCCTATAAACTGACATGAAGCAGGAATCTCAATCGTATCCAACTTGAGGCACGAATTATAAAACGCCTTAGTACCTATCCCTATTACGCCAGACATTGTCAAATTACTTATAGAACAAGAAGGAAACGTGTTTGATCCAATAAAATGAACTTCGTTCAATATTAATTCATTTATCTTATAGCACTGATCAAAAGCTCCCTGACTTGCATCTTTGCTGGAATTTGTTGCAAAATCTCCAATTTCTTCTATATTTGATAAATCGACTTTTGTCAGCGCTACACAGCCTTTGAAAGCGCCGCACCCAATTTTCTCCACATTATTTAATTTGACCTCCCCCAAACTCTGGCATCCGTTAAAGGCATACTCTCCAATCGATTCAACATTTGTCAGATCTACTTTATTGATGCCTTTCATTTCAGTAATTTCGCCCTTTGTGTTTTTACTGTTCGCCGTCGTATACGGAGGCATATTGAAGGCGCCATCACAAATTTTAATTCTGGCAGATCCCGGCGCACTGATTGTATGTATTTCATTTGCAAATGCAGCCCATGGATGATCAGCTCCAGTCGTTGTAACATCGCCGGTCAATGTCAAAGTTCCCGTTTCGGGATCAAACGACCAACCGTCACCTGCTGCGTCCGTATAATAGAATGTCACTTCAACCGGTCTGGTAAACTCATCACCTCCGGCCCCAGGCAAATTTCTGCCTCTGTCATCAATACTGTTTCCATTGTATACTTTCCCTTCAAAAGCCTTCTGAAGGGCAATTAACCTCGGATCATCTTTTTTCAGCGTATCGTTTGGCACAGCTGTCTTTTGGGGCGTATCTGTCTCGGACTCAGGCACATCTGTCTTGGACTCGGACTGATGTTTCTCGTACGCGGCCAGAGCGGACAGATATTCTTCGGACTTGGGCAGATATATATATTCTTTTATAGGGGTAAATGTTTCGTCCCCTTGCGCCTCATGCGTGAGTATCAGGTACCAGCCGTTATCACTGTCACCCTTCCAGACAGCTTTGATTTTTTCCGCAAATGAAGTTCTCACATTTGTATAGTTTGTATCTAATGCCGTTGTATTCGTTCCCAGCTCTTTCTGCGCACTATCATGGGCCGAGATAAGTTTCTTATACAAAGTAACTGCTTCTTCTATATTGTCCACCGTTACATCACCGAAAGTTTCCACTTCCTCCACGACTGCATAGTAAGCCGCTACCGCCTCAAGATACTCCGCAGTAACGGTCACAGTATTTTCCTCCTGCAGATTCGAGAGCGTATACGTATACGTTCCGTCTTTTGCCTGCGTTTCTTGACAATCAACCTCCTCAGGAGTGACCGCGGCGGTAACCTTATAGCATTTTTGAGGCATCACTGTAAGCGTAAAATCCCCTTCCGGATCAACATTATAAATTCCCTCTTTAGGATCTGTCTTCTCGATCCCTTCCGGGTTCTCAACAACCACCGTAACCTTCACCGCGTCAGACGGCGTCGTAGCCAGCGGCAGGATCCCATCAGCCTCGCCGATACCGTCGTCCCAAAATCCGCGGCCTGTAAATCCGCCGCCGTTCCCATTTCCCGGAGACGGCTCAGATTCATCCGCGCTTAACGGCGTAGCCGTATCGTAGTTCCCGATGTCATTCAGGTCAGGGTTTCCCTCACCCTGCTGCCGGATCTCCGGCGCCTGAGTTACCGGTTCCTTCGCATACACAGGCTGCATCCCTGCCCCCACATTCGACAGAACCATCGCGAGCGCAAGCGTAAGCGCCGCGAGGCGGGAAAGCTTTTTTGAATAACCTCTCCTTATCTCCATCTTGATCTCCTCTCCTTAACAACTACCATTGCTGGCACATCTATTCTACAATGCCATTATAACGGCGGGCCGGTCTCGCAAGCGGTCACGAAAAAACAAATTTCCGTTTTTTTTTAAGTATTTTCTATCATTTTCTGGCTTTCATCCGCAAACGCCTCCGCCAGTTCCTGCGTCATTGCGGCGTGGTACCAGAGCTCGCCGGGAGAATCGGAAAGCGTATGATAGAGGCCCTCGATGCGGGAGAAAACGATCGCGCAGTCTTCTTTCTCCCGGACGTCAGTCAGCATCACGATGTAATGGCGGTTACCGTAACGGGTGTAGGTATCGCCTTTGCGCAGGGCGCGGCCGATCGCGGCCTTCAGCACGTCCATCTGGTCCTGCATCTTCTTGCGGCCGCGGCCTTCCAGCGTCATGAAAAGCAGCATGGCGCGAGGGTCGTGACGCTTCCGGTTCCGCACCAGCACACGGCAATAATCGACGAAGCTGGGATATGTGCAGTAGTAGGCGCCGGCCGCCTGATCCTGTTCAAAGATCGTTTTGACCACATTGCCCTCATGTCCCATAAAGATCCGGTCCATTGTCCGCCAACTGGAAAGCTTGTGGGTGTCATTCCGGTGAAACGCCTCGTTCAGCCGCATTTCCTCGAAGCAACGCTGCATTTCCTCCGTGGGCGGATTGCCCATGTCGCGGGCGTACATTTCCATCGTCCCGTTATAGATGGCAATGGCTTCCTCGTAGCGGTACATTTCGAGATTACAGCGGATCTGCCGAACCTGCCAGTTATCGAACGGATAAATAGCTGCCGCTCTGGAATAGAGCGCCAGCTGATCTATATAGTTATTGTGCCGCCGGTACTCCTGTTCCAGCCAGCTGATCGTATGGTAATACAGGGATTTAAGCTGCGTACTCCTGACCAGAAGCCAGGGGCAGGTCTGATTCATCGGCAGAAGCTCGCCGACATAGGCACGGTTCGCCGCCTCATACAAAACGAGCGGCGACGTCTCGGAGGAATCAGCAGACTCGGCCGGGATAGCGCGTCCATTACCCCCCCCGTAAGAGCAGTCTGTAACCGCGGCATCCGCCCGGGCAACCAGTTCCGCAAACTGTGCGGCGTCGGTCTCTAACGGAATTCCGGGCGCAAAACGGCAGACGCCGTCGATGGTCTCCACGAAACTCTCTCCGGGAAGGCCGGCCGCGCTTAATACGGATTTCAAACGATAAATGACATTATTCAGGCTGCGTTTGCGATTAACGGCGTCGGAATTCTCATCCCAGCCGTACAGATTATCGATCAGTTCGTTCTTGGCGATACCATCCGGAGCCGCGGCCAGCAGCATCTGGAGCAGCCGCGACGCCTTGGAGCTTTCCATCTTATTGAGCAATATCGACCTGTCCCCATAGTACATGGAGAAACCGCCCAGAAGCTGTACTTTTAAGACTTCCTTCATCTTATCCCCCATCTGACGAATTCTTCTCCTAAAGCTTTCCATTCCGTCATAGCCCACATTATAGGCCGGGCTGAATCTGACTGTCAAGAATCCTGCGTCAATCGCCTGTTCTCTGACGTGAATCGGCCATCACGCCGTTTCTGTTCCCCTCTCTGCACCCCGACAACAGGCAAGGGATGCAGTCTATCCCGCAGTCCCTTGCCGTTGTTCCTGTTATATGCAAATGATTAATTATTCCTCAGACGGGCCGTCAATGCCGGCGTCTTCCTCAGCTGCTTCTTCGATGTCCGGATCTTCCGTCTCCATGCCGGCAGTTACTTCCTCCGGCTCTTCCGTCCCATCGTATTCCGACAGGTCGTTCTCCGTATCCTCATCCTCCTCACTGACGCTGATCTTACTGTCGTCCGTGATATCGGTATTCAGCATCACGGAACGGTAGCGCTTCATGCCGGTACCTGCCGGGATCGGCTTGCCGATCAGGACATTCTCCTTCAGACCGATCAGGTGATCGACGCGGCCGTTAATAGCGGCTTCTGTCAGTACCTTCGTGGTCTCCTGGAAAGATGCTGCGGACAGGAAAGAATCCGTCGCCAGCGACGCCTTGGTGATACCTAGCATGACCTGCTTGCCGACTGCAGGCTGCTTGCCTTCCGCAACCAGACGCTCGTTCAGGTCTTCGAACTCCAGAACATCCATGGATTCGCCAGGAAGGAGTTCGCTGTCGCCGCTTTCCTCCACCTTTACCTTCTTCAGCATCTGCCGCACGATAATCTCAATATGCTTATCGTTAATATCTACGCCCTGCAGGCGGTAGACCCGCTGCACCTCGCGCAGCATATAGTCCTGAACTGCACGGACGCCCTTGATACGCAGGATGTCGTGGGGGTTCACGCTTCCCTCTGTCAGCACGTCGCCGGCCTCGATCTCCTGTCCGTCGCTCACGCGCAGGCGGGAGCCGTAAGGGATCAGATAAGTCTTGGAGTTTCCGGTTTCATTGTCGGTAACAATCACTTCTCGCTTCTTCTTCGTATCCCGCATGGTGACAACGCCCGGGATCTCGGTGATGATCGCCAGACCCTTGGGCTTACGGGCCTCAAACAGCTCCTCGACACGGGGAAGACCCTGTGTGATGTCGCCGCCGGCCACGCCGCCGGTATGGAACGTACGCATCGTCAGCTGGGTACCCGGTTCGCCGATCGACTGGGCCGCAATGATACCAACCGCCTCACCGACCTGCACCGGCTGTCCGGTCGCCAGATTCGCGCCGTAGCACTTGGAGCAGATGCCGATGTGGGACTTACAGGACAGAACGGTACGGATCTTCACGCTCTCCCTGCCGGTCCGCTCGAACAGCTTGACTACCGCCTTCGCGCGGGCAGGCGTACACATATGGTTGGCCTTCACAATCACTTCGCCGGTATCCGGGTCGGTGATCGTCTCGGCGATATATCTTCCGGTCAGACGGGACTCCAGATCCTCGATCGGCTCGGTGCCGTCGCGGAACGCCTTGATCTCCATATACGGGATCTCTTTGCCCTCGCAGCAGTCCACCTCACGGATGATCAGGTCCTGTGAGACATCCACCAGACGCCGGGTCAGATAACCGGAGTCGGCGGTACGCAGCGCCGTATCGGACAGACCCTTGCGGGCGCCGTGGGCGGAAATGAAATACTCCAGAACGTCCAGGCCTTCGCGGAAGTTGGACTTGATCGGCAGCTCGATGGTGCGGCCGCGGGTATCCGCCATCAGGCCACGCATGCCGGCCAGCTGCTTGATCTGCTTCTCGGAACCACGGGCTCCGGAATCCGCCATCATGAAAATATTATTGTAAATGTCCAGGCCATCCATCAGATCCTTGGCCAGCTGCTTATCAGCCGACTCCCAGGTCTCGATGACTTCCTTATAACGCTCTTCCTCGGTGATCAGGCCGCGGCGGTAGTTCTTCGCGATCCGGTCGACCGTCGCCTGCGCATCTGCCAGAAGCTGCGGCTTGGAAGCCGGAACCGTCATATCGGAAATCGACACGGTCATGGCCGCCTTGGTGGAATACTTATAACCGATCGCCTTAATGTCGTCCAGCGTCTCCGCCGTCTGGCTGGCGCCGTGGACATTAATGACACGCTCCAGAATCTGCTTGCACTGCTTCTTGCCGACATGGAAATCGATCTCCAGCTTCAGCTCATTGCCGGGCACGGAACGATCCACAAAGCCCAGATCCTGCGGAATGATCTCGTTGAAAATAAACCGCCCTACCGTGGACTCAATGATAGCACTCTTCTCACTGCCGTCCGGCATGGTCTTTTTCACACGGACCTTCACTCTGGAATGCAGCGTCACTGCACCGTTCTCATAAGCCAGAATCGCCTCGTTCGGGTTCTTGAAGATCATTCCTTCTCCCTTGGCGCCCGGTCTTTCCTGCGTCAGATAGTAAATGCCCAGAACCATATCCTGCGACGGGACCGCCACAGGTCCGCCGTCGGAAGGCTTAAGCAGGTTATTCGGCGACAGGAGCAGGAAACGGCACTCCGCCTGCGCTTCCACGGACAGCGGCAGATGGACTGCCATCTGGTCGCCGTCGAAGTCGGCGTTGAACGCGGTACATACCAGCGGATGCAGCTTGATCGCCTTGCCTTCAACCAGAATCGGCTCGAAGGCCTGAATACCCAGCCTGTGCAGCGTGGGGGCGCGGTTTAACATCACCGGGTGCTCCTTAATGACCTCATCCAGCACGTCCCAGACCTCAGGCTGCCAACGCTCCACCATCTTCTTGGCGTTCTTGATATTATGTGCGGTGCCGTTGGCCACCAGTTCCTTCATTACGAAAGGCTTGAACAGCTCAATGGCCATCTCCTTGGGCAGGCCGCACTGATAGATCTTAAGCTCAGGCCCGACCACGATAACAGAACGGCCGGAATAGTCCACACGCTTGCCCAAAAGGTTCTGGCGGAAACGACCCTGCTTGCCCTTTAACATATCGGAAATGGACTTCAGCGCGCGGTTACCGGGGCCGGTCACGGGACGTCCGCGCCTGCCGTTGTCGATCAGCGCGTCCACCGCCTCCTGAAGCATACGTTTCTCGTTACGGACAATAATATCCGGCGCGCCCAGCTCCAGAAGTCTGGCCAGTCGGTTATTACGGTTGATGATTCTTCTGTACAGGTCGTTAAGATCGGATGTCGCGAAACGGCCGCCGTCCAGCTGTACCATCGGGCGGATATCCGGCGGAATCACAGGAATCACGGTCATGATCATCCACTCCGGCTTATTGCCGGAATTGCGGAAAGCTTCTACAACCTCCAACCGCTTGATGATCCGGGCACGCTTCTGTCCGGTGGACTCCTTAAGGCCATTCCGCAGCTCCTCGGAATCCTTCTCAAGGTCGATCGCCTTCAGAAGTTCCAGGATTGCCTCTGCGCCCATGCCTACGCGAAAAGCGCCAGTGCCGTACTTCTCCAGTTCATCCCGGTATTCCTTCTCGGAAAGCACCTGCTTATACTGGAGATGAGTCTCACCCGGATCAAGCACGATATAGGAAGCAAAATACAGCACCTTCTCCAGCACTCTCGGAGACAGGTCCAGGATCAGTCCCATCCGGCTGGGGATCCCCTTAAAATACCAGATATGCGATACCGGGGCTGCCAGCGCGATATGGCCCGTACGCTCACGGCGGACGCTGGCCTTCGTCACTTCCACGCCGCAGCGGTCACAGATCACGCCTTTATAACGGATCTTCTTATACTTGCCGCAATGGCACTCCCAGTCCTTGCTGGGCCCGAATATTCTCTCGCAGAACAGGCCGTCCTTCTCCGGTTTCAGTGTTCTGTAATTGATCGTCTCCGGCTTCTTCACTTCTCCGTGGGACCACTCAAGGATCTTCTCCGGCGAGGCCAGACCGATCTTAATCGCGTCAAATGTCATGGGCTGATAGGTTTCTTTCATCTCAGGCATGAGTAATACTCCCTTCTATATGGTTTCCCTCTGCCGTCAGCGCCCCGGCACATGGCCGGGACTGCGGCGCGGGCGGTCATGATTCCTCGTCAAACTCGTCGTCATCAGGTTCAAGGTCATCGTAGCTGTCGTCAAAATCGTCTTCCTCTTCATCCTCGTCGCTGATGTCTACCAATTCGCCGTCCTTGAACTCCTGCGACTGGTATCCGTAACTCTCATAAGAGTCGTCGCGTCCGTAAGAACGGTCGCCCTCAATGATGGCGCGCAGATCCGTATCGCCGTAATCCAGCGTCTCGGAAAGCTCCACTTCGGTATTGTCGTCACGCAGGACACGCACATCCAGACCGAGGGACTGCAGTTCCTTAAGGAGAACCTTAAAGGATTCGGGAACCCCCGCTTCGGGGATATTCTCGCCCTTAATGATGGCTTCATAAGTCTTCACACGTCCCACCACATCGTCGGACTTGACGGTCAGGATCTCCTGCAGCGTATAGGATGCGCCGTACGCCTCCAGCGCCCACACCTCCATCTCGCCGAAACGCTGTCCGCCAAACTGGGCCTTGCCGCCCAGAGGCTGCTGGGTCACCAGAGAATATGGGCCGGTGGAACGGGCGTGGATCTTATCGTCTACCAGATGATGGAGCTTCAGGTAATGCATATGGCCAATCGTGACCGGACTGTCAAAATACTCTCCGGTACGGCCGTCACGCAGGCGGACCTTGCCGTCGCGGGTGATCGGTACGCCTTTCCAGAGCTCCCTGTGCTCCAGATGGGAACCCAGATACTCCATCACAGACGGATCCAGCGTATCCTTATATTTCTCCTGGAAATCCTCCCACTCACCGTTGACATAATCATTCGCCATATCCAGAGTGTCCATGATTTCCTTCTCATCAGCACCGTCGAAAACCGGCGTAGAGACATTAAAACCAAGGGCCTTGGATGCCAGACTTAAATGGGTCTCCAAAACCTGCCCGATATTCATACGGGAAGGCACGCCAAGCGGGTTCAGCACGATATCAAGCGGACGCCCGTTGGGCAAAAACGGCATATCCTCCACCGGCAGCACCCTGGACACAACGCCCTTATTGCCGTGACGTCCCGCCATCTTATCGCCGACGGAGATCTTCCTCTTCTGCGCGATATAGATGCGCACCGTTTTGTTAACGCCGGGAGCCAGCTCATCGCCGTTCTCGCGGGTAAATACCTTCGCGTCCACCACGATGCCGTAAGCGCCGTGGGGAACCTTAAGCGATGTATCGCGTACCTCGCGGGCCTTCTCTCCGAAGATCGCGCGCAGCAGCCGCTCTTCGGCAGTCAACTCGGTCTCGCCCTTCGGCGTGACCTTACCGACCAGAATATCCTGGGCGCGAACCTCGGCGCCGATCCGGATGATGCCGCGCTCGTCCAGATCCTTCAGGGCGTCTTCACCGACGCCGGGAACGTCGCGGGTGATCTCTTCCGGCCCAAGCTTCGTATCGCGGGCCTCAGCCTCGTATTCTTCAATATGAACCGACGTATAGACGTCATCCTGTACCAGCTTCTCACTCAGCAGGACCGCGTCCTCATAGTTATAACCTTCCCAGGTCATGAAACCGATCAGCGGATTCTTGCCCAGAGCCAGCTCGCCGTTCTGGGTAGACGGACCGTCCGCGATGACCTCTCCGGCCTCCACACGGTCGCCCTTGAAAACAATGGGCTTCTGGTTATAACAGTTGGACTGGTTACTTCTCTTAAACTTGGTCAGATGGTAGGTATCGCGCACGCCGTCATCCCTGCGGATCACGATCTCATTAGAAGCGGAGCGCTCGACAACGCCCGCATTCTTCGCGATTACGCAGACGCCGGAATCCACGGCCGCCTTGCCTTCCATACCGGTGCCGACCACAGGCGCTTCCGTATTCAAAAGCGGCACTGCCTGACGCTGCATGTTAGAACCCATAAGAGCACGGTTGGCATCGTCGTTCTCCAGGAACGGGATCATCGAAGTCGCTACGGAAAACACCATCTTCGGCGATACGTCCATCAGATCCACACTGGACTTCTGAAATGCGGAAGTCTCAGTACGGTAACGTCCGGAAACGTTATTGTTCACAAAATGCCCTTCCTCGTCCAGCGGCTCGTTCGCCTGAGCTACGACAAAATTATCCTCCTCGTCAGCAGTCAGATAGACCACCTCGTCAGTCACCCGCGGATTCTTCGGATCGCTCTCCTTGTCCACGATACGATAAGGCGCTTCCACGAAACCGTAGATATTCACCCGGGCATAAGTCGCCAGGGAGTTAATCAGGCCGATATTCGGACCTTCAGGGGTCTCGATAGGACACATACGTCCGTAATGGGTGTAATGAACGTCGCGGACCTCGAATCCGGCGCGGTCTCTGGACAGACCGCCGGGGCCTAACGCCGACAGGCGGCGCTTGTTCGTCAACTCCGCCAGCGGGTTATTCTGATCCATGAACTGGGACAGCTGGGAACTTCCAAAGAACTCCTTCACCGCCGCAGTCACAGGTTTGATATTAATCAGGGACTGGGGCGTAATGCCATCCACATCCTGAGTCGTCATTCGTTCGCGCACCACACGCTCCATGCGGGCCAGACCGATCCGATACTGGTTCTGCAGAAGCTCGCCGACAGCACGGATGCGTCGGTTGCCCAGATGATCAATGTCATCGGAGTTGCCGACCTGCTGTTCCAGATGCATATTATAATTAATGGAAGCGAGGATATCCTCCTTCGTAATGTGCTTGGGGATCAGATCCCGCACACGCCGACGGATCTCGCGTTTTAATTCTTCTTCGTCATCTCCAAATTCATCCAGTATAGGCTTTAATACCGGGTAGAATACTAACTCTGTAACTCCCGCCTCAGAAGCCGGGAAATTTACGTAATGCTCCAGGTTGACCATCATATTGGAAATGACTTTCACATTCCGGTCGACGCCCTGAACCCAGACATATTTCACCGCCGCGTTCTGGATCGCCTCGGCAGTCTTCTTATCCAGTTCCTGACCGGCTGTCGCCAGCACTTCACCGGTCTCAGGATCAAAGACGTCCTCGGCAAGGGTATGGCCTTTCAAACGATTGCCGAAGGACAACTTCTTATTAAACTTGTAACGTCCGACCCTGGCCAGATCATACCGTCTGGGGTCAAAGAACATGGCGTTCAGAAGGCTCTCGGCGCTGTCCACGGAAAGCGGCTCGCCGGGACGGATCTTCTTATATAATTCCAACAGGCCGTCCTGATAATTATCCGAAACATCCTTGGTAAAGCTCGCCAGGATCTTCGGCTCCTCGCCGAAGATATCGATGATCTCCGCATTCGTCCCGTAACCCAGGGCGCGGATCAGCACCGTGACCGGCACCTTTCTGGTACGGTCCACACGGACATAAAAGACATCGTTGGAATCCGTCTCATACTCCAGCCATGCGCCGCGGTTGGGGATCACCTGACAGGAATACAGTTCCTTGCCCACCTTATCACGGGCGACAGTGTAATAGATACCGGGGGAACGGACCAGCTGGCTGACAATGACGCGCTCGGCGCCGTTGATCACAAAGGAGCCGGTATCCGTCATGAGAGGAAGATCTCCCATAAAGATCTCGTGCTCGTTGATCTCATCCTTGTCTTTATTGCAGAGCCTTACCTTCACCTTCAGCGGAGCGGCGTAAGTCGCGTCACGCTCCTTACACTCCTCGATGGTGTACTTAATGTCGTCCTTACATAATGTAAAATCGACAAATTCCAGGCTCAGGTGTCCCGCGAAGTCCGCGATCGGAGAGATGTCTTCGAAAATTTCCTTCAGACCGTCCTCCAGAAACCACTGGTACGACGTCTTCTGGATTTCGATCAGGTTCGGCATCTCAAGAACTTCCTTCTGTCTCGAGAAGCTCATTCGTTCGCTTTTCCCTGCTTTCACAGGACGCATTCTGCTTTTCTCCATTGACATTTCACCCCTGTTTTCTAATCTTTGTTACTGCTGTTTTTGGGCACAAAAAACTGTTACACGCATAGGTTTCCACAATAGTGCATTTTTCATAGTATCATAGTCGCGTCAAGCTGTCAAGGATTTTTTTGGCAGTAATTTACGGTTTTTTCTTGCTTTTTTTACAGTCAGGTGTTATAATATTTTGCACCTGAAAATTGGTAAAGGAACATATTGGAGGTATTTCCGCGTGGAGAATATTTTAAACATCATACTGATCGTTTTTGTCATCGTCGTTGCTGTATTGGCGGGCCTGTACTTTCTGGGACGGAAACTCGAGAAGAAGCAGGTAGAACAGCAGACCATGCTGGAGGCCGCGGCCCAGACCGTTTCCATTCTGGTGATCGATAAAAAGAAACTGAAACTGAAGGAAGCAAACCTGCCGAAAGCAGTGCTGGAGCAAACGCCGAAGTATGCGCAGCGCATGAAAGTGCCGGTCGTCAAAGCAAAGGTAGGACCGAGAGTCATGACGCTTCTGGCCGACGGCGAAGTCTTCAACATCCTGCCGGTGAAAACGGAGGCCCGGGTCGTGATCAGCGGCATCTACATCACGCAGGTCAAGAGCATCCGCGGAGGCGCAGTTCCCGTCGCCCCGAAGAAGAAAGGCCTTCTGGAGAAGATCGGGCTGAAGAAGAAAGCAGCCAAAACAGAGACAGCCTCGGATAAGAAGAAATGATGAAAAGAGCGTCAATTGACGCTCTTTTCTTATGCCGACGCAGTACGCAGCGATGCACAACCCCGAATGATCTCAGGCCCTTGGCCGAACCTCAAGCGTGATATTGCAGTCGGATATATGCTCGTAATTAATGTCCAGCGAGTAATCTACATCTACCTTCAGCAGATCCTCCTCCTCCAGTATCTTCACATCGCCGGTATGGATCCCGACCATCATCTGGCCGAAAGGCGTCACATAGCAGGAGAGGTTCTTCTTATTCTTCTCGAACACCATCTGCGTACTGGCCTCGCCCTTCTTAATGATAGACATACGGTCCGGCTGGATGCGGATCGTATTCCTGACAGAACCGGATCCATCCTCCAGAATCTCTTCGTAGAGAACGAAATGCTTTCCATCCCGCCCGAAATAATCGCCGGTAGTTACCATCTCCACCTGCTCCGATCCGTCGTCCGTCATCCGGGCGCCGGAAATACTGATCAGAACATTCCGGGTCATCGTCTTGCCCTCGTCTTTCTTAAATTCCTGTCTGTCGGTCCGTCCCTAATACTTCTCGATATCGATCTTTCTTGTCTCCCGTACCTGTCTGGGAAGGATCGAAGTGGCAAACGCGGTGAATTTCTCCGCCAGATCACTGACATAAAACTGATATTTCTCCGGATCGTCTTCCGCCGCCTCCGGCTCACAGGTCAGACCGCGTTCCTCCAAAAGCGCCCTGAGTTCGAGCGCCGTCTCATAAGCCGGATTCACCAGCGTCACGCCGTCGCCCATGATCCGACCTACCGTGGAACGCAGCAGCGGATAGTGCGTACAGCCCAGTACCAGCGTATCAATAAACTTTCCTTTCAGCTCGCTCAGGTAGCGGGATGCGATCTCGTCGGTCACAGAATCATGGAGAAGCCCCTCCTCCACCAAAGGCACAAACAGCGGGCACGCCTTCGCGGTTACCTGAACCTGCGGGTTCATCTGCTTCATAACTTCCGTATAAATACCGCTGCCCACAGTCCCTTCCGTGCCGATCACGCCAATCTTTCCGTTGCGCGTGGCGTTTACCGCCGTTAAGGCGCCCGCCCGAATCACACCGATGACAGGCAGGTCGAATTCTTTCTCTACCGTATCCAGGGCATAAGCGCTGGCCGTATTGCAGGCAATCACAATGGCTTTCACATTTCTGGTCAGGAGAAAACGGATAATCTGCCGCGAATAGCGGATGACCGTGTCTCGCGACTTGCTGCCGTAAGGCACACGGGCCGTGTCGCCAAAATAAATGATTCGCTCCCCGGGCATCTGGCGAATGATCTCTCTGGCTACCGTCAGCCCGCCGACACCGGAATCGAAAACCCCGACAGGCGCATTCCTATCCATGGCGAACCTCCGCCGCGTCCCCTTTCATCTGAAGCGCACTGTCCTGATACCGCTCCTTCGCATGGGTAATCAGTTTTTCCACCATCTGTGCCTTGCTCACGCCGCGAGCCTCCCACAACATGGGATACATACTGATAGCCGTGAATCCCGGCATCGTATTGATCTCATTAAAAACGACCTCTCCGTCCGCAGTCACGAAGAAATCGACCCTCGCCAGACCATATCCGTCCACGGCCTGAAAGATCGCGACGGCATCCGCACGGACTCTTTCCGCAGCCCCGTCGGGAAGTTCGGGATCCACGATGGTACGGGAATCGGAATTATAGTATTTGGCGTCAAAATCATAGAACTCTGCGGCCGCCAGAATCTCACCGACGCCGGACGCCTCTGCCGGATGTCCGCCGCCTCCGAAGACAGCGCATTCGATCTCTCTCCCCACAATGGTCTCTTCTACCAGTATCTTCCGGTCATGACGGGCCGCTTCCGTGAGCGCAGCGGCCAGGGCGGTACGATCCTTAGCCTTGCTGACACCGCGCGACGACCCGGCGTTGGAAGGCTTAACAAATACCGGATAGGGGAAGGCCGCCTCCACCTTCTCCGCCACGGCATCCAGATTCCCCAGCTCCCCACGCATCACAGGCACATACTTTGCCTGGCGGATCCCGAGGCCGCCCACAATCAGTTTTGTAAATAATTTGTCCATGGAAACGGCGCTTGCCAGCACGCCGCAGCCTACATAGGGGATACGGGCCAGTTCCAAAAGTCCCTGAACGGTCCCGTCCTCTCCGTAGAGCCCGTGCAGCACCGGAAATACCACATCCACAGGAATCTCCCGCCCGATCACGCCGCCGGCCGCACAGGCGCACGGTATCGATGCCGCGGTATCCTTTTCCGTCAGGAGCGCATCCGCAATATCGGATTTCGCGCTGACTACCACACATTTCTTCGATGCATCGGGACTTAATACCGCCGTAATCTTCCCCTCACGCCATGCACCGGAACGGATGTCATCCACAGACTTTGTCAGAAGCCACCGCCCCTCCTCGGTAATTCCCAAAAGCAGCAGATTATATTTCTCTTTATCGATCTGGTCAATGACGTTTGCCGCAGACATACACGACACCACATGTTCCGACGACTGTCCGCCGAACAGTACCGCTACGGTTTCTTTCATAAGTTCTCCTTCCAACGGATTCCGGATTTGTGATTAATTATATCATAGTTGGAAATAATTACAACAGGATTCTGCCACATACAGGGAGGTGTGCAAATGAAACATGCAAAGGAACTCTGCGCGGCTGTCCTGTGCTTCTTTCTGGCGTTTGCCTGCGCCGCGGCGGCACAGCGGCCGGAAAATGAACAGCTGGCTGAACGGATCTCGCCGCACCTGCTGCGTTTTCATGTCCTGGCTAACAGCAATTCCGCCGGAGACCAGAAACTAAAACTGGAGGTGAAAGGTCTGCTGCTGGAAAAACTGGCGAAGATCCTTGAAGAGGAGACCGAAAACAACGGCGGGGAGAGCAGCACGAACAGAGGGAACGCCGACAAAACGCCAAAAATCTGTGACCGAAACACAGCCAGTGACTCCCGGAAGGAAAAGATCTGCCGCTACGTCTCAGCTCACCGCCGCGAACTGGAAGCCCTGACCACAGATTACATTTCTGCGCAGGGCCGCAGCTACGGCGCCTCCGTCCGCCTTGCGCGATGCTATTTTCCTACGAAGTATTACGGAGATATCGTACTGCCATGCGGAACTTATGACGCGGTGCAGGTGACGCTGGGCGACGGCCGCGGCCGAAATTGGTGGTGCCTGCTCTATCCAAGACTCTGCTTCATCGACGCCACTCACGCCGTAGTACCGGAAGAGTCGAAGGAAGAACTCGCGTGTCTGGTGGGGGAAGACGACTACGCCGCCCTGCTGTCGCAGGACGGCGCGCGGATCCATATCCGTTTTAAACTGTTTGACCTCCTCTCGGGACTGCTGTCACCGGAGGAACACGTGTCTGCCGCGGAGTCCGGCGGCTGATCGCAGAGTCAGACACCGTTACGGCATGGCGGCTGTCGGCACGCTTACTGCTCTGCCTGACCCGACATCAGGATGCCGCGGAGCGCCCACTCATAATCCAGAATTGCCTGAACAAGAGACAGGGAAGCATTATCCGCCGCCATCTTCTGCTGGAGAGAGGAGATCCTGGCCTGCAGGTACTGGAGCTGACCGATCATTCCCAGTTCATATTGGCGCCTGCTGCTTTCCTCAGCCAGCCTGGCCGACTCCAGCGTCGTAGAAGCCGCCTCATAGGCGGTCCGGTCAGCCAGAACCGTCTGGTAAAGGGTCTCCAGCTGCGTCCTGATTTCCTCCCTGGCCTCTGCCTTCCGCTGTTCTTTCGTCGCGTGGCTGGCCAGGCTTCCCTTCAGCGTATCATCCAGCGTCTTCAGGGAATAGCTGTTATCGACCGCCCGTGTAATGTCCACAGCGGGATTCATCGCCTCGATCCTTGTCAGATCCGGTGCCGGAACCGTGCCGACCTCCGCCGAAGCGTCATAGTTCCAGCCGGTCATCAGATACAGATTCTGCCGCAGGGACGAAAGCGTGCTGTCCAGGGAACTGATCTGATTCTGCGCTGACAGAAGCGCCTGCTGCGCCGAAAGCACATCGTTATCCGTTGCCATACCGACGCTGCGCTGTGTCTCAGCGGACCGGAGCGCAGCCTCGGAAAGCTCCTCCGCCGCAACGCAGAGATCGCGGGAGGCCAACGCCTGATTGTAACCGATAAACATCTGCTGGACAGCCGCCGTCAGGGAATACAGGGTCTGCGTACGCAGATCACGGGTCTGGCTCTCAATGGTTCCGGAAGCCCTGCGGATCGCCCTGATCCCCTGCTCCGTTCCCTGAATTCCGGCCTCCATGGCCTGATACATCATATATGTCTGCTGATACGCCATCTGATCCGCCGGCGATACCGAATTCGGATCCATCCGGCTCAGCGTCTTTTTCAGCTCCTTCTCCGATTCCTTCATCGTTTTTAATTCTTCCGACGCCTGCATTTGGGCCGCCGTCTGCTTCCCGGCGTCGACCATTGGCGTAACCGTCCCCAGAAGCTGCTGATAAGATGGATTATAATATTTTACCAGATTCTCGAGTTCCTCAAAGTCGATCACATTATCCTGCAGGTTTGTCCAGGTCAAATCGTCCATGCCCTCAGGCCGGCCCAAAGCCCGGACATCCGATGAAAACGGACCCATTACAAGAAAGATGAAGCACAACCCCAGAGCTGCCGCCAATTTCCCATTTTTTCCCATTCGCATCAGCGCACTCCCCTTTTTACCCAGTCATAAGTTTCCATCGCCCCGAATAGTTTAAGCCCCTGCACTTCCAGATCCGACTGACAGCTGACCAGATTGGTCTCAGCCTGAAGTGTTTCCATCGCCGTTCCCATACCGACCTGCTGCTTCGCCTGTGCGGAAGCAAGGGACCGGGACGCCACATCCAGATTCAACGCCGCCTGATCATAGGCGGCCTTCTCCGAAAGTACTGACTGATACGCAGAATTCAGGGCCATGGCAATCTGCTGCTTATCATTTTCCACCGCAGCGGTATGGACGGTCTGGCCGCTGGCAGTTACAGCATTCTCCAGCTTGCGCTGATCTGCCTTAAGCGTATAATCATTTTCATAAGCTGCCGCAAGATCCGCCGCCGGATTCATCGCTGCGATCCGGTTCAGGTCAAGCTCTGGCATCGGCCGTATTTCCGGCTGCGCGTCCTGTGCCCAGCCCATCATCACGATCAGGTTCTTCCGTGTAGTTTCGATCTGATTCTGAAGGTTAAGGATCTGGGCATCCAGATTCTGGAGATTCTGCTGGGCTGCGAGCACGTCCGCGTAGGTCGTCATACCGACCGCCGTATTCTGCTGCCGTTTTGTAAGTTCCAGCGATTCCGCCGCCAGCTGCCGGTTCTTCTGCACGGAAGTCAGCTGGCTTTGCAGCTGGTAGTAGGTATTCATCGTCGACTGGGCCTGAGATGCCAGCGTTTTCTCGGTCTTTTCCAGTTCCCAGCGCTTCGTTGTGCTGTCTTCCGCCGCGTCGATCGTACTCTGTATCTGGAGTTCTCCCATGCGGGCCTGATACTCAGCGCTGATCATGGACAATTCATCCTCGGCGCCTGCAGCCTGAGCGTATTGGTTTTCCACCGCCTGCTCCGCTTCGTACACATAATCCTCCAGCGCCTTGCCGGAATCTGCTTTCCGCCAGTTCTCATAACCTTCCTTGACCGTCACATTGTATTCTTCGATCAGGTCTTCAATCTCTTCATATTCCAGTACATTATCCCGAAGCCTGGCCCATTCCTCCTCCGTACGGGCAAACTCCGGACTCGCCGCCCGTACTTCCATGGGCAGTGCACCCACGGGAATTCCTGTCAGTCCCATCAAAAGTCCCAGACCCGCGGCCGCGCAGCCACGCAGGCATGTTCCGGACGTTTTCCTGTCCATTTTCCTCTCCGTTTCTCTCATTTCAATCCGTACCCCCTTTTATCATTTCCCTTTTATCATTTCAGTCTGCAAAGCCGCCGGTTCCCGCTTTTCCGCCCGAAGCGGCTGACCGGCTTTGCTCCGTCCTGCCGCTCGTCTTCATCACATATCGTCATCAAATTCCGGCATCGCCAGCCCCTTGATCTTCGACATCACCGAATAGTACGCCGGCAGCATCAGAAGCGCCAAAAGCGTCGACGCCACCAGGCCGCCTACGTCTACCAGGGCCAGACCCTGCAGCAGCTCGCCCGCGTCGCCGTAAGCCAGGCACATGGGGATCATGGCCACCACCGTGGTCAGCGTCGTCATCAGGATCGGCCGCAGACGGGTGGTTCCCGCCTCGACCAGGGCTTCATTTAACTCCATGCCGTCATGGCGGTACTGGTTCACCGTGTCCACGTAAAGGATACCGTTGTTTACCGCGGTTCCCACTAACATCATAAATCCCAGCATGGACGGCATGCTCAGCGTCACGTCCGTCACATACAGAAACAGGAAGGAACCGATCAGGCCGAAGGGAATCGTCGTCATGACCATCAGCGAGAACTTGGGCGACTCAAACTGTGCCGCCATGACCACGAACACCAGGAAAGCCGCGATCAGGATTGCCCTGAACAGGCTGCCCAGCTCCTCGTACATAGTCTCCGTGACCGTATTGGTCACGATGGACATTTCCCTCGCCATCCGCGGACGGATCACCTCACGGATCAGCTGCTCCGTCGTCGCGTCCCGCACTCTCTCGTCTGCATTGTCTATGTAATCCGTAAAATCGGCGGTGATCGTCGCCTGGTACTGTTTGTTGTACCGGGTAATGCTCTGAGGGCTGTCCTGGTACTCCACCTCCGCGATGTCCGTCAGCGCCACCATAGCGCCGCTTGTCGTGGGGATCAGAATGCTCCTCATCTGGTCCAGCGTGTCGTACTCGCCCTCCGGGTACTCCACCATGACGCTGACCTCATGGCCGTTCACCTCCAGGGTCGTGGCTTCCACGCCCTGCAGCATCATATTGACCATACCGGCCACCTGCACCGGGGAAAGACCCTCCGCCGCAGCCTGTACCGGATCCAGCTTCACCTTCACCAGCGGCGCCGCGTTCTCCAGCGTGGAATGGACCTTGGTCACCTCCGGCCGCCCGGTCAGATCGTCCGCCATCTCGTCGGTGACCGCCTTCAGCGTGTCGTAATCGGTGCTGGCCAGGATCACCTCGAAGCCCTCCGTCTCCGACATCAGGGACCCCATCATGCTGACCGGCTCCAGCGTAATGTTGCAGTCCGGAATCTTACTCAAAATGGGCCGCCATTTGCGGATCATCTCGTCGGTGGAAAGGGTCCGGTCGTCCCGCAGATACGCCGTCAGGGACGCGCCGGAGCCGCTCCCCAGGGAGGAGCTTAACCCGCTGGCGCCGTAGGACAGCATATAGGTAGATACATTTTCATCGTTCGCCACAATCTCCTCCGCCTGGCTTAGGATCTCATTGACCGCTTCCACACGGAGACCGGGCCGGGTCTCGATGCTGATGCTCACCGCGCCCTCATCGGCCATGGGCATTAACTCTCTCCGCAGCTGGGTCGCCAGATAGATGGAGCCCGCCAGCAGCGCCACGGAGGTAAAGATAACCAGCCACTTGTGGGGCAGAAGCACCCGCATGATCCGGCGGTACCCGCCCTGCATCGCCTTAAGGACGCTGGACATGGGCGCCTTCTGCCGTTCCCTCGGCCGGTACATAACGTAGCACAGCGGCACGATCGTCACCGCCGAGATCAGGGACGCGACCATACAGAATACGATCGTAAAGCCCAGCGGCTTAAACAGCTGCCCCGACATTCCCTTAAGCACAGCAAGGGGCAGAAAGACCACGCAGGTGGTCAGAGTCGATCCGAAAATAGACTGGAACACGATGCCGCTGCCTTCCAGCGCGCCCCGGGTGTAGTCCCGGATGCTGTCGCCTCTGGTAGTCCTGAAACAGCTTTCCATAACCACGATGGAGTTATCCACCATCATGCCGACGCCCAGCACAAGGCTGCTCAGCGTGACTACATTTAAGGAAAAGCCCATAAGGCTCATAGCGATCAATGCCACCAGGATGGACACCGGAATGGACGTGCCCACGATCAGCGACGCTTTCAGATCGCCGAAGAACAGCAGGATGATTACCATGGAAACCACCACAGCCATAGCCATGGTCTGCAGCACGGAGGTCAGGGAATTGCGGATCATGACGCTGTTGTCGCTCACCACGATCATTTCCAGATCCGGATCGGCGGCCGTCAGCTCCGCCACGACCTCCTGCACCGCGTCGGACACCTCCACCTCGCTGTTGGACTGGTTCTTCTGGATGTTGATGGAAATGGTCTCCCGCCCGTTGAAACGCCCGATGCCGTTCTCATCCTCCAGCGCCGCGTAGATATTTGCCACGTCGTCCAGGTAAATGATGTTGCCGTTTCCCGCGGTGATGGGGATGTTCTTTAAGCTCTCCATCGTGTCGTAGGGCACCTCCGCCGTCACTGACAGATTCTGCCGCCCCACATCCGCGTCGCCCACCGGAAAGGTGAAATCAGCGCTGGCGATGACCGTAGCAATGGTATTGATATCCAGACGGTACTGAGCCAGCTTCTCCGGGATCAGCTCCACCCGGACATACTCCGCCCGGCCGCCGCTGATATCCACGCTGGCCACGGAGGACAGCTTCTCAAATTCGGGGACGATCTCATTGTCCACGTAATTGTAGAGGTTGCTCTGAGTATCGTTGTTGACGGCCAGGCTCATGCTGGCGGTCTGGTTGATATCCATTTCGATGATGATCGGTTCCTGGACGTCGTCCGGAAATGTGGTCTTCAGGGCGTCCAGGATCTTCTTTAAATCATTATAGGCGTCGTCGATGTCGATGCCGTACTCATACTGGAGCAGGAGCACCGACGAATTTTCGCTGGAAATACTCTGGGTATTTTCCAGGCCGGACAGCGTCCCGATGCTGTCTTCGATGGGACGGCTTACGAGCTCCATCACGTCGTCGGGGCTTGCGCCGGGATAAACCGTAAATACGATCAGCATCGGCATATTGATCTCGGGGATCAGCTCCAGCTTGGAGGAGAACACCGAGTTAAGGCCGAATACCAGAAGGCTCAGCACGATCATCAGGGTCGTGACCGGCCGCTTTAAGACAGTTCTTGTGATATTCATTGAACTCCCTCCTCCAGAAGCGCCGGCGCGTCTTCATACAGTTCCGGGCTCCAGGTGGTGATGACCTGATCGGATGCGGTCAGACCGGACACGATCTCGATATTCTCATCGTCGCTCAGCCCCGTCTCGATGGACACCTCGTGAACAATGCCGTTGTCATAGGTATAGACATAGGGGGCGCCGTTGCGGTAGTAGACCACGTCCACCGGCAGCGTCAGCACATTCACCGCCTTGTCGGCGGTCAGATAGAGCCGGACCGTGGAACCGCTGATAAGGGCGTCCGCATTCTCAAGCGTGGCCTTGGCGTCGAAAAGGCCGGTATAGGAGCTGACCATGGAACTGACCTCGGTGATCGTTCCGATGTACTCGCTTCCGCTCTTTTCCACCCGAACGGGCTCACCCGGCTTCACATGATCCAGCATGGCCTCGGTCACGGAAAATGTGATCGTCTTGCTTCCGCCGCCGGAGATCACGCACAGGGGCGAGGACTGGGTCGCCATGCCGTGGACTTCCATCGTGCTGGATTCGATCCGGCCGGAGATCGCAGCCGTCACATGGCTGAAATCGATCTGGTAATCGTAAGCCAGCTTGGCGCTGTCGTACTGAACCTGAGCCGCTTTCACCGCGCTTTCTACCTGTTCATAGGACTGGGCGGCGATATCGCCGGAGGCGTAGAGCACGCTCATCCGGTCCAGATTGGTCTTGGCGTCATTTAACTGGATCTCGGCTGCCTCCAGCTGGAGCCTGGCGGAATCCACCTGCTTTGTATCGATCTCGCAGAGCAGCTGGCCTTCCTCCACATAGTCTCCCACATTCACATAGACCGCGGTGATCTCCCCGGCGGCCATCGGAATCACATTGACCAGATCCGACGGCGCCACGGTGCCGATCAGGCTGCGGAACACTTCCACGTCCTTCTTCTGCGGGTTCATCACCTGGACGGTAGGCGGCGCCACCGTCTCGGCCACCGCTTCCGGCTCCGACATACGGGGCACCACAAAAAATCCAAACGCGGCAGCCGCGGCGACGACGGCGACTGCTCCGATGACTGCTCCTTTGCTCATAACCTGTTTTCCTCCATATTATTGATTTCTATCGTTTTACATGTTGTATATGCACTTCATATGGTACGTTCGCAGCAATCTCTACTGCGCGCGGTACACCCCCCGCCGGATCACCTGCAGGGCCTTCCGGTAATTCTCCCGCAGCTTCTCTTCCTGCTCCGGATGCATACAGAATTCCGACAGGGCGCTGACCATGACCAGCGCCGTCATCTTAAAGACCATCACGACATTCTCATCCGACGGATCCTCAAAAAGCGACCGGTCAACCTTATCCAATAGAATACATTTGATTTCCTTCTCGTAATCCAGCGGCTTGGGAAGAAAATCCATGACCGGTTCCGGGTACATGATCAGATTCTTATGCAGGGCAAACACGTTGTTATTCCTGCAAAACTCCATGGCCCGGTCCATCAGCATGATCATCAGCCCGAAATAATCCCCGCCGGCTTTCTCAATGCTCTCCATACAGAACTGGTTCCACTGCTGCCTGGTTCCCCAGAGGATAAACGCCAGCAGATCTCTTTTATCTGTAAAATAGGTATAAAAGCTGCCTCTGGAAATACCGGCCTGCCGGATGATCTTATTGATGGAAACCTTCTCGTACGGTTCGGCAATGAACTCCGCTATGGCCGCCTCCCAGATGACGTTCCGTTTCTCCTCGGAAAGCCGCATGAAACGTTCGCTTGGCATGATAGGCAGCCTCCTTTCCGAAATAATATCTGCAAATCATCCGCACCGTCCTGCAACGCTTTGTGATTTCTCAGGCAAAGCAATTTGCATACATAAAAGTGACAAGATGTCATTCATTATAATGACACCTTGTCACCCTGTCAATGCAGTCTATGGATTTTTTATATAAATTTTATTTCTGAAATATACCTGTAACCAGCCCGCAACGCATCCGTATTCCTGCGGAAGCGGCGGTATCATCTCACTCCCGCTCCTTAATATTCCGGGATACCGTAATCTCCTGATTATCGATATGTTCCCGCATGGCCTCCCGGGCTTCCGCTACATGGCGGGCCCGGATCGCCTTCACGATATTCTCATGCTCCAGCAGGAGGATCTGACGTTTGTCCTCATCCTTTATATACTCCAGACGATAGCGGTACATCTGCTCACGGAGATTGTTGAGTATCTGAACCAGACGGGCATTGCCGGTACCGTCAAAGATCACGTCGTGGAACTTCTCATCACACTCCGCCATCTCCATGATATCCCCGGACGCCACTGCCGCCGCGAACGCATCCCGGGCCTTCTCCAGTTCCCCTACCTGTTCATCGCTCATCCGCTGGCAAGCCAGCTCCGTAGCCAGTTCTTCCAGCGAACGCCGAACCTCCAGCACATCCCGCAGACTCTTCTCAGAGATCCGGGCCACCTCGGCGCCCTTACGCGGAACCATCAGAACCAGACCTTCCAGCTCCAGCTTGCGGATCGCCTCACGGATCGGAGTACGGCTGACACCCAGCCGTTCCGCCAGCTGAATTTCCATCAGTCTCTCGCCGGGAGCCAGTTCTCCACGCAGGATCGCCTGCCGCAGCGTGTTGAAGACCACGTCCCGCAGGGGAAGGTACTCGTTCATTTTCACGTTCAGATTGTATTCCATATCCTCATTCATCCTTTTCTTTTGTTATTTCCGATTGAACAGATTCGTCAGGTATACCTGTCTGGTCAGCCGGCTGCCTTCACCGTAACGCATCTTTTCATAAGCCGCAGCAGCTGCCCGCGGACTGTCAAACAACCCGAAAACCGTAGGCCCACTGCCGCTCATCATGGCGTTTACTGCACCCGACTCCATCATCAGCTCCTTAATCGCGGCAATCTCCGGATGCTCCGGCACCGTCACACTTTCAAGCACATTTCCCATCTTCGCCGCAGCGGCCAGAAAATCCTGCTGCCGGATGGCCTCCACCATGCCATCGATATCCGGATGCTGTTCCGGCGTCAGCATATCCGCCCGCAGCTTCTCGTAAACGCTTCTGGTGGAAACACTAACCGCAGGTTTGGCAATCAGAGTCCGGCACTGGGGCATCGGAGGCAACGGTGTCAGAATCTCACCGATCCCTTCACAGAGAACCGTCCCCCGCATCACGCAGTATGGCACATCAGCACCGATTCTGGTCCCCCGCTGCTGCAGCTGCTGTGCAGAAAGTCCCAGCCCAAACATCTTATTTACGCCAAAAAGTACTGCTGCCGCATCGCTGCTGCCGCCGGCCATTCCTGCCGCCACCGGAATAAATTTCTTCAGACGGATATGTACGCCCTGCTTTATACCGAATTCCTCCATCAACAGGGCGGCCGCCTTGTAGACCAGATTGTTCTCATTCACAGGCAGGTAGTAAAGGTTCGTCTCGACCACAATGCCCGGCTTCTCTGTGCGGTATAAGTCGATCTTGTCATAAAGCCCCACCGTCTGCATCACCATACGGACCTCGTGATAGCCGTCCTCGCGTCTGCGCAGGACGTCCAGAGCCAGATTAACTTTACCGTAGGCCTTCAGGCTCAGGTATCTTACCATGGAGTATCGTTCTCCTTTTGTATGCTGTCTATTGTATACTGTATTCTACATACTGTATATTATATACTGTATTTTAAAAAACGCAAGCGCTTTCCGTAATTTTTCACAGAATTTTTCGAAAGCGGCCAAAAATTATTGACCAAATTATTTGTTGACAATGCTTTACCGCGGTGCTATTATGATGTGCGTGATGAGCAAAGGGGCTATGAAAACAACATAGTCCCTTTTTTGTTACCGAATCCCGATCCGCGGGCAATCGGAGGTACCCCGGCTGCCGGTCGGATACGGCCCTATACGGAACGTTCATCGATAATATTCGGAATCACAGCATTGGGCGAAGGCGCTTTCAAGAGGAGGAAAGCTCCTTCGCCCTTTTGAATCCCGGACGGAAACCACGGACAACCGGCGCACGCACTGTGATCCCGAAAAAGGATGAGAGGAGAAAAAAGTTATGACAGAAGAAATCTTCAGTGCAGTAAACAGCGAAGTATTCGCCGTTTGGTTCCTGATCGGCGCAGCCCTGGTCTTCTGGATGCAGGCCGGCTTCGCCATGGTAGAGACCGGTTTCACCCGGGCCAAGAACGCGGGCAACATCCTGATGAAGAACCTGATGGACTTCTGTATCGGCTGCATGGTCTTCGTGCCCATCGGTTTCAGCCTGCTGCTGGGCGAGGACATCGGCGGCTTCATCGGCAAGCCGAGCTTCGCGATCTTCACGGACTACGCCAATTTCGACTGGTCCAATTTCGTATTCAATCTGGTGTTCTGCGCCACCACGGCGACCATCGTATCCGGCGCCATGGCGGAGCGGACCAAGTTCTTAAGCTACTGCATCTATTCAGCGGTGATCTCGGTGGTCATCTACCCGATCGAGGCCCACTGGATCTGGGGCGGCGGGTGGCTTTCACAGCTGGGCTTCCATGATTTCGCCGGCTCCTGCGCGATCCACATGGTCGGCGGCATCACGGCCCTGATCGGCGCCTGGCTTTTAGGCCCCCGCATCGGCAAATTCGTCCGCGACAAGGCCGGCAAGATCACGAAAGTCAACGCCTTCCCGGGCCACAACCTGCCGATCGGCTGCCTGGGCGTCTTCATCCTGTGGCTGGGCTGGTACGGCTTCAACGGCGCGGCCTGCACCAGCGTCGAGCAGCTGGGAAGCGTATTCCTGACCACCACTGTGGCTCCGTCCGTAGCGACCGTGGTCTGCATGGCCTTCACCTGGATCAAATACGGCAAGCCCGACGTGTCCATGTGCTTAAATGCCTCTCTGGCCGGACTGGTCGCCATCACCGCCCCCTGTGACGTGACCGACGCTCTGGGTGCCACCGTAATCGGCGCGGTGGCCGGACTTCTGGTGGTCTTCGGCGTGTGGTTCCTGGACAATAAGCTCCGCGTCGACGATCCGGTGGGCGCCGTAGCCGTCCACTGCATGAACGGCATCTGGGGCACCATCGCGGTCGGCCTGTTCGCCACCACTTCTGCCCCCGGCAACGACTCCATCGTCGGTCTGTTCTACGGCGGCGGCTTCCATCAGCTGGGACTGCAGCTTCTGGGCTTTGCTACCGTGGCTGCCTGGACCGTCGTCACGATGACACTGGCATTTCTGGTCATTAAGAAACTGGTGGGCCTGCGCGTCTCCCGCGAGGAAGAGATCACGGGTCTGGACAGCACCGAGCACGGCCTGCCGTCCGCTTACTCCGGCTTCTCCATCATTGATATCTCCAACACGATGACCATGGATGTCAATGAGAACACGGATCTGGGCGTATCTGACTACTCCGCGGCGTCACCGGCCGAAAAGGCCGCGGCCGTCAAGGTCGTGAAGATGCCGGATGTGGATTCCTACACGATGCACAAGATCGTCATCATCACCAAGCTGTCCAGCTACGAGCAGATCAAGACTGCCATGAATAACTTAGGCGTCACCGGCATGACCGTGACTCAGGTCATGGGCTGCGGCGTCCAGAAGGGCGCCGGGGAAATGTACCGCGGCGTTGAGATGGACGTCACCCTGCTTCCGAAGGTCAAGCTGGAAGTCGTCGTCAGCAAGATCCCGGTAGACTCCGTCATCGAGGCTGCCAAGAAGGCCCTCTACACCGGCCACATCGGCGACGGCAAGATTTTCGTCTACGGCGTGGAAAAGGTCGTCAAGATCCGCACCGGCGAAGAAGACTTCGCGGCGCTGCAGGATGTGGAATGACGCGTGGCATCCCGGCGGCACGATCGTCGAAAATGACATTACCTGATATCTTGTTCCTTATATGAGCGGACCACCCCTGCTGCGAAAAGCTCAATCCGCAGCGGGGGTGGTCTATCGATTTTTTATTGCTGTCTTTTCCGCCTGTCCTGCGTCTCTTCCGCGTCCATACGTACAGACATTTTACCTTCCATACAGCCTTGCCCTATGATCAGTTCCATCTTCGCCGCCCGTCCCAGCCGCTTGATCTGCACTTCCCGGCGCATAGCCTCCTCCTTCGTTTCAAACATCTCATAATAGACCAGCTCCACCGGCCTGCGGCTTCTGGTATACTTGGCCCCCTTGCCGGCATTATGAGCGGCGACGCGTTCCGCCAGACGGTTTGTCCAGCCGCAGTACAACGTCCCGTCGGCGCATTTTACGATATAGGTATAGTTCATCCTCTGTCCCTCTGATCCTGCTTTTTCCTGATGACGCCGGCCCGCCGCCAGCCCCACCTTTCCTCTCGCCGGCGCAATATAACCGCCGCAGTATTTCCGCATGCCGGTTCTATGTAGACGCCGCCGCGTTAGCAGGGCGCGACGCCGCCCAGGTTTCCCTGATCTATCTGAAGCACCAGCTGGATGCGGTCGCGATCCAGACATTTCCCTTCGCCTTCCGGCCAGCCGTTATGACACTGACCGGAAAGACGCACATCGGCCGGCGAACCGATATTCATTGAACCCTTACAGTTTATTATATCCTACAAAGTGCATTTTGTGCATCCAGCTTTATCCATTTTTTGAAATCTGGACGCAAAAGCGCTTAAACCGGCTCCGCCACTTCCTTCACCAGAATCAACCGATCTCCTGCCTGTACTTCTTCCTTATCCAGACCACTCATTTTTCTCACCTCTGCGCTGGTCGTACGGAAACGCTTCGCGATCTCCCACAGAGTGTCACCCGGCTGGACAATATAACCCACAATACCCGGCATCGCCTGAAGCTTTTCCAGATCAAGCGGCGCCTCGGTTACACTCTCAATCACGGTCTCGCGCACCGGCTGAAGCACCAGCAGATCCAGACTCAGCACCGCTTTTATCTCCACGCTGCCGCTTCCCGTCATAACGGCGGTCAGTTGTTCCAGACCCGCATTCAGCTGACACACGCTGTCTTCTCCGGCGCCTTCCGCTTCCGCCGCGTACTCAAAGGGTACCGGCTCCGTCACGGATTTTACCGGCTCCAGATCGTCCGGCGTCATATATAACAGAAAAACGTCCAGAATACCGTTCACCGTCACTACGCCATCCTTTACCTGCACTTCATCAATCCGTACAGCGGCATCGTAATGACAGATCTGCAGCACACGGCCGCCGTTTCCGATATCGATCTTCTCCGCAACCCTGCATTTACCGATATTTCTGGTCAAAAGTCTGTCGAATCCCGCCTCCCCGGCCTGCAACGTTACCTCCCGGTCCGTGGCGTACAGATCGCTTACCAGTTCCAGAGCCTTCTCCTCATAAAGCTTCATATCCAGTTCCAGCACTGCGTCCAGCTCCAGCTGCCGCATTTCCCCGTCATAATCCGGCTTAGCCTCCAGTGCTCTGTGGATCAGCCGGATAGAAATAGATGGCACCATGTCCTCCACCGACTCCGCCAGTTCCACATCGCCCGCAAACGGCACTGTTTCCTCCAGCCACTGCGTCAATGTGTTATCGCCTTCCCCTTCATAAATTACAAACACCACAAGACTGCCTTCCACATGAACCCGTCCGTCCAAGGGCTTTGCACTCTCACCGCGAAGCTTGATCTCACTCCACAGAATATGGTCGATACCCGGCTTGCTGCCAGTCAGGGACAGTTCCTCTTTTATGCGATAAGTGTCTTTTCGGCGCACAGCGATCGCAGCTACATCTGTCTGATACTTCTTCACTTCCGGCACGGCGCCTGTCCCGTCCGTTACCACATCCACAGCCGCCTCCGCATCTGTCAGCGTTTCGACTCTCACCTTTAGTGTCACGATCGCCTTCACACTCAATTTTCGTGAGTTGATCAGCCCAGTGCTCAGATCCTCCAATTCCCAGGAAGCGCTCAGCGCATCCCTTTCCGTCAGTTCCGGCACATTCACCGGTTCCTCAAAGGAAATCTGTCCGGCCAGCGTCTGCAGCCCTCCCTCCTCCCTCCGATACAGCACAGAGAACATCAGCTTTCCTTTCACCGTCACCTTCTCCCCTGCATTTTTCACCGACTCAATCTGGATATCGCCTGCCTCCATGACCACCTGTGCCACATCATCCATGGTATCCGGTACAATAAAGTCATCATCCAGCGTGATCTGCACTGCGGCATCCCGTTTCCACCGGTTCATATGAATATTGGTCCTGATCAGTTCCAGCATAATCCGCACCACCCATCCTTTGATCTGTTTTTTATCAATGTATGAGCCCCTGTCGGCTCTTATGACTGTCGACTGTCTGTCAGCGTATACCCGGATGTCCATAAAATCTCGACAAAATTCGACAAATTTCGACAAGAAATCCATCATTTACCTTGATTTTCATATTTTATATGGATAAACTAAAAAATACACATTTTATCGCAAAAGGACGTGATTTTATGGCACAAGAGCCGAAAAGTACAGAAGCTTTTCGAATAAACTCCGAAGATCCATCGGACGCCTCCGCCCGCGACCGGATGCTCGCTGATTTCCGGGAATATCTGGTTCGCAGACAGCTGGCCGACAGTACAGTCAAATCCTACCTGCACGGCGCCGGTCAATTTCTGTCGCTTTACAAATCCATCAGCTATGATAATCTGAAACTCTACAAATGTTACCTTTTGGAGCATTACAGGCCCCAAACCGTTAATCTGCGTATTCGCTCCGTCAACTGTTTTCTGGAATGCATGCAGCTGACAGGCCTTCATATGACCATGATCCACATTCAGCAGAAATCATTTCTGGAAAATGTCATCAGTCAGGCGGATTACGAATATCTGAAACAGTGCCTTCTGCGCGACGGAGACCGTCTCTATTATTTCATCATCCGCATCATGGCCACCACCGGCCTGCGGGTCAGCGAACTGGTACATTTGCGGATCGAAAATGTACGCCTCGGATATATGGACGTCTATTCCAAGGGAAATAAATCACGCCGCGTCTACATTCCCATCCGGGTGCGCAGCGAGTGTCTCACCTGGCTTTCCAATGAAAAACGACGCAGCGGCTTTGTCTTCCTGAACCGTTTCGGCGATCCCCTGACCCCCTCCGGCATCCGCTGGCAGCTGCGTAAATTTGAGGAACGCTACGGTCTGGACGCAGCGGTCCTGCACCCACACTCCTTCCGCCACCTGTTTGCCAAAAGCTTTATTGAAACCTGTGGGGATCTGTCCATGCTCTCCGACCTTTTAGGACATGAGAATATTGAGACTACACGGATCTACCTGCATCGAAGCTCCTCCGAACAAAAACAGCTTGTCAATCAGATCGTAAAATGGTGATACTATGATAACAACCGCACAGAAAGAACTGCTTACGGCCTTCGAAGAACATCTGAAAAAAAATAATCTATCCCCAAACACGATCGCTGCCTATGTCGGCAGCGCGCGTCTTTTTTATTCTATGTATCCTGTCATGAGCATTGAGAATCTGAGCCGTTTCCGCGGCCAGCTGATCAAAGACTGCCGGCCTGCTACAGTGAATCTTCGCGTCCATGCGATGAACCGCTTCGTACGATTCCTGATAGAATACGACAGTGATATGTGGCTGCCGCTAAAAGGCTTTCACCTGATGTCTGTCAAACTCCAGAAACAATCCTTCTCCGATGCCGTTATCTCCAATAAAGACTATGAATACATGAAACGGCGGCTGAAAAAAGAAAAGAAAACCATGTGGTATTTCGTTGTGCGTTTTCTGGGCGCTACGGGCGCCAGAATCAGCGAACTGACGCAGATCAAAGTTGAACATCTGTCGCTTGGTTACCTGGATCTTTATTCCAAAGGCGGTAAGCTGCGGCGCATCTATTTTCCGGACGCCCTGGCCGCTGAAGCTCTGGCCTGGTGCAGGAGCAAAGAACAAAAAAGCGGCTTTCTCTTCGTCAACCGTCAGGGGCAGCCGATCTCCCCCCGCGGCATTCGCTGGCAGTTGAAGCATTATGCCCGGCGGTATGGAATTGACGAAAAGACCGTCTACCCCCATTCCTTCCGCCACCGTTTCGCCATCAATTTTCTGGCGAAGTTCAACGATATTTCCCTGCTGGCCGATCTGCTGGGACACGAAAATATCGAAACCACGCGGATCTACCTGACAAAAACCAGCAAGGAACAGCAGGAACTTCTGGATCAATTGATTACCTGGTAAAAATGAGATCCTCATATCCGGGCACCGCCGCGGAATCAGGTAAGGCGTCCGGCCCCAGGGGGTCAGACGCCTGATCTGTTATTTTCCTCATGTTTCATTTCTTTCTTCTGCCTGCTTTAACTGTGCCTTCAGCTCCTCTACCTGGATTTCCAGTTCCTTCAGACGTTCCTCCATCCGACAGCAGCGCTCCGCGGAGACCGCCCCCGTCTGAACGGACGGCAGACGCACGCCGTCTTTCTTCACCGGGCGTGCCGGGATGCCTACTGCCGTCACATTGCTCTCAAGAGGCTTCAGGAGTACTGCATTCGCCGCGATCATGCAGTTGTCACCTACTTCGAAAGAGCCTAAGATCTTAGCCCCGGCACCTACGGTGACATTATTGCCCAGCGTCGGGTGACGCTTGCCCTTCTGGGTCCCCACGCCGCCCAGGGTAACACCCTGATAGATCGTGCAGTTATCTCCCACCACCGCGGTCTCACCGATCACGACGCCGCAGCCATGATCGATCAAAATCCCATGGCCCAGCTGCGCGCCCGGATGGATCTCGATCAACGTAAAGAAACGGGCGATCTGCGAGATCAGTCTGGCAATAAAATACAGATGATGCTTATAAAACCAGTGAGCAAACCGATGCCAGATCAATGCATGGATCCCCTGGTACAGCAAAAGCACCTCAAGGGCGCTTCGCGCCGCCGGATCGCGCTCCTGCACCGCCTTAATATCCAGCCAAATATCCTTAAAAATCATATCCAATCCCTCTGTTATCTGCGCGCGTATTTTCTGTAACGTGCTTTGATCTCCCGGGATATCCGGGAACGGCCGCACATCCGCGCGTTTCCTTAGTATAGCATATTCACAGGCGGCTTGACAAGTACCTGCCTGAGAAACCTATGGACGGCTGCCGACAACAGCAGGCAGACGCTGTCACACAACTTCCCTCCACCGCGCTGACATCGCTTCAGTCAAACACTACCGGCTCTTCCAGATACTCCGTCTTCACGATCACCAGCGGGTATGACGTCTCCGGTGCCGCTGTCTCGCCCCTGGCCGGTCCTTTCAGCTCCGTATCAATGTAAATGGTATTCTCCGTCAGATACAGTTCTTCTACCGTAATGCTGTAGCCGCCGGTACTCTGGGGCCCATACCCCACGACAATGTACAGACTGCTGTCATCACTGTAAGTCATCTTGAACGGCTGTGTCTTCTTCTCTGCAAGAATTTCCTGCAGTTCCTGCGGGGCGTCCTTCTCGCCGATCACCGTAAATTCCAGATCGCGCACCTTCTCGTCATCTGTTTTATCCAGCGTACAGGCGCCAAGGAGCAGCGCCGGAAGCAGAAAGAGGAACATCCAAAGCCTGAGACTGCCGCGCCTGCTGCCACGATACGCCTCATTTCTATCTGCCATGTCCATAGCATCCCAACCTCAATGATCCGATTTCTACCATCATATGCCGTAGTACCGGGATAATATGAACCGATTACAGCGCCTGCAAGCCAGTTATTCACGCACAAAGTGACCGGAGTTGCATCCTCCGGTCACTTTCCTGCCAATGACTTCATGCATCTTCCTTGCTGCACATCTGAAGGCGATGCTGGTACTTCTCCCGCGTCGCCAATCCACCGCGTATATGGCGCTCAGACTTGTTCACATCCAACACGATGCGGGCGGCGGCAGCCAGAGACGGATTGATGTGCTCAAGTCTCTCCGTGACGTCCTTGTGTACCGTGGACTTGGAAATTCCGAACTTCTTCGCCGTCTGCCTCACCGTCGCGTTGTGGTTTATGATGTAATTGGCGATGTCCACCGCACGTTCTTCGATATAATCCTTCAAGGTGTCCCCCGAGAATGTTTTTTACATTCTATGAGGGGGCGGGGGGAGTTATGACAGCTCCTGTTTTCCTCCGCCGGCTACATGAATTCCGGTACTTTTATCTGAGGATGATATCCCCGTCTTTCATTACATAGTTCCGGGTTATTCCGAGTTTTCGGATCCAGGCGCGGGTCTCAAGCGTCCTCCAGGAACCGCTGCCCGTGCCGCTTCCGCCGTCATTATCCCAAAGCCACTGAGGCGTCGGCCAGAGACAGACCGACGCGCCGATCGCCCGGTAGACATCTTCCTCTACGCCATTCTGACCATGATGGGCCATCTGGACAATATCTGCACGAAGCTCTTCCGGCGGGACGTCCTGCAGCAGCCGGCTCCCGCCGTATCGGGCCAGATCGCCCAGAAAAAGGATTCTGATGCCGTTCATTGTAACGCGGTACACGACCGAACTGTTATTGACCGCATCATCAGCGCCGAAAATCGCATTGTTAAGTACCTTTATACCGATCCCCGGGGAAGAGATCAGAAGATTAGCCGGCAGATATTCGCTGACAGTTCCCTCCGGCAGACGTGCAAGCCTCTGACGGAACATATCAACAAACGGCGCGCCGTCCGGAGCCACCTGATAGTACCAGCCGGTATCCGTAAGACAGGCGTAAATATGATCGATTACAATTCCCGGATCCTGACGGTCAATGATATTGTACAAAGCTCCGGCATGATCAAAATCCGGATGTGTGATCAGCCACGCATGAACGCGTCCGCCCCGCGCCCTGATCGCATCCAGAAGCGTATCCGCGTCACCTTCCCAGCCGCCGTCTACCACCACAAGACCGCCTTCCTTCGACTGAAGGAGAACGCTCAGCATCTGGGCTCCGGTCCGTCCGTACAGCATGGTCAGACTGCCGCCGTCAAACATCGGCGCTTCCTGTCCGGTAACGGGTGTGGACTCCACCGGAGATCCGGCCGGTCCTATGGGGCCGGACCCGGTCACGCTCTGAGTCGTTGCGCCGGCTGGCCCGGGCAATTCGTTCGGGACAGCTAACGGTCCCTCCCCAACAACCGATACGGGTCCGAGCGGTCCCGGCGAAGCCGCCGGCGCGGCGGTTGCCGACGCCAAAGCCATACCCGCCGCAAAGACGGTAACTGCAAGTATCCTGAATTTCATATTCTTCCCCTTTCCCGTAAATAGCGCGTCTTCAGAGTGCGTCGCCCGACAAAACGCAATTTTATGCCTGCGGGCTTTGCTGCTGCGGAAAGTCTTCCCTGATCACATCCCAGGCCGCCTCCATGCTGTAATACTGCCGCACATGCTTCTGACTTCTTTCGCTCAGCGCCCGGCAGGCCTCCGGATCCTGATAGATTCCGGACACCGCCTCTGCAAACGCCTCCGCCTGATCAGCGATCACCATTACATCCTCCGCCTGCGGAATACCCTCTGCACCGATAGAAGTGGTCACAACGGCAGCTCCATTATAAAGCGCCTCAACGACCTTACCCTTCACGCCTGCGCCGTAGCGCAGCGGCACAACCACCAGTCTGGTAGTGTCATAAAGCCGCACCAATTCCTCATCACTGACAAAGCCTTTGACCACTACGCCCGGATGCGTCTGTTCTAAACTCCTGATCTCGTCAGTTACCCGAGAACCTGCAACATAGAATTTCGGCGGTTCGGCGCCGGCTTCACGGAAGCGCTCTCCAATCAGCGGATAGACTTCCCTCACGAACCACAGCACCGCGTCTGCATTCGGCGGATGCGCGAAACCGCCCACAAACAGGATTCCTTCCCTTTCCATGAAATCTTCCGGAATGTTGTCACGAAACTCTTCATATACATAGGCCACAATATCCTTTACAGGGATATTTGCATCCTCCTCACGGACGGCGTCCCGCTCCACACAGGACGGATAATAAGACATATCCACTTTATAGAACAGTGACAGCTCGATCCCTTTCCAGTAATCGGCAGCGCGGCGGCGGTCCGGATCCATCGTCAGCGCATACTCGCGGGCCTCTCGCAGATAATGCAGGTCATGGCCGTAATAGATCAGTTTCATATCTGTATTTTCCCGCAGATAATCCACATACTTGATAGCGATATGCGGGCGGTTCAGGTATGCGACGGCAATATCCCGGCCATGAGCGGAAAGCCATTCCCAGATGCCCGCCTCATACTCTGCGCCGGAAAGAATTTCAATGCCCATCTGCTCCAACGCCGTGGAATACGGTTCCTCATGGGCAAAGTTATCCCCCAGAAATTTGACTGTGTAACCCTGCCGCAAAAACATTTTCAGATACTGGAACGTCGTTTTGGAACCGGCATCCTTGTCGAACGTCGGCACATAATGATCGATCACCAGAATGATCGGCCTGCCCATGCTGCGTTCGCGGGCGCGGAACGGATCAGGATTGCCGGTGTTCTCGCATTGATGTTTCAGTTCAGCTTCCCATTTCTCCCGGAATTTCTCCGTATTCTCCAGCTGATAATGTTTCATGCCGCTGCCCTGCACGTCAGTTCCATTGGAAATACCTTCGTAATGGACCACCCTGGATAAGGGCTGGTATACCACCCGGTAACCGGCCTTCCTCACCCCGAAGGCCAGATCCGAATCTTCGCAGTAGGCCGGGGCGTAGCGCTCGTCGAAACCTCCCAGACGCTCCCACAGGTCTTTCCGCAAAAGGATCGCCGCGCCGGAAATATAATCCACATCTTTCACGTAATTGTACTGAGGCTTGTCCGGATCATCCAGCCGGCCATAATTCCAGCCCGAGCCATCGCTCCAGATAATACCTCCCGCTTCCTGCAGACGCCCGTCGGGATAAACCAGTTTGGATCCGACCATGCCGATCGTCCCGTCGGAACAGATCAGGTTCACAAGCGAGGACAGCCAGCCTTCCGTGACCTGCGTATCATTATTCAGGAACATGATGTAACGGCCCCGGGCCTTCCCGGCCGCCTGATTGCAGTTCTTAAGAAAACCCTGATTCACCGTGTTCCGGCTGACAGTCACGCCTTCCACATAGCGCTCTATATGCGCTGTAGCGTCTGTAGATACGTCATCGGCGATAATAACCTCATAGGGCACATCCTTCGTATGCTCCAGGATAGAGACCAGACAGGCATAGGTATAGGCAATCTGATTATAGCAAGGGATGATAACGGATACTTCCGGCTGCTCAGTCTTTGCAAAGACCAGCTTTCGGTGTTCACGGTACAAATCGCCGATCTCAAAATCGCCGTTCCGCAGGTTCCGGCCCTCCTCGGTCCGATAAAATCTGAAAGAGCGGATCGGATGCGTCAGATACTCCTTTCGATAGCGGAGACGCTTCCTCTGCAGCGAGCCCTTTGGATATTTCGCGTTAAATTTTTCGCCCAGCCTGCGGCGAATTTTGAAAATGAACGCCTCATGACCGTTCAGATAGGTCAGCGTCTTTCCCATCTCATCGATCTCATGACGCAGATCCTTAATCATGATCTCCAGATTCGTCACATGATTGTCCGTCAGCCGCTTGACCTCCGTCATCTTGCGGATCGCGGCGCCCTGATCGTGAACCTGCGCCTTCAGGCGGTCTTCATTTTCCTTCGACCGCGCCAGTTCCGCCTCCAGACGGCGCAGTTCTCCATCCATCTCCGCAAACCCCTTCGCAGAACGGGGCTTCACCAGATAGTTCTCCAGATAGAGGACCTGATTCTCGCCATGGACATAATACTGGAAATTCCGCTCCATGGAATCGTAGAGCGCCCCGGCCTCCGGCGTGATACCGAACTGTCCCAGCCACTCCTCCAGAGTTCCCCAGCCGTCCAGCAGACTCTTAAACTGCCGATAGGCATAGAACAGGATCCGATAACGGATATAATCGATGGGTACCGGGAAGTCGAAGACCCACTCGTAATCCAGACAGTAGTTGCCGTCGTCGGTCAGCATGACATTCTCAAACAGAAGGTCAATATTCGAGACACGCAAACAGGCTGCAGAACTTCCCGCCAGCGTTTCCATCTCCTTCTCACCAAATACAACGGCAAAGCCGTCCGTCGGCGAGAAGGGCTCAATATCCCCCGGTTCCGCCGCCAGCAGCACATCGACCGTCTGCCGGATCAGTTCGGCCGGCGGCTGGCCGTTTACAATCTCGTCGGTCAGCCGTGCCGAAAGCTTCCGTCCCGTCAGGTACGGAAATGTAACCGCACTGCCGGCCGCACTCGTCTCTCCCCGCAGATAATTCAGAAATTTACTCTGGGAAGCCAGCACTTCATACTGTGCTGTGAAATGACTGATATGTGCCTTTCCTTCCCCGGTCATAGCGCTCTTTATCACCCGCCGGGAAGTATCCGGCGTACCGGATCCGCCGTCCCGGCCGGCTGCGCCGCATATCACAGTTTTCAGTTGAAATTCTTCGCGCCGGGTGCGGTTGTATTTCATATACTGCGGGCCATCCTGCTGAACCTGCCGTCCTGCGCCCCGCCGCCAGATCGCCAGATAGGAATTTGCATACTGGTCGAACTTGCCTTCCCGCACAACCTGATCGTAAGCCGCTCCCATATCAAAAAACGGATAGTCCGGGAAGTCATAGGCCGCAACCGTATCGGTCAGATCCCCCTCCCTCGGCAGGTATGCATCCGAATAAATATTCACAGGCAGTTTATAATCCGGCATCGGGTAATAGAATTCCAGGCTGCCGGCATCTTTGCCATCCGTCAGCCATTTTATCAGAGAATCCTTTGACAGACTATGGCTGTCTTTCGCCGCTCCGGCCCAGTATTTGATGCCCAGAGGATTGCTGACTGCGGCAATCAACTCTCCGTCCGGCTTCAGAAGCTCCTTCGCCGCCCCGATCTGCGCCGCGCTCTCTTCCTCACTTAACTCATCCTGCTCCAGATCACCGATGATCAGGATGTAATCATATCGTTCCTTTGCCTGTGACAGATACTCCGAAAGCGTCCCCTGTACATAATTGATATTCTGACAGCCGTCCTGCTGCGCATGGCGCAAACGGTTAATTTCCAGATTGGCCCAGGATGGATCAAGCACATCCACCCGGGACACCTTCCGTGCATATAACCCTGTCAGGGCGCCGAAGTCCGACCCCACCTGCAGAAGCGTCCCTTCCGCGCGGAACGGATACCACTCCAGCAGATTCTCCCGCTGGGGAGAAAGCGCATATAGATATTCCAGTTTGGGATTCGCACCAAGAATCGCTTTCCCATCGGCGCCATAAGTCTTGATCAGGCCCAGCAGCCTGCGTTCCACCTCTGTTCGTTCTTTCTCAGGTCTCATGATATTCCCGTCCTATTTGTAAGGTTTTTTCCTGCGTTTTTTATCTTCTCTGCCTGAACCTCTGATTCCATATCATAGACTCCCACCGTATTCTTATTCGAGATCACGGTCAGGCTCAGCACATCGTAAAGCCTGTGATAAACCACATGTTCCCCCATCTCAAAGCCGGTACAGCTCATACTCAGCAGATACTCTCCCCCCTGCAGCGTCATCTTCTGCGTAAATGAAACCTCGTATTCATCGCCATCCGACACAGGACGAATGTCCGTGCCTTCATACATCGTATTCGTGCCGGTCAGCTCAGTTCCCTTTTTATCTTTGATCGTATATGTGAAGATCGGCATCTGAATCGGCGCATGGAAACGGATCCTTTCACGGATTGTGAATCTCTCGCCTTTCAGGAGCAGATTTGTCAGATTTCCCCGCCCGTCAAAAAGCCCCATGTCGCAGATCTCCGCACGGCCGTCGCCGTACTCGGTGCGGTTGGGATTGACGGCCAGTTTATCCTTCATGAGCGACGGACGGGATTCCCGGCTGCGAACCGGCGAGCCTCCAATCTCTCCGCTTACGCCGTCATCCGCTATTCCGCCGGCCCCGTTTCCCTGACGCGCCGTCCCTGTTCTCTCCGCCGCCAGTTCCTCCTCCAGCGATTCCATCTGATTCGCCAGAATCTTCTTGTACAGATCTACCATATGCCCGGCAGTTCCTTCCGCAATGAAACTGCCTTTATTTAACAACACCACCTTATCGCAGTATTTGAGGATACTGCCCATGTCGTGCGTCACCATCAGGATCGTTGTCCCCTTCTTTCGGATCTCCTCCATACGCCGGTAGCATTTGGCCTGAAAGAACACGTCTCCAACCGACAGCGCCTCATCCACGATCAATATCTCCGGCTCCACATTGATTGCCAGTGCAAACGCCAGCCGAACGAACATACCGCTGGAATAGGTCTTCACCGGCTGGTTCACAAACTCGCCGATATCCGCAAAATCCAGAATATCCTGCAGCTTCGCATCCATTTCCCTGCGTGAAAAACCCATCATACTGCCGTTCATATAGATATTCTCTATGCCGGTATAATCCATATTGAAACCGGCGCCCAGTTCCAGAAGCGCCGACACCGTACCATTCACCGTAACCTCTCCGGTCGTTGGCGTGAGAACACCGGTGATAATCTTAAGGATTGTCGATTTACCGGAGCCGTTGGTGCCGATAATCCCAACGGTCTGGCCTTTTTCCACGGAAAATGTCAGCCCATGAAGCGCGTAGAATTTCCTGTGATACTCCTTATGGAAAGGATGCAGGGATTCCTTCAGGCGGTCGATTGGCTTGTCATATAATTTATAAACTTTTGTCACATCTTTTACGATGATGGCATTCTCCATGAAGTTCCTCCTACAGCACATCCGGGAAATGCGGCCGCAGCCGTTTGAATACTTTCAGTCCCAAAAGAAACAGCACTGCGGTAACCGCCCAGAAATAGACCGTTATCCACGGTCTCTCCCAGAAACCGGTGCCGGTCAGCATACTGTCGCGATAACCGGTCACCAGATACCAGACCGGATTCAGCCGCAGCACCATATCGAGCCAGGCAGGATGATTCGAAAACATTGCCGGATCCCACATGATCGGCGTCACCCACATCCATACCTGCAGGAAAATGCTCACGATCTGCGCCATATCCTTGAAAAACACATTGACCGCGCTGGTAAAATACACGACCCCCAGCGAAAATATCGTAGCCGCCAGCGAATAGTACACGGCCTGCAGCCAGCTGAACCGCGGAAATGTTCCATACAACAGAAACACAACCACCATGATCATCGCAAAGATCACATGGACCATCAGGCAGGAGAGCAGCTTGATGACCGGCAGGATCTCTACCCTGAAGACGACCTTTTTAACCAGATAATTATACTCCTGCAGACAGCCGGTTCCTGCATTCAGTGCCTCGCTGATATAAAACCATGGTACGATGCCGGGAATCAGCCACTGCACATACGGATATCCCGGAATCGGCGGCGCGTTCTTAAAACCCAGCTGAAACACACAGAAATAGATGAGCACAGTCACAACAGGCTGTATGAACATCCAGATCACACCAAAATAAGACCCCACGAAGCGCTTCCGAAAATCGGATTTCGCCAGATCCCAGATCAGCTTTCGCCGACGCACCAGATCCTTTGTCAATGTCACCAGATAGTTCATCGTCTTTCTCCAACTGTTTTGCCGGCCGTTTAAAACTTAAATGTTTCCGCAAGGCCGCCCCATTTTTTATCTCTCTCCGAGAAGATCAGCTCCATTCCCTCTTCGACAGGCCACACAATACCGATCTCCGGATCGTCCCACGCAAGGCCGCCTTCGTCGCCCGGATGATAAAAATCCGTCACCTTATACGCAAACTCCGCCTCATCCGACAACACCAGAAATCCATGTGCAAAGCCGGGCGACACATAAAACTGCTTCTTGTTCTCCGCAGAAAGTTCCACACCGAACCATTGTCCATAAGTCGGAGACTTGGCACGCAGGTCCACGGCCACGTCAAAGACCCTGCCGCGAAGCACCCGTACCAGCTTTCCCTGCGGATACTGCTTCTGATAATGGAGCCCCCGAAGCACCCCTTTTACCGACATAGACTGATTATCCTGGACAAAAACCATGTTCAGTCCCGCAGCCTCAAAATCCCGCTGATTATAAGTCTCTATAAAATATCCTCTGGCGTCCTCGTGGATCTCCGGCTCGATCACATACAAACCCTCGATCTGACAGGGGGTCACTTTTATTTTGCCCATAACTGGTCTCTCCTTTCCTGTATGTTACCACATTATTCCGCCTCTGAACGGCGGCGTTTATCGTCTGCCTATACCCGCAGACACACGACGCTGAATAAGCGCAGCACCACATATAGATTGGCGCAGCACATCATGTACAATATACTACGGTTTCCATTCTTTGTCAAAACGAACCTGTCGTTTTTGCAGGCCATCAGAAACACAGGCAGAAACGGCAGAAAATACCTGCCCTGAACGCCTTCAATAACCGCGGAACTTCTGGGTGTCCAGGCGATCAGCATAGACAGCAGCGCCGCCATCGAACAGACCGCGCAGACCGCGAATATCCACAGCCGCCGTCCGCCGGTGATCACAAGCTGCTCCCCCGGTACACGCAGCGCGAGCGCCACAAGACCGGCTGAATAAAACACCACCAGAAAATACGGCACATTCAGTACCGGATCCAGATTCCCCAGCTGAGACCCGATCATCGTCATATGGAACTCATCCAGTTGGTGCAGAAAGGTATTGTAAAACATCTGTGCCGTAAGCAGCGGCTGATGCAGCAGTAATTTCAGGCTGAAGCCCGCCTCTTTGCTGACCGGATGAACCGCTTCCTCTACGGCGGCGTAAGAACTTACGACATCAGCATTGACCAACGCCATCGCAGCGACCCACGCGCCGCCCACCAACACCGCAGACGCAAGCCAGTTCCGCCAGCCTCCGAACTTCTTCACCGGAATCAGAAGACACAGTCCCATCATCGGCGCATAAATCATCTTGCATGGTCCGGCAGCCGCCATGAGCACCGTCAAAAGCGCCACATCCCGCACACGTACCTGTTTCCCTGTATATGCCAGATCCAGACAGACCGCCGTAAACAGAAACATACACGCCAAAATCATCACATCGTAGGAAAACGACGCCGAAAGATGCAAAGTCATCGGCAGCAGCGCCACACCGAAGAGAACTTCCTTTCCAAATGGGAGACGCCGCATCGCCAGCCAGGTCATCGCCACAAAAAACAGCAGATTTGTAAAACGCCCCAGATAGGCCAGCCAGACGCTGTCCAGACGGAACAGACGGGCCAGTATCATACCGACAGTCTGGGGCAGGTATGCGGCCGGCGTCGTATTCACCGTATCATACGCCGACTCAGCCATAGCCGTATCCGGCAGCCCTGCAGAACGGGCTGCCTGTTCCTGCGGCGTGTCAATCCCCCTGACCACAGTATGGTAAATAGCGCGGTAGGTACTTTCATCGAGCCTGCCACCCAAAACGACCGGATCAGAATCTGCCGCCGTTTTGTCCGTTTTTCCGACTTCGGCGGCTCTCTTCCAATACGCCCCGTCTGGCTCCCACACATAGTCTCCGCGCACATCTTCCAGAAACCAGTCCTGCAGCCGTACCAGCACACGCCCATTCTCCGCCTGCGGCGGCAGCCCCAGCATACGGCTTGAAAGTTCATAAGCCGTAATATAATGGCTGATCTCATCCGGCGCAGACATCGGCGGCAGCACAAACAGATACAAAAGACCAAGGCCGAGACCCGCCGCCGGATAGATCTTCTCCAGACGCCACTGCCGCCCGGCCGTCTGCCGCAGAAACAACCAGCCCAAGACGATCGCAGCGCACAGTACCAGAACCCACAGGACCAGATACCAGCCCGTCAGCCACAGATCACCGGTCGCCGCCGCACCGGCCCGCACATCCTGAAGATGCCACAACCCGGCAATTATGACCAGCGCCGCCATCGCTCCGATTGTTCCCATTCCGTGTTTCTTATCCATCCGTTCCTCCGCTGTATGTCTTACTGCCGCAATCGTAATCCCGCGCCGCTGTCATTACGGTTCCCGTCCTTCTTCCCGGCTTCGCGGCCCGGATACCGCTTCATCCGCCTGTTTCTTTCCTTCCGTTTTCCCGGACAGGCATTCCTGGATCCGCGCCTTCTCTTTCTGGTTTTCCTTTTCATCCAGCGCCATCTGCTGCACCAGCTCCTGAATCTTCATCTCCAGCTGCGAAATATGGATCGTCGTATAAAATTCCTTCACGATCAGGACAAAGATCGCAAACAGAAACAGGAAGTTTGCCGTTGAATAAATCCCCAGACAATGCGCCGCCAGATCCGCTACCGCCGGAAACAGACTGAACACCACCAGTACCAGCGCGAGCACGATCCAAAAAACCGCACTCTCGATCTGCAGTCTGGACTGCCGGATCCGGCGCATCATCAGAAACAACGTCCCTACCGACACCAGGATCAGCGCTATCCGCAATGTCACCGTCATCATAACCTAGTCCCTCTCTTTCCAGTAATCCGGATTTCCGGTACATTTCAGAATAAGCCGTTTCGGCAGGAACCGGTACTGCTTCCCCAGCCGGTAGCCCAGAAACTTACATCCGCTTCCGATCACCAGCGCCGGCAGAAGCAGCCACCTGCCGGTCTTCACAAGCCGCCCGGCTGTCTGCTTTACCAGCCGGATTCCCTCACCTTCCGACGGCACACCGGCAAATACCTCAGGATGATCCGCCTGAGAGACGCCCAGATCGAAATTCCGCCGGAACTGCTGGCGAAATGACAGATTGTGGGAGTGAATCACTCTGGCGTCCGCCGCATATGCGACCGCATAGCCGGACTTTACGGCTTTCGCCGCGTAGATCATATCTTCATTAAATATCGTCTTATCCACAAAACCGCCCAACTTCTCGAAAATATCCCGTCGATAGGCACAGCAGACATTGGAAGCAAAAAATGTTTTGATCCCCAGCTTCGGCAGATCGTCAGCCGTCTTGATCCTGCTTTCATCCGGATAGTTGAAATTCCTCGTGTACCGTTCGATCGTCCGGCAGCCGCGTGCCGGAAGCTGCCTTGCGTAAGCAACAGCCGCCGGTTCCCGTTTCGGTCCCCGCTGATCTAAGGCCGCTGCCAGCCGTTCCACCAGCCGATTGTCCTGCGGAACCGCGTCGTCGGTCATAAAGATCATGATATCCGCCTTCGAATATCCCGCCGCCAGATTCCTGGTCGCGCCGTGATCAAACTCCTCTTTCGTCAGGTAATGAATCTCCAGATTCGGAATCTTCCGAAAACTGCCTTCGTTCCAGCCGTCTTTTTCCGTCTTTATAATAATGATCCGACTGACCGGACAGGTCTGCTTCTCCAGCATCGCCAAAAGCTGCGCCAGCCGCTTATCCGGCCTGTATACCGGAATGATCACATCAATGTCTGGATGACCTTTATCAAATACCGTCTCTGTCTCCATAATCCCATTCCTTCTTCCTTTCCGCCACTTTTCACCGCTCCGGAAAGTCCTCCCGCTCCTCTTTCGAGCGGCGATTCTCATCGCGGACCACACACAGCCACGCGCAGCCCACGAAACCCACGGCCATCAGCACCATCAGCGCCAGATACGCGCGGGACGCGCCATAAATACCTCCCTGCTGCACCATTGCAGGCGCCAAAAACACTGCCAGCACTGTCATTACTGCGTAGATCATAAATATCACCTTCTGCCTGCGCAGGATTACCAGTACATAATAATACAGATTTAAAAAAGCATAGAATCCGCCCCCAAGTACCACCAGCACAAACGGCAGTCCATACCGCGTCAGCCGTCCTGTGTAGGTCTTTCCCAGAAGCATTTCCAAAATCCCCAGTACCGGCCGTCCCAGCAGCCAGGCCATCGCCGCAGCCAACAGACTCAACGCGCCGATCAGCCCGGAGATCTGACACAGCACCTTTCTGAACTTACCGAATTTCATCTCTGTCCAATATCCGGTCAGGCTGGTAAGGACCGGCCGGATTACGAACCCCGCCGCCAGATTGATCACCGACGTAGGCATAAAAATGACATTGAAATAGCCGGATGACGCGTCGTCCATATAAGCGTCGATCGCATATTTGGCTGCCGAAAAAATATAAAAATCCAAAAACACCGATACGAACAGCAGCGACGCCGCGCCTGTCAGAGGGCGCAGCCGCTTTCGGTCCCAGTCCGCGGCCACTGATGGCAGCTGCCGGATCACCGCCGCGTCAAAGAGCAGTACGCCGACGGTCTGGGCCGCCACCGCCGCCGCACAGGCCGCCAGAAGCGACCGGCCGGATATCAGCGTCGTCAGGAACACCGTTACTGTCAAAACAGTCCGAAATGTATTGGACTTGCCGGTCAGGTGAAGATGACCCTGCCGCTGGAATTCGGATTCATACACATCTGCAAAACCATCGATCACTTTATAACAGATCAGCAGAAAGATAATAACCGACTTCCGAAGCGTGTAGCCGCTGATCAGCAGATAACCTGCACCGGCCAGAAGCGCCGCGCCGCAGGTCAGGAAACGATGGTGCAGGTAATCGCCAAAACGATATTCACCGCGCCCGTCGGTAATCTGAAAAGGGCGCAGCCCGAAATACGCGACAATAAACATCTGCTGGCCGAGGGTACTGTAACCAAAGGCAAAAATCCCGCCCTCATCCTCTCCGGCGATCCGCATGACCAGAAAGGAGAGAACCATGCTGGCAAGCGCATAGCAGAAGCTTCCTACCATATTCCAGATGATATTCTGTTTTTCCCTGCGCTCACCGGTCCCCATAAGAAGGGCCGACCAGCGCGATAGGATATCGGACATGAAAACTCCTTTCACGGCCCTGAAAATCTGTATTCCCCCGCGGGCGTTCATGCTCACCGTTTCCGAAAGCCCTGTATAATCAGTATTGACAGCAGCATCCGTATCATATACCCAGCGGCAACGGTCGGCTTCAGATAGCTCTCACCGCCCAGACGGGGGGCAATGATCACGGGAACCTCGGCAACACGGGCGCCCTGTTTCAGCAGATACGATACCGTATCCGGCTCAGGCCCGTAATTCAGCTTCAGTGCGAATTCCCGGATCATATCCCGGCTGAACATCCGCATTCCGGAAGTAGGATCCGTCACCTTTACGCCGGTCGTCAGACCGATCGCCGCCGAAAGAAGCCTGCTGCCGATCATACGTATCGACGCATCCTTATGGCCCTCCACAAAGCGGCTGCCGATCACAATATCGTATCCTTCTTCCATTTTCTTCCGCATCGGCTCAATATATTCCGGTCTGTGCTGACCGTCGCCGTCAAACTGGACCGCACAGTCATAATTCTGCCTGTAAGCATATTTCATCCCGGCCTGAAAGCAGCCTGCCAATCCCAGATTTACCGGCAGATCCAGAAGATGGTAACCCTTCTCCCGGCAGATCTGCGCCGTACGGTCGGTGGAGCCGTCATTGACTACGATATAATCAAACTGCGGACACACACGGACAAGCTCATCCACGACCCTTTCAATATTCGCCTCTTCATTGAATGCCGGTATGACCACCAGCAGCCTTTTCATCGATGTCATCTTGGCAGCTCCTGTTTCTTCCTGTATTACCGCAGGATCAGATCGCAGATCAGATCAACGATCTCCGGCTCCAGATCCGCGTACAGCGGCAGCGTCAGCACCTGTTGGGAAATTCTTTGGGCCACCGGCGTCGCCGCCGCGTCGAACCGGCCCTTATAACAATCGTAATCATTAATGCACGGATAAAAATATTTCCGTGCGTGGATATCATGCTCCGCCAGCTCCCTGAAAACCTGATCGCGATCCTTCCTGTATCCTTCGAACACCACCGGCATATAAGCATAATTATATCGAACGCGCGGGTTTTCGGGACTCAGACGGATCCCCTCCACACCGGAAAGGCGCTCCCGATAGCGTTTCGCCAATGCCTTTCGTTTCCCGATCTCAGCATCCACACGTCGGAGATTCAGAATGCCCATCGCCGCCTGAAACTCATTCATTTTTCCATTCGCACCCACCGAATCCACGCGTTCATACCCGGTAATTCCAAAATTCTTCAGTTCATACAATACCGGCGCCAGCGCCTCATCGCGGAAAGCGACGGCGCCGCCCTCGATACTGTGGAATACCTTCGTCGCATGGAAGCTGAACATGGACGCATCGCCAAACTGCCCAATTCCCCGACCATCATACGTCTCTCCAAAGGTATGGGCAGCATCATAAATAACCTTCAGCCCGTACCGCCCGGCAATCTCACCGATCTTCTCCACATTGCAAATATGTCCGTAGACATGTACCGGCACGATCGCCGTCGTACGCGGCGTGATCAGGCTCTCCAGCCTGTCCGCATCCAATGTGTAATCCACAGGATTAATGTCACAGAAAACCGGCGTCAGGCCGTTGCGCACAATCGCATGGGTCGTGGACGCGAAACTGAAAGGCGTGGTAATGACCTCGCCGCTTAAATTCATCGCCTGAAGCGTCAGTTCCAGTGCCATATGCCCATTGACAAATAATTCCAGATTCGGCGTATGCAGATATTCCTTCAGCAGCCCGGCAAATTGTTTATGATATTCCCCCATATTGGTCAGCCATGCGCTCTCCCACAACGGTTTGAGCATCTCCACATATTCCTCCAGAAGTGGAAGCGATGAACGGGTCACTGCAATGGGATGGTCGGGTCTGTCTCCTGTCATAACTCTGTCATTCCTCTCTGAAACCGTCCTTAACGGAACCCTGACGGTCTATTCTACCTTCGTACAATACTCTGTGTACCTCTTCACCAGATACTGCGTCCGAATCTCCCCAAGCGGCTCGATCGACTCGCCCGTAAAACACCGCAAATGGTTCCGTACCATATCATAACCGGCTTTACAGGAAAACGCGACGCCTCCCGAGAAACGCGGGTTACACTCCAGAAAATACCAGTCGCCCGGCTGTTCCTCCATAAATTCGAAATTCACGCAGCCCCTGACGTCCAGCGCGCGCGCGATAGCCGCGCACTGTGCTTCCAGCCTTCCGTCACGGAAGACGCAGACCGAAGTTCCCGCACCGTTACCGGTACGGAGATATTCCCGGCGCGGGAGACAGACGGTCTGATCCTGTCCCTCGGCAATGCTTTTCCTGCCGATAGTTCCGATCGAGACGGCACTTCCGGCGTCCCGGTTCCGCTCCGGCACATTCCGCACGACATCCACCGTGACCACATATCCCTCAATCTTAGGCTGTACCAGATAAAAATCCGCGATATGGCGCAAACGCTCTGTTTCGAGCAGCATCTGCCCCGCATCCTGCACTGTCAGAAGTCCCTGACTGCTGCGCCCATGATCCGGCTTTAAGATCAGCGGATAAGAAAGAAGTTCATACCCGGTATCCGCTTCTGTCCCGATCACTTCTGACAGCCGTCTGGTCGGAATCGTCCTGCAGGCGCCGGCCTTCTCCAACCGCTCAGGGGCAGCCCACTTGTCGCGGCAGAGACTGACGGTCTCCTCCGGCGGCATACACAGCGTCACGCCAAGCGCCGCCGCTTCACGCCGCCAACCGTTGATCACATCGATCTCCGCATCCGTCAGCGGCATCAGGTAATCCACTTTTTCCTCCCGGCAGACGCCGCCCAGAAAGTCCAGATACGCGTCTGTGTCTGCCGCCGGCGGAGCCTGATAAAAACCGTCCGTTTCCAACGACGCGGCGACCCATTCCGCCGGATAGATATCACAGCCCAGCACCCGGTAACCGCTTCCCTTGCAGATCCGGACAACCGCTTCGGCAGAAAATGAGCCGATGGCTGTCACCAATATTGTCTTACCTGCATTTTCCATCATAATACCCCCGCAATTTCTGCTGATACGCGATACGCCCCAGCGTCCCCGAATGTCCCGGCCCTGACTCTTATCCCTGTCCGGCGTGGTACAGACGGTACAGCAGGCGGTACAGCGCAGGCGCTCCTGCCTCCAGCCTGATGAAGAATCTGGTCCTCAGGTTCAGCTCCCGATAGAACTCCCGGTACTGACGCGACAGCACCGTCTTATAATCCTTTGTATTAACCTTTGTCAGGAAATGAAGCCTCTCTGCAGCATGTTCAACCGCTCCATGGAAACGTTGTCCGGTCGCCCGGTCAAAAGCGCTGTACATTTCTTTCATCTGTCGATAATACCGCTCCGCCTTCTCCTCCCGGTCGCCCTGCTTCATAAGCTCCGTCCAGGAGTAAGTACCTCCCAGCCTGTAAACACACATCGGCCTGTCCATATAATATGCCCAGCCTGCAGATGCAGCCATCAGCTGCAACGGAATGTCCGCGATCGGCGCATTCACATAATAGTCAGGCAGTTCCTTCACCATCTCAGTCCGAAACAGCAGCGAAGCCGTAGGATAGCCGGAAACTTTATCAATGATATCTTCCGGCGACAGCTGCCTGTCGCCCCTGTACGGACGCATCTGCCGCTCCGTCAGGGCGCGGCCCTCCACCTTCACGCCGGCGCTGTGAAATACGAGCGCACACCCGGGATTGGCTTCCATAAAATCCACCTGACGTTTTAACTTGCCGGTATCCGTCCAGTAATCGTCGCCTTCGCACATCGCGATATAGCGGCCCTGCGCCCGGGGGAAATTATAGGTTCCGCTGATATTCGTAATGCCCTTCGAGTACTGGTTCTCTGTCTGAAGAATCGGCCTGATCACATCCGGATAGCGTTTCGCATACTCTCGGATGATATCCGCGGTTCCGTCCGTAGAGGCGTCATCGTGGATCAGAACCTCATAGGGGAACGGCGTCTCCTGGCTTATAAAGCCGTCCAGGGCCTCGCGGATATATGCGCCGTGATTATAAGTGAGACAGCAGATACTGACAACGGGCCTGCCTCCAGCCATTCCCATTTTACCATCTCTTTCTTTTGCGTTTATTACATTCTGTGCTCTTTCTTTTTGCTTTTTGCTTACAATTTTACCATGCGGGGGCAAAAAAGTAAATTAGATATGGCATTTTCTATCCAAATGTGGTAAATTAATGACGTACATCAAAAGAGGAGGAATTTCTCATGCGCAAATGTTTTCATGCTTTCCTTACAATAGGGATTACCGCGGGTCTGGCCTTTGGCCTGGCCATCACGGCATTGGCGGCAGGGCCTCTTGGTCCATCAGGCGTGTCGGGCGCCTCCGAACCGACTCCCGCCATTTCCGAACCGCAGCCGCAGGCTGTGGAGATCAATGCGCCCGCGGATGTTCGAGAAAGGGTTGCCGCAGCTTCTGTGACAGTTACGCTGCTTCAGCCTGACCAGACGTGGACCAACGTGATCTATGCGAACACTGCCGGCGCCAGCGTATCCGCACCCGCCGGTTTCATGTCCATGTGCGTCTACCACACCAGCCTTCCCGGCGATGTGATGTATCGTACCTACACCTCTGCCGCCGGCTGGTCACGTTGGGTCATGAACGGCGAGCACTCCCCCTGGAATCAGGGTGTTCTGGTGGAGGCAGTGCAGATCCGTCTGAAGGGCGTTATGAACAATTATTTTGATATCAGCTACGCCGCGACCCTGAACGACGGAACCACCTGCAGCTGGTCCTACAACGGACATACCAACGGCACGATGGGTGTCGGCAAATATATCACCGGACTGCAGGTCACTCTCTCCCTCAAGGGTTCCTACAATACCAACGGCGGCACAGGTCAGGTTGTTTCTGCCACCTCCTACGATGGCATCCAGTTCGGCGGCGGACTTCCGACTTTCGTAAACGGCACCGGACAGGCGTATACAGGCTGGGCGTGGAACGGCAACGACCAGTATTATTTCGTGAACAATACGGCTGTCACCGGCTGGCAGTACATTGATGGCTACAAGTACTACTTCGATGAAGGCGGCAAGCTGGTTACCGATCTGGAACCGATCATCGGCGCAAACGGCCCATATCTGATCAAAATCAATAAGCAGATGAACTGTACAACTGTCTACGTAGAGGATGGCAGCAATGGTTATATTATTCCGCTAAAGAGTTTCCTGTGCTCTACCGGCGAGGATACCCCGATCGGCACGTTCCATTCGCCGGAGAAGCTGCGCTGGCAGGTAATGGTCCATGATGTTTACTGCCAGTATCTGACCCGTCTGGGAGCCGGTTTACATATCCTTCTGCATTCGCCGGTTTACAGTGCGCGCGATCCCTTCGCGCTGCAGACGGATACCTATAATTACCTGGGCGTCGCCCGATCCGCCGGCTGCATCCGCTTTATGGTCGGCGACTGCAAATGGATCTACGACCACTGTCCGGTCGGCACCACGATCCAGGTTTATAACTCTTCCATCCCAGGCCCGTATGAAAGACCCTGCGTCCCGATTCTTATTTCCCTGTCCCAAACCTGGGATCCTACGGATGCAGAAGCCGCCGCGGCCGCAAATGCAAAGACCGCACAGGAAATTCTGGCGGAACAGGCTGCTGCGGCAGCCGAGCAGGCAGCGCAGGCAGCCGCACAGACCGTAACGGAACCTGCTCCTACCGGATCATCCGGCGGACCTCTGGGACCGGGTACTACGTCAACCGTGAATTCCCCGGGCAAATCGAGCGGACCGCTTGGGCCGCTTGGATAATACATCCGTTATACACAAGAAGCCGCCCTCGGGCGGCTTCTTGTCTGTCCAGTCATGTCTGAACTTTCAAAACGTCATGCATTTATTCGGATGAAACGTCGAAGCGTGTCCGTCAGATACCGGAAGGATTCCATGCGAAGCGCCCATGCAAGACCGGCATAGACTGCCACGCCGGCAGCGACCTGTACCGCCAGTCTGAACCATGGACCGACCGGCAGCACAAATTTCAGCGCACAGACAATGGCGCACATCAGCACGGACAGCAGAGCAGCCGGAAGAATATCCCGCCACTGGCTGCGAATGCTGTAACCAAGAAGCTTTCGATTGGGCCAGGCGTTGATAAAAACGCTCAGGAAATCGCTGACCGCCTTGATCGAGACCATGATCACAGGACTATAATGAATCCCGATCAGCAGCCCAACCAGACTAACCGCCTTCTTAAATACCTCCAACTTCAGAAATACATCGCTGCGGCCAAGGGCATTAATGGCCTGAAGGTTCGTGATATGGATCGGCCAGAAGGAATAAGAAATGCACATGATACGCAAAAACGGCACGCAGATCAGCCATTTCTCCCCCAAAAGAACCAACACCAGCGTATCCGCCACCGCAAACAGTCCGAAAAGCATCGGAAGCACGAGGAAGGAACTAAGGCGGATGGCCCTTCGCACCATGGCGCGTACCTGAGCCATATCATCCTGCCGGGACGAAAACGCCGGCAGGAGCACCGCCTGAATCGCAGCGCCCAGATTGCTGACGATCAGCTTCGGAAACTGGTCGCCCCGATTATAAGCTCCCAGCAGCTCTTCATTGTAAATCTTGCCCATGATCAACCCATACAGATTATTGAAAATGGTGTCCAGAAGCGACGCCGCAAGCAGTTTCCAGCCGAAAGACAGCATTCCGCCGACGCGCCCCAGCGAGAACAGAAGCCGCGGTTTCCAACTGACCGTTATCAGCAGCGCCAGCATCAGCGCCAGATAATACGCGATCTGCTGACCGACCATAGCCCAGGCGCCAAAGCCCCGATATGCCATCGTGATACTGACGGCTCCGGAAACAACGACGGCAAACATTGTTGAAAGGAACAAACCGCGGAATTCCATTTTCCGGGACACATAAGCGCTCTGAACAGAAATGACAGATCCGGGAAACAAAACGAGTCCCAGCACGCGCAGAATATCACCAAGCAGACCATTTCCGTAAAAACGGCCAACAGCAGGAGCCGCCGCATACAAAATCGCATACATGGCCGCTGCAAGCAGCAGTCCAAAATAAAATACAGAAGAGAAATCGGTCTCGTCGGAATTTTTCTTCTGGATCAAGGCAGTGCTGAACCCATTCTGGACGATCGCATTGGCAACAGTAATGAAAATCATCACAATGCCCACCAGACCGTATTCCGCCGGCGTCAGAAGACGCGCCAGAAGAATGGCCACAACAAACTGAAGCCCCTGAGCGCCGCCGTTCTCCAACAGTTTCCAGAACAGCCCCTTAACAATCTTTCCTTTCATCTCCGTCTCAACCGGCAACTGTCCCACCCCGTTTCATTTTCTGACACAGATTCTCATACCACAGGTAGATTCGCGTCTCCAGCCGGATCACCGCGAACCAGAGCTTCGCCAGCGCCTTCCGCGCCGGCCCGATCCCCAGATAGTGTTCCATATAGTACATCACGCTCTGCTCGCGCAGGCGCTGACGCCGGAGCGCGTCGGAAATGGATTTGCTGATGGACACCGAATCCTGATGAATATAGGATTCTTTCAATAAAAGGACTGTCCGCCGCCCGGCCGCTTTCATGCGGCGCCCCAGGACCATTTCCTCCTGATACAGGAAGATACCTTCGTCATAACCGCCGCAGGCCAGAAACGCCGCCGCGTCCACCATCAGCATGGAACCGTGAACCACATCCGCAGGGACCGCCGTCCTGTCCTTATAATAAGATGCGGGATAATAAAGCCGGTTCCGAAAGATCCGTCTGCTGACCGGCCCCATATAAAGCAGCTCTCCCACAAAACCGTGAAGCCGCCATGCGTTCTGCGGCGGGAACGGCGCAGCCGCGCTTCCATTCCTCATAACGGCGGCAGCGACGCCTGCCTCCGGATGCCGCGCAAGGATCCGACTCAGGTTTCTGACGCAGCGGTCCGTAAACATCACGTCCGGATTGGCGATCAGCACGCGCACAGCCCCCAGCCGCTGCGCCGCATAGCGGACGCCCAGATTATTGCCTGCGCCGTAACCACCGTTTTTCTCCGCGCGGATCACGGTTATCTTCCCGCCTTCAAGCATCTTCAGACGTTCATAGGAATCGTCCGTAGAAGCGTTGTCCACCAGAACAATATGATCCAGCGACCCGTAGCCCGCGATCTGTCCGGCCAGTCCGGCCGCCGTCTCCGCGTCGTTATAATTCACGATCACACAGACTGTCGTACCTGTCATGCCGACGCTGCCGGCCGGAAGATCGGTCATATCGGCACACCCGGCAGGAAGATCAACCATACCAGCGCACCCGACCGAAAGATCGGCCATACCGGCACACCCGGCAGGAAGATCAACCATACCGGCGCACCCGGCCGAAAGATTCGCCCCGGCCCGCCGCGGCACCGTCACACACATCGCCAGCGTCTGCACGGGCGCACTTTTATAAAAATGGTATTTCCAGATCGTTTTCAGACGTTCCGACGGCGTCTGCGCGGGCAGTCCGATCCAGGCCTTCAGCGTAAGCTTCTGCGCATCCGTCAGCCGTTCCTCATACATTTCCAGAAACGCCTCTGCCTGGGCGAACATCCGCCGGTAATTCTCCTCCACCTGTGCCTGCCGGGCCAGCCGCTCCGCGATCTCCCTGAAGCTTCCGGACGGTCTGGCACCGAGGACATTGGCACCATGCTGCCGGTAAAGGGACAGCGCTTCCCTCACGCAGGAAATCCTCCCGAAGCAGGACGCGCAAAGGGCGATCCACCAGTCATGCATGAAACAGGCGCGCGGCGTCGCGCGCACCAGTTCAAGAAGCGCACGGTTCATCATCAGGGCGCCGCCGGTCACCGGATTCTCCGCCAGAATCTCCGAAAGCGCCAGCCGTCTGGGATCGCAATGCGCGTAAGAGAAGAAACTGGGAGCGATCTGGTTCAACCCCTCATCCACGACTTCCATATCCGAGAAAACCAGCGCCGGTACGCCGCCGTCCTCGCCCTCGATCCCACGTATCCGCTCCAAAAGGCGCTCCACTTTCTCAGGCAGCCATACGTCGTCCTGATCGCTTAAGAGTATATAATCTGCGTCCGCGTTTGCCAGCAGACGAAAAAAATTCCCGGCAGGCGCGGGAACCACGGCGGCATTCCTGTCTGACGCGGAAACCGCAGCAGCTTTCCTGCGCACGCCGGGAATTCCACTGCAATCCGCGCGCACATCCGCATCCTCTTCCAGCAGCGCCACCCGTTCCGGATATTCCGCCGTGTACTGCCGCAGGATCTCCACAGTCCCGTCCTTCGAACCATCGTCGGATACAAGGATCCGCAGTCCCGGAATACTCTGATCCAGGATCGAATCCATCTGCTGCCGGATGTATTTTTCTCCGTCGTAGGAGGCCAGAAGCACTTCTATCGTTTTTCCTTCTCCCATACCCATGTTCTTCCTTCTCCCTCGGATCTATACGCTGTCAGACCGCGCACCGTCCCCAAACGGCCACGGGATCTCATTTTCCCTCGCGGTCGTCCGTTTTCTTCTTCCCGCGCGCCGCAACGGCCCGCATCCCCAGCATCCTGCTGATAAACCAGCGGGCCGCGGGACACACCACCGTCAGATAATCCATCATATGATACGCGAACAGATAGAACCTCCGCCCTTCCTCCTTCGGCGTCCCCGCCCAGGGCGTCAGGGCCAGATAATGCTCATAGGCCTTTCGATAATGATTCAGATTGCCCGCGTACCAGGGCCGCTCATCCCCCGCGTAATGAATGATCACCGGGTGCCGTCCGGCTTCCGCGAACGCTTCCTTCTTCACTGCCGCATAGGCCGGCTCATGCTTCACCAGATCCGCATACCGGAAATACCGGTAATTGGGGAAAAAATTATACTTTGGCAGAAGCGTCCGGATATGCCCCTTCAGAACGCCGTTGATCACGTCCTGGTCACAGGCGAACAGATTGCCGCCCTTCTCCTGATAAAATTCCAGAAGCCTGCGCTCCGCCTCCGTCTGCCGCCAGCGCTTCAGGTCGATCAGAAGCACGCCGGCATTGAAATACGGCTCTCCAGGCGCCAGACCGATCTCCTGCCGGACCTTTTGGTAGATCGTCGGCTCCATGACGGCGCCGAGCACATTCCCCCGCAGGTCAGTGCGCCACAGTTCCATCAGCGGCTGCGCCGCCACGGTATCGCAGTCGAGATACAGCACCCGGTCCACGTCCGCCGGCAACAGCCGACCCACAAACAGCCGTCCCAGCGTACTGATATCGAAGCCCCCGGTATCTACGCCGCCGGCAAACTGTCCCTCAATATCCGCCAGTTCCACGAAATACAGCTCCCGTCCGTACTGCGCCGCGATGGATTCCAGCCGCGCGCGGCTCTCTCCGCTAAGCCCGATCGAGATCACATAAACCGTAATCTGCCGCGCGCGGCGGTTGCGGTCAAAGACGGAAAGCATGGATACCGCCAGATGCCTGACGTAATTATCATTGGACGCATAGACGATGTTCATGGGACGACCTCCTGCTGCTTAAATTCATCGAACCCGCTGGGCGGTACGGCCTGACACTTCTTTTTGCTTGTAATTCCAGACCTGACGCGATATGCCCAATACCGACTTTTCAGTCCTCAGCATACCGGCACACATAGTTCCCTCCGGCCCGGACATACACGGACATTTCTCAGATCCGCTCCGCCGCCCGGTTCAGGGCTGACTCAATCACCTTGTCCATGTCATAATACTTGTACTCCGCCAGCCGCCCGCCGAAGATCACATGCTTCTCTTCCGCCGCCAGCTTCGCATACTTTGCGTAAAGCTCCTGATTCTTCGCGTCGTTGACCGGATAATACGGCTCCATTCCTTCCTGCCACGCCGCCGGATACTCGCGGGTAATCACGGTCTTCGGCTGGGTTCCGAACTCAAAATGCTTATGCTCGATGACGCGGGTATACGGCGTCTCCCGATCCGTATAATTGACCACAGCCACGCCCTGATAATTATCCGTATCCAGAAGTTCCGACTCGAACCGCAGGCTGCGGTATTCCAGTTTGCCATAGCGATAGCCATAGTAAGAATCGATCGTTCCGGTATAGACCACGGTCTCGCCCAGCGCGTCGTACTTCTCCCGGTTCTCCAGATAATCCGCGCCAAGCTCCACATCACAGCCCTCAAACAACTTCTCCACGATCACATTGTAGCCGCCGATGGGAATGCCCTGGTAGAGGTCGTTGAAATAGTTGTTGTCGTAGGTATAGCGGACCGGCAGGCGCTTGATGATGAACGCCGGCAGATCCTTGCAGTCGCGGCCCCACTGCTTCTCCGTGTAGCCCTTGACCAGCTTCTCGTAGATATCCCGGCCCACCAGACTGATGGCCTGTTCCTCCAGATTCCGCGGCTCGCCGGCGACGCTGCCCTTCTGCTCGTCGATGATAGCCTGCGCCTGCTGCGGCGTGGAAATCCCCCACATCTTGCTGAAGGTATTCATGTTAAAGGGCATGTTGTACATCTCGCCCTTGTAATTGGCCACCGGGCTGTTGGTGTAGCGGTTGAACTCGGCCAGGCTGTTCACGAAGTCCCAGACCCGGCGATTGCTCGTATGGAAAATGTGGGCGCCGTACTTATGGACGTGGATCCCTTCCACATCCTCACAGTAAATATTGCCGCCCAGATGGTTCCTCTTCTCCACCACCAGGCAGGTCTTCCCCGCCTGCCGGGCCATATAGGCCCATACGCCGCCGAAGAGGCCGGCGCCGACGATGACGTAGTCATATTTCTTCATGATAAATATCCCTCAATCCTGTTTATTGCTGCCCCGATAGACAGTATTCCCTCTTCCCTTGCACCACTGGACTGAAAGCAGCTAACCGTCTAAGCCGTTTCCCCTGACCCTGCGGTAATACTGCCGGACAAATCTTCTGCCGGTTTTTCCGCTTTTGCCAGACTCTCAGGCTTTGCCGTCTTCCTACGCGGCGCTCCCGGCTTCGCCGCGCGCTTCCGCTTCGGCTCCGCTTCCACCGTCTTGCCGACCAATACCACGATGGACCGCGCGTCCACCGGATACGTCTTCTGGTCTTCCAGAAGCGGCTCCTCACCCGGCGCCCAGAAGCCGTTCACATCCTTCCTGGCCGTATCCATAGCCGCGAACCACTGCCTGTCCTTCGGCAGGTTCGGCATCGCGAATTCACACGGTTCCCAGTGCATATTGTACATGACGAAAATGGTATCGTCCGGGCTTCCGTCCACCTTTTTCCCGTACGATCCGCAGTACAGCACGCCCAGCTGCCGCCGGAAATGCTCAAACTCCGGATACCAGGCGTTGACGCCGTGGAACGACACATCCGGGCATCCGCAGGCCAGATGGTCCATCAGCTTCGGCTGCTCCGCCATATGAAGTACCGGATGGGCCCTGCGGAAGGCGATGGCCTGCTTCGCGAATTCATAGATCGCTTTATTGCTGCGCAGCTGGCTCCAGTTGAGCCAGGAAACCGCGTTGTCCTGACAGTAGGAGTTATTGTTGCCGCCCTTGGTATGGCCGAACTCGTCTCCGGATTCCAGAAGCGGCGTGCCCTGGCTCAAAAACAGCAGGAGCATGGCGTTGCGCAGCTGCTTCCTCCTGAGCTCCACGATTTTCTTTTTGCGGGTCGGACCTTCCTCGCCGCAGTTCCAGCTGAGATTGTAATCTGTGCCGTCCTGATTGTTCTCGCCGTTGGCCTCATTGTGCTTGCGGTCGTAGGAGACCATGTCCATCAGCGTAAATCCGTTGGTGTGGGCCATATAATTGACGACGCCCTTATCCTTCGGATTCCGGATGATACGGTCCATGACTGTACGGAGCATCCCCTCGTCGCCCTTCAGGAAACGCCGCATGTCCTGCTCGAAACCGTCGTTATATTCCACAAGGCGGCGGGGCAGACCGCTCCGCGAGGGAGCAGGGGTACTGCCAGGGCCGGGAATGTGGAAATCCAGCGATTTCGGCGGCTGTTTCTCTGCAGTTTCAGCCGATGCCTTCTCGGATGCCACTGCTGCTTTCACTCCCGGACGCATACCGTCTGGCGTCAGGCCGCCGTCATCCTTCATCGGAATCCCGATATATTTGCGCTTCCGCCATCCGGCCCCGTCCACGCCGTCCCAGCTGTTGGCGAACAGCTTCACGCCGCTTAAGTACGGATCGCCGCCCACCAGCGCCGCCGGTACATTTCCCACCAGATGGACGCCGTCGAGATGGAATTCCTTCACCCAGTAGCGCACCACGTCCAGCACGAACGACGAGCTCTCAGTGCCGTTAAAGAACAGCTCGACTACCAACTCCATGCCATTGGCATGAAGTTCCTTCACCAGATTCTTCAGTTCCCGCACCGGGTCCTTAAGTTTCCCGGCGCTGTAAGCCGCCTTCGGCGCGAAATAAAAACCGTCCGCGTAGCCCCAGTAATTCAGCCGCCCGGTAAACGTGGTCCTGGTAAACGGGCCCTGCCCGTCCTGTGTAATGACCTCCTGAAACTCCGTCACCGGCATCAGCTCCACTGTGGTGACGCCCAGCTCCTTCATATACGGGATCTTCCGGGCTACCGCGGAAAATGTCCCCTTGTCCCGCACGCCGGAAGTATTATGCTTCGTAAATCCCCGCGTATGCACGCGGTAGATCACGCAGTCCTCCATCGGAATCTCCGGCCGCTGGTCATCCTCCCAGTCGAAATCATCGATCTTCACCGGCGAACGCAAAAGCCGCTTCATATGCTCCGGCTCGCCCCAGTCTTCCCAGCCGCGCATGGCCCGTCCGCAGGGATCCGCCATCATTTGCCCGTCCGCCTCAAAGCAATACTCCAGATCCCGCGGCAAAGTGCCTGTATACTCAAGCACCACCTTCCAGACATCGCCCATCCGCTCCCGCGGATCCATGGGAATTGTCTGCCACGGCTTCTCTTCACCGCGCCTGAAAATCACCAGACTGCAGCTTTCGCCCGCCCAGATCACAGACGCATACACCCGGTTTTTCGCCACGGTAAGTCCCATGGGGCAGTTCCCCGGTTCACCGGTCAACACCCTAAACTGCTTCATGAACACTCTCCTTCTCCCCCACAAAACCCGACAGACATATTTGTCTGTCCTGTACCTACGTGTACCTACGACACCACCAGTTCCACCGGACAGTGATCCGACCCGTACACTTCCGTATGGATCGCTGCACTCTCAAGCCGGTCTTTCAGACACTCCGATACACAGAAGTAATCAATGCGCCACCCGATATTCTTCTCTCTGGCCTTAAACCGGTACGACCACCAGGAATAAATCCCTTCCTGGTCCGGATAGAAATACCGGAACGTATCGATAAATCCCGCCTCCAGAAGCGTTGAGAACTTCCCTCTCTCCTGATCCGTAAATCCGGCGTTCTTGCGGTTGCTCTTCGGATTCTTCAGATCGATCTCCTCATGCGCCACATTCAGATCGCCGCAGAAAATCACCGGTTTCTTCTGTTCGAGTCCCTTTAAGTAAGCCAGAAACGCGTCCTCCCAGGTCATGCGGTAATCAAGCCGCGTCAGTCCCTCCTGGGAATTGGGCGTATAGCAGGTGACCACATAGAAGTCCTCAAACTCCGCCGCAATCACACGCCCTTCGTGGTCATGTTCTTCCACGCCGATGCCGTAGGTCACGGAAAGCGGCTCCGTTTTCGTAAAGAGGGCCGTCCCCGAATATCCCTTCTTCTCCGCATAATTCCAGTACTGGTGATAGCCCTCAAGCGGCAGGTCGATCTGCCCCGCCTGCAGCTTGCTCTCCTGGATGCAGAACACGTCCGCATCCGCTTCCTTCACAAAATCCAGAAATCCCTTGCCCACGCAGGCGCGCAGGCCGTTCACGTTCCAGGATATCAGTTTCATGGCGCTTGCGACTCCTTCTCCGATAAAGCAAAATGGTATATTATCAATGTTACCATAGTATACCATCTCGACTGACGTCTCGATGGTGATACTCGTCAAACACCGATCGGCGCAAGCGCCATCGATGCTTTCCTCGTTATTTTACCATAAAGCATAACCTCCGTCACGACATTTTTCACAAATATTTCAAAAAGTGGTGTCACTTGACAGCGATGGAAACCGGAATTATACTGAAATAAAGACAAGTCTGTAAAATAAAAAAGAAGGAGGATACGAGATGGTCGATTTAAAAGCGAAACCCTATTATCTGGACGATGAGGGGGTCAAATGGGTCATGGACACCATTGCCGGTATGACGGATGAAGAGAAGGTAGGCCAGCTGTTTGTCAATATGGTATCCAGCGATAAGCCGGAAGATATCCGACATGTGGTGGAGACCTATCATCCCGGCGCCCTGCGTTACCGCAATATACCGGCAGACCGGCTGTGGGAGCAGAACAACTGCTTCCAGAAGGAAAGCAGGATTCCTCTTTTGATTGCGTCCAACTGCGAGGCGGGCGGCAACGGAGGAGTCGGCGGAGGCACCTACATATCCTGCGGAGCGGCCACAGCGGCCAGCCGCGATCCGGAGTGTGCCTATCAGGCAGCGAAAGTGGGCGGTATTGAAGCTATGGCTATCGGTTCCAACTGGAATTTCGCCCCTATTGTGGATCTTCTGTACAACTGGAGAAATACCATTGTCCAGCTGCGTTCCTTCAACCATGATGTGGATGAGACGATCCGTTACGCGAAAGCATTTTTCCGCGGAGAGCGGGAGTGCGACGTGGCTACCTGTATCAAGCATTTCCCCGGGGACGGCCTGGAAGAAAACGATCAGCATCTGATGATGGGGCTTAACGATATGGACTGCGAAACCTGGATGAATACCTTCGGAAAGGTTTATAAGGAACTGATCGACGACGGCGTTATGACAATTATGGCCGGCCATATCGCCCAGCCCGCATGGCAGCGCGCCCTGGCCGACGGTCCGGTAGAGGACAAGGATATCCTCCCGGCCACCCAGTGCAGGGAGCTGATCAGCGGCCTTCTGAAAGAGAAGCTGGGCTTTAACGGTCTGGTGGTAACCGACGCCTCCCACATGATCGGCATGTTCGCGTCCGGCCCCAGAAGCCTGGTGGTTCCAAGAGCCATCGCTGCCGGCTGCGATATGTTCCTGTTTTTCAATGATATGGAAGAGGACTTTGGGTATATGATGGAAGGCTACCGCTCCGGACTGATTACCCAGGAGAGGATGCAGGACGCACTGATGCGCATTCTTGGCGTGAAAGCGGCCATCGGCCTCCACAAAAAGCAGATGGCAGGCACCCTGATGCCGCCGAAGGAAGGAATCAAGGTTGTGGGCTGCGAGGAACATAAGGCCATTGCGGCCGCATGCGCCGATAAAGCCATTACCCTGGTGAAAGATACACAGGGATATCTTCCGCTCGATCCCGCCAAATCCCCAAAGCTCCGCATTGTCTACCTGCAGGGTGAAGGTCATGTGGTGGCAGGAAAACTGGAAAAACCGGATGATACGCCTCTTAAGAATCTGATCCGGGAAGAACTGGAGAAAGAAGGATTTACGGTTACTTATGCCGACGAGCCGGAGGTAGCCGCCAAAGGCAAAGGCAGCATGGAAGCGTTCAAGAGAGAGTGCGATGCCGTCCTGGTTATCAGCAACCAGGTGGGATTCGCCCAACAGAACAGTATGAGGGTGAAATGGACCCTTCCCACGGATCAGCCCTGGTATGCGTCCCAGGTACCTACGGTTTTCATCAGCCTGAACCTGGCGAACTGCCTGGTCGATCTGACCATGAGCCATTGCTACATCAATGCTTATGCTTCCAGCCCGGAGGTGGTTCACGCCCTGGTGGAGAAGCTGGTGGGCAAGAGCGCCTTTAAGGGAGTGCCGGACGAAAATGTCTGGTGCGAGAGATGGGATACGAAGCTGTGATCCGGATCGGAGCGCGGAATTGTATAGAACAGCGATATAAAGCATTTCTTTGAAAAGGCCCTTCCGCTGGTGTCATGAGCATATCATCAGCCGGAAGGGTCTTACGTTTTACCGCACGATAAGTTAGACGCCCTTTATCTCCTCAAATACCGCTTCACCAAAAAAGCGCAGAAATACGGAAATGTATAGATCTGTTCACTAT
>CANREE010000001.1 GCA_947629545.1 uncultured Lachnospiraceae bacterium | reverse complement strand
CCCTGCCGGGGCACTCCCCTGTCCCTGCGGACGCATCCCTGCCGGGGCACTCCCCTGTCCCTGCGGACGCATCCCTGTCGGGGCGCTCCCCTGTCCCTGCGGACGCATTCCGGTCGGGGCGCTTCCCTGACCCTGCGGACGCATCCCTGTCGGGGCGCTCCCCTGACCCTGCGGACGCGCACCGTCACGCCTTGGACCTGTCTGTCCCGGACGCGGCCCTTTCATCGTTTCTGCATTCTGCGGCCGGTAGACAGCAATCAGCTTCTTCTTTGGCGCGGGGGCCTTCTCAGCTCCGACAGCCGAAACCTGGGCCGTCGTTGACGTCTTTTCCTCGGGGGCTTTCGCAGCTGCTTTCTCCGCCGGTACTGTCCCCGCGGTTCCTGCGTCAGGAACCGCTCTCGCCGGTTTTTCCGTATCCGTCTTCCCGGCCGTTACCGTTTTCGGCGCTTTCGCGGGTGCAAGACTCCTTTTTACGGCGTCTGCCTCCGCCTCGCTGATATTGGAGGAATGGGTTTTTCCCGTCACCCCCTGCCCGGCCAGAATATCTAATATTTCTTTATTGGATTTGCCTAATTCCTTCGCAAATTCACTGATTCTCATACTTACTGCCTCCGATCCTGTTCATTTGTTTTACCACCGCGCCGGCGAGTCCTTCATCCAAAATGGCCAGAGACGCCCGCATCTCCTTACCGCAGACGCTTCCCAGCTCGTCTTTTCTGCCAAATACACAGAAGGGAACCCGATAGTACGTACACATATCCGCAAACATTTTTCTGGTGTTACCGGACGCCTCTTCCGACACGACCACAAGACATGCCCTGCCGCTCTTTACGGCTTTCTCCGTAGAGAACTCACCGCTTGCGGTTTTGCCTGCCTTCGTTGCCAGTCCGATCAGGCTTAAGGCCTTCTGCCTGTCATCCAAACTGCCCCATCTCCTTTTCCAAGGCTGCGTACACTTCCTTCGGAACCGTCATCTTAAAGGAACGGTCGATTCCTTTCCCTTTTACCGCTTTTTGGAAACATTCCATATTCGGACAAAGGTAGGCGCCCCTTCCGTTCATTCTCCCGGTAGCGTCCAGGAGGATCTCTCCGGATTCCGTCTTCAGGATCCGCACCATTTCTTTTTTGCTTTTCATTTCCCCGCAGCCAATGCACTGTCGGAGCGGAACTTTTTTCGTACTCACCGTTTGCCTCCTGCTTCCCATTCTGCCGTCCTGTCCCGCGGTTCGGACATCCTAAGGCTGCTGTATACCGTCGTCCCCGTAATCCGGATAATCTTCCCGGTATTCTTCCTCATAGCCTTCCTGATACTCGCCCTGATAATCGGAGTTGCCTTCCGGATATTCTCCCTCGTAACCTTCCGAATAGCCGCCTTCCGGATAATTGTCGTAACTCTCGTAAACGCCCTCTTCCACCTGGCTTTCCAGACCCAATTCCTCGAACAGTCCCATCTCCCTGGCCTGGGTCTCGCTCTTAATGTCAATCTTATAACCTGTCAGCTTCGCGGCCAATCTGGCATTCTGGCCCTCCTTACCGATGGCCAGCGACAACTGGTAATCCGGCACGATTACCTGTGCCTCACGCGCCTCCTCATCCGCGACGACGAAAATGACCTTGGCCGGGCTCAGCGCATTCTCAATTAAAAACGCAGCATTGTCCGCCCAGTTGATCACATCGATCTTCTCGCCCCGCAGCTCCCGTACCACAGAATTGACCCGGGCGCCGTTTAAGCCTACGCAGGCTCCCACCGGGTCCACATTGGGATCGTTGGACTTCACTGCGATCTTCGTTCTGGAACCTGCCTCACGGGCGATGGCCTTAATCTCCACGGTCCCATCACGCACCTCCGCCACTTCCAGTTCGAACAGCCTCTTGACCAGATCCGGATGGCTTCTGGAAACAGAGATCCGCGGCCCCTTCGGCGTATCCTTCACTTCCAGCACATAAACACGGATCCGCTCTGTAGGCTTGAAATTCTCGCCCTTCACCTGCTCGGATTCGCTTAAGATCGCGTCGACCTTTCCGAGATTAATGCTGATATTCCTGCCGAGATACCTCTGGACCACGCCCGGCACAATATCTTTCTCCAGGGCATACCAGTCATTATACAGAACCTTTCGTTCCTCCTCGCGGATCTTCTGCAGGATCACATTCTTCGCATTCATCGTCGCAATCCGCCCGAACGACTTGGATTCCACCGGAATCTGAACCACGTCGCCGACCTGATAGTTGGGGCTGATCATCCGCGCTTCGGCAAGGCTGATCTGCACCGCCTTCTCCTCCGGATCCACCGTCTCGACGACTTCTTTGTCGGCGATTACAGAGAAATCGCCGGTTTCCGGATCAATATTCACATGGATATTATCCGCACGCCCGAAATGATTCTTGCACGCGGTCAGGAGGGAATTCTCAATGGCTTCCAGCATCGTAGCCTTACTGATGTTCTTCTCCCTTTCCAGAATCTCCAGTGCCTCAATCAGTTCTTTGTTCATCTTTTTATCCTCCAAAATGATATTTAGAAATCAAATGCAAGCCGTATCAGGGCAATCGCGGCGCGTTCAAACGTCTCCTCCCTGCCGTCCGCAAGCGTAACCGTCACCGTGTTCTTGTCATAAGCCGTCAGCGTCCCGCTGAACTCCTTCTGCTTATCGACCGCCTTGTAAAGCCGTATCTCCACCTCTGCGCCGATGCTTCTGGCGAAATCCTTATCCTTCTTAAGCGGCCGCCCAAGCCCCGGCGAACTGACTTCCAGGATATAGCTGTCGTCAATGAAGTCCTCCGCGTCCAGCCAGTCGCTTAAGGGGCGGCTGATCAGCTCGCAGTCATCTACCGTGATGCCGCCTTCTTTGTCAATATAGGCCCGCAGGTACCAGTTCGAGCCTTCCTTCACATACTCCACATCCCACAGCGTAAAGCCGTGCTGCGCCAGCAGCGGAAGAAGGTAGGCCTCCGTCCGGGCCTCATAGGTTTCTCTCTTCGTCATACGTTCACCGCCTTCCCTCTGCGGTTCTCCTCCGTCTCCATGCAATCTGCCTCCGTAAAATCTGCCTCCGCGAAATCTGTCTCCGCGAAATCTGCCTCAGCGAAATCTGTCTCCGCGTAACCTGTCTCCGCGAAATCTGTCTCCGCGCCTCTTCTCTCCAAAATCAAGGAGTGGACTCACGCCCACTCCTTATCTTACCATCCTTACATTGTCAAGCGGATTATACCATCCCTTTTGTGAAAAAGCAAGCACTTTTTGCGAAAAATCCGCACAAAATCCACACAAATATCCGCACGAAATCCTCGCAACAGAAATCCGTTGATAATCCGCGCTTCCGCCGGAAAATGCCGTTCACGCGCCGACCCCCGCCTGGAGGCTGCTCTCCGCGGGACTCACCGCCTTCGCATCCGGCCTGGGCGGATACTCCACCACATAGTATTCATAGGCATTGATCACGACCGTATCCCCGTATACATCCCGCCGCTTAAACTCGCTGCCGTAGGTCTCATGGACGTGGCCGTGAACAAAGAGCTTCGGGCGGTATTTGTCAAGCAGGGTGCGGAAACACTGAAATCCCCTGTGCGGCAGATCCGGCATATCATTCAGTTCAAAGGCCGGCGCATGGGTCACGAGGATATCGAACCCCTTGTTCCGCCAGAGACTGAACCGCAGCCGCCGCAGCCGCGCGCGCATCTGCGACTCCGTAAACTGCGTCGGATGGTTCGGCGTGTAGCGCATACAGCCGCCGAGCCCCAGAATCCGCAGATCGCCGTAGCGGTAGATCTGACCGTCGATATCAATACATCCCGACGGCGGATTCTCGATCAGCCGTTTGTCGTGGTTGCCTTTGATATAGAGCACCGGCGCATGGCACATGGTAGCGAAAAACTCCAGATAAGCCGCAGAAAGATCCCCGCAGGAAATGATCAGGTCGATGCCGCGCAGCTTTCCCGGCTCATAATAATCATAGATACTTTTCGCCTCATGGTCCGCCAGAACCAGGATGTTCATGTCTGCTGTCCTCCAAACCGTTCTCTTCCGCCCTGTCCGCCGCGGAATCCCCGTTACTCCGCAACCCCCTGGACGGCCACCAGCCCCTTCGCGTCATCCACAACCTCGTTAAAATCCGGGATGCGGCCGACGACATTCTCTGCCAGCCAGTTCATGGAGACAATATCCTCCGGCGCCAGCGCCTGCCCCTCCTGACAGCGGATCACGCCCTGCTGAGAGTAGATCAGGCCGTCAAAGGGATGGAAGCTGCCCTCGCGGATCGAGTTCTTCAGAAATTCAATCAGCCGGTGCGTGCCGTGCGGCATATCATCGGCGCAGATCACATCGATCACATCCGCCGACATCCCCCACCAATAATTGACCGCTTTCTTGCCTTTGGTCACATCCTTCTCGTCGCTGCCCTTGCAGGTCAGCCTGACGATCCGCTCATAGAACTTGCCCCAGTGGCAGATCGGCGTCGCGAGATTCTTCAGGCTGCCGTCGTCCATGATGCGGTAGAGACCATACTCGCGGGAAGCCCTCGCAGGCGTAATCATATCGTCGCCGGATATGTAGCGGACACCTTTCTCCTCCAGCCGCGTCCTGGCGGCTGCGTCGCGGGTTCTGGACCATTCCAGGAAAACCGTCACATCCGGGTCGATCATGCGGGCGCCCAGCGCGAAGGCGTTCACATTGGCAACGGTGCCGTAGATCGGATAGTCGGCGATATAGCCGAGCTTCTCGGTCTTGGAAAGCGCGGCCGCAATTGCGCCCATCAGGAACTTCGCCTCGTAGACCCTCGCGTAATAGGTGCAGACCGCCGAGTAGGACAGATTGATGGAACAGTTATAAATCTTCACCTCCGGATGAAGCACCGCCAGACGCGCGCTCTGCTTGGCCATCTGCGGCGCCGTTGTAAAGATCATGTTGCAGCCGTCCGCGATCGCCTGTTCAATCGCCGCCGTGACTTTCTCCTCCGTATCTGCGCTGTCATAGGCCCGCGTCTTGAGCCGCCCCTTGAACGCCTCTCCGAGATACTGGCGTCCCAGCTCATGGCTGTAGGTCCAGCTGGAGTCTTCGGCGGTCTTCGTATAGATAAATCCAAGCTGCAGCTCTTCCGGCTCAATGGAACCCACGAGCCAGTTGAGCACATGCGTCGTAAAGCCGGTCTCCTCCTCAACCTCCTCGGGACTCTCCACAAGCTCCACGGGATTGCCCCGCTCGGCCAGAAGGACTTCCTTTTTCACCTTCTGAAGTCCCTGTCCCATCTCCTTTTCCGTCTGGTGAGACACGGTCTCATAAGTGAAGATCTCCGTATAGATCAGGAATACGTCGCTGCAGGTCAGGCTGCCGTCTGTCAGATCCGATTTGGAAAATGCCTTCACAAAGCGGTTGTAGGCGGAATTAAAGACCATATGGTCGTCGTCGCTCCAGACCTCACCGGGGGCTTTCCCAAGAAGTTCCAGCAGATGCGCGTAACTGCCCTCCTTACTGAACCAGATATCGCAGTTCTGCGCCACCTCGTAGAAATCCAGGAATTCATAATACAGACGGCATTCGGGCGTATCCTTCTTCTTCGGAATCATACGGATCACCTCGCCCCGGATGCTGTAAGCGCCCAGAAACTTCATCACGCTGACACGCTTATTGCCCTCCTGGACATAAAACTGGTTCATGTACTCATAGACAAGAATCGGATCCTGAATCCCTTCTTCCACCTGATAATCATAGAGATTGCCCCATTTCATGGCAAACTCTGAACGGTCAGCCAGCACAGGCATAAAATTCCGGGCAAATGCCTCGGTACGCCCGGCCGTCTTCGTACCGACAATCCGCCACAGCGGAATATCAATCACGCCGAGTGAAACCTCCGAAGCAATATCCGCTTCAGTTACAATGGAATCAAGAACCGGCAGATAGGGGTACTCCCCTTTCGAGACCGAATCCTGATAACTCTTGCGTCCGAGCTTTAACGCCGCCGCATATTCGGTATATGACATAGGAACCTCCTTTATCATCGCACAAATATCTGTTTCGCGACATCAAGTATAGCACACCCCGGCCCGGCGGTAAAGAGAATTCTTCCGGCGGCCGCCGGTCCTCAGCCGCACAGCTCGATTCCGGCCGACGTCTCCCGGATGGGATAAAAGGCGGGCCGCTCAAGCGGCGTCTGATTCGGAGAATGCAGCGTCAGAAACAGCTTCCCTTCATTATCCGCAAAGATCATGCCATGGCCGCCGTTTTCCGAAAACAACGGCCGATCCAGCTGAACCCAGGGTCCTGCAATCTCTCCTGAGGCGCTTTTCGCAACGCCCACCGCATAGCCGTTTGCGCCGAAGCTGGACCAGATCATGAAAAGCGCGCCGCCGGAATGCCGGTACAGAAACGGCCCGTCCGTCACATAAGCCCGCTCCATCCGGTGGTTTTCGGAACGGTGCGGCAGTACCCAGGGCGCCTGAGAAGCGGTAAACAGCACCTGCGGCTCTCCCGCCGCCGCACGCAGGTCTCCGGTCAGCGGAAGCGCGCAGACGGCGCCGTCCGTGACCTGCACCCATTCATGACAGAATATCATATACGGCCTGCCGTCCGGCGCCGCATAAAATGTCCCGTCGAGGCACTCCCAGTCCCCGGGCGTAACCGGTCCGTCGCTGTGAAGCCCAAACGGTCCCAGCGGATGATCCGCCTTAAGGATCTGCGTGCCCCGGCACCGGCTTTCGCTTTTCAGCGAGACGAAGATATAATAGGCGCCCCGGTAGGCATGGCATTCCGGCGCCCAGTAATTGCGGTCCGCCCAGAAGCCCTCCGGCTTATGGAAAACCTCTACCGGGCCGGTCCACTCAAGCAGATCGCAGCTGTAATAACAGTCCAGACCGTCGTCCTCACCCCAGCAGTTCTTCCCCCGCGTCCCGTACAGATAATAAATTCCGCCGGCAGCCAGCACATAAGGATCCCTGATATGGATATCCGTCAGCTTCATTGATTCTCACGTCTCCTTCTACTCATAACGCAGCCCGAATCCGTAGTCATAGACGTTTCCTTCCGAATCCGCATAAGCCTCCATGTCCATCGCCATGTCCTCGCAGTGCCGCTCCACCGTTTCCATATCCTTCGGCAGCTGCACCGGCAGCCGTCCGCTGGGATTGAAGTTACCGAACACCACATCCAGCACCGCGGCCTTCGAGACGCCGAACTCCACGATGATGCCGTCCGCGGCCGCTTCGAATTCTCCGACGACCGGCGGGTTCTTCACCGTCATGCAGACAATCACCGGCTTATCGCCCATCAGCTTCCGGCATGCAAGGATATTGTCCAGATCCGCCTCGTTATAGGCGATATTCGTCTTGCCGCGGTAGCTGCGGTTGACGGCTTTCTCACGCGGATCGCCGCTCGCGATGCTGACCTCGCGGGCCGTCTCTGCCGTATAGGGCCGGTACTGCAGCGTGACCGGCAGATAGCCGTTGCCGCCTGCCTCCGCGTCCGCCTGTGAATAGGGATTGCAGGTCGGACTTTCCACAAATACCAGCGCCGCATCCGCTTCTGCCGGGTCGTCCACCCGCTGTCCGAAGCGTGCCGGCAGCCCCTCCGGCAGCGGATCCTCGGTATGTGCCGGAATGTCCATACGGACAAAGGATTTAGAAGCGCGGACGCTGCGGTTGGGGACGTACACCTTTAATCCCCTGCGAAGCGGCAGTACAGCACTGTCGCTTCCGGCCGGCTTCCGGTTTTTCAGAAGAACCACGGACTTCAGCTGCGCCTCATAGCCGTGGGCGCAGAATTCCTCGCAGCCCACGATCCGCTCCGACTGCTCCGGATCCAGATACGGATCCTCAAACAGACCGCACTGGAAAATATTTTTCAGAAGCCGGGCGGCGGACAGCTCCATCCGCTTGCGCATCCACTCCTCCCCGTAACGGGCGCAGCCGATCCGGTAGGCCTCAAGGATCGGCGCAGCCTCGGAGTTGCCGCCGAACTGATCCACGCCGTTTACGATCGCCAGCAGATGCCTCTCGGCCTCGCTTAAATCCTCCACGCCGTAGCATTTACCGCTGAAAAACGTATCAAAAACCGGAGCGGCGTCGTGTGTTACGCCCCAGTCGGTACAGACGACGCCCTGATAGTTATATTTGCCGCGCAGGAGGTCGCCGATGATATATTCACTGTAGGCATTGCCCACATTTTTCCCGTTCTTCGTATCCGCGCCCCAGGATACCGTATAATACGGCATGACCGCGGCCGCGCTTTCCGTGGGGCCGTCCAGCTGAAAAGCCGCCTCCGTAAAGGGCTTTAAGTGCTCTTCAAAATTACCGCCGGGGTAGACGGCAAAACGTCCGTAGGCATAATGGGCGTCGCGGCCGCCCTCGCAGGGACCGCCGCCGGGCCAGTGCTTGACCATCGTATTGACGCTGTCGCGGCCCCAGCCGTCCCGGCCGCCTTCCGTCGTCTGCATGCCGTCGCAATAGGCCTTCGTCAGCTGCTTTGTCACCTCCGTGTCCTCTCCCAGCGTGTCCGCAAAACGCATCCAGCGCGGTTCCGTGCAGAGATCAATCTGCGGTCCCAGAGCCGTCGTGATGCCTAACGCCCGGTATTCCAGCGACGCGTCGTGGGCAAACTGCGCGACAACCTGCGGATCAAAGCAGGAGGCGAAACCAAGTCCCTCCGGCCATTTGCTCACATCACCGCCGCCGGTCCGGTACTCCGCGCCGCTGTCGTGGGCGCCGTTACGCGGATCAGTGGAAATGTTCACCGGAATGCCGTGGGGTTCCCTCTCCGCGCAGGCCTGGAGCGCATTGCTCCAGCGGGCGGACGTCGCCGCGTCCTTCACCGTCGTGAGCAGAATATGGCGGATATGTTCCGTTTCAATGAATTCTTTCTGCTGGTCGCTCAGCGCGTGGGCCGGGACTTCCGCCTCCTCGTAGCGTTTCCCGCCGTAGGTTCCCGGCGTAGCCGCCTGGGTTACGGGAGGCACCGCCTGATGGGGCGAATACAGCATCAGTCCGGCGATCTCTTCAACCGAAAGCCGGCCCGCCAGATCCTGCGCCCGCTCCCAGGCGGACAGCCGCCAGTCCTCATAAGGCAGAAGTTTGCCCGTCCGTTCCAGATCCTTGAAATACAGTCCGTCCTGCTCGATCAGCTCAAGCCCCGAATTCTCCGACCAGGACAGGCTTTCGCCGCCGGCAGGCTGGGTCAGACGGCAGATACCGTCCTTTGTTGTTTTCGCACTGTTACTCATGATTCGTCGCCTCCTTGGGAAATATTATATCTGCTATTATCTTACCGATTTTTGCCGCAGGGCGCAACCTCTTTTTCAGAAATGTGGAAGTTTCCCGCGTCACTGATATCTTTCCGCATGCCGGCGCCGTTTTGCATATTTGCATATTTCCGCGACAGAAAAAAGTACCGCGATCGCTTGGGATCACGGTACTTCCGTTTCCATGCGGGCAAGGCGCGGGTAACGCCTTGCCTGTATTTCCATGCAGAAAAGACGCCGGTAACGCCCTGCCTGTATTTCCATGTGAGAAGGACGCCAGTGGCGCCCTTCTCATATTATATCAGTATACAGTTCTCTCTATATCCCGGGCATACTTCCCGGCAGATATCAGAACTTCCCGGCCTTCGCCGCTTCCTCGACGGACACGGCCACCGCAACGGTCATACCGACCATCGGGTTGTTGCCGGCGCCGATCAGACCCATCATCTCTACATGGGCCGGAACGGAGGAGGAACCTGCGAACTGGGCGTCAGAATGCATACGGCCAAGGGTATCGGTCATACCATAGGAAGCCGGGCCGGCCGCCATGTTGTCCGGATGCAGGGTACGTCCGGTGCCGCCGCCGGAAGCTACGGAGAAGTACTTCTTGCCTTTCTCCTGGCACTCCTTCTTATAGGTGCCGGCTACCGGGTGCTGGAAACGGGTCGGGTTGGTGGAGTTGCCGGTAATGGACACGTCAACGCCTTCCTTCCACATGATCGCCACGCCCTCGGTCACGTCGTTGGCGCCGTAGCAGTTGACCTTCGCGCGGAGGCCGTTGGAGTAGGACTTTCTCCACAGTTCCTTCACTTCGCCGGTGTAGTAGTCCATCTCGGTCTCCACATAGGTGAAGCCGTTGATTCTGGAGATGACCTGAGCAGCGTCTTTGCCGAGGCCGTTCAGGATGACGCGGAGCGGTTTCTGACGGACCTTGTTGGCCTTCTCGGCGATACCGATCGCACCTTCCGCAGCGGCGAAAGACTCATGGCCGGCCAGGAAGCAGAAGCAATCGGTGGACTCTTCCAGAAGCATCTTGCCCAGATTGCCGTGGCCAAGGCCTACCTTACGTCTGTCGGCGACAGAACCGGGGATACAGAAGGACTGCAGGCCCTCGCCGATGGCGGCGGCAGCATCCGCTGCGCGGCGGCAGTTCTTCTTGATCGCGATGGCGGCGCCTACGGTGTAGGCCCATTTGGCGTTCTCAAAGCAGATGGGCTGAATGCCCTCTACCATCTTATATACGTCCAGTCCGGCATCCTTGGTGATCTTCTCAGCCTCCTCGATGGAAGCGATGCCATAGCTGTTCAGAACTTCATTGATCTGTTTGATACGTCTCTCATAAGATTCAAATAATGCCATAATATGTATTTCCCTCCTTATTATATTCACGGGAAACGCGAACTCCGCTGCGCTCCGTTTGCGCAGCGCATAATTTCCCGCTTAGCGCGAAATTATGCTTCATTCCTGTCTCGGATCGATGATCTTGACTGCGTCCGCAACGCGGCCGTACTGGCCCTTCGCCTTCTCCCAGGCGGTGTTCGGGTCGTCGCCCTTCTTGATGAAGTCGGTCATCTTGCCAAGGCTGACGTACTGATATCCGATGATCTGGTCCTCTTCGTCCAGTGCGATACCGGTCACATAGCCTTCCGCCATCTCCAGATAACGGGGGCCTTTCTTCAGCGTTCCGTACATGGTTCCTACCTGAGAACGAAGGCCCTTGCCCAGATCTTCCAGGCCGGCGCCGATGGCAAGTCCGTCCTCGGAGAACGCGCTCTGGCTTCTGCCGTAGACAATCTGCAGGAACAGTTCTCTCATTGCCGTATTAATCGCATCGCATACCAGGTCGGTATTCAGCGCTTCCAGAATGGTCAGGCCGGGAAGGATCTCAGCCGCCATAGCCGCGGAATGGGTCATACCGGAGCAGCCGATGGTCTCCACCAGGGCTTCCTGGATGATACCGTCCTTGACGTTCAGGGTGAGCTTGCAGGCTCCCTGCTGCGGCGCGCACCAGCCGATGCCGTGGGTCAGGCCGGAGATGTCGGTGATCTCTTTGGATTTCACCCATTTCGCTTCCTCCGGGATCGGAGCGGCGCCGTGATGAACGCCCTGTGCGACGTTGCACATTTTCTCAACTTCATGTGAATAGGTCATGTTAAGACTCCTTTCAATAAGTAATAATTGTGAAGTACTTTGTTAAAAATATCACATCATACTTGTTTTTATTTTCTCACAAAAATTCCCATTCGTCTAGTACTAATTGCAAAACTTCTCAAAAAATTTACGGTCTCATCATTTACCGTCATCGGTTTCCTCACTGCCGGCGTTCTGGCTTCTACGTCCATTGCCCGTCTCCCTGCGGCGGCGTACCATTTCATCGAATTCTTCATCGGTATAGCCGAGCTCATGGATCCGTTCCCTGCGGCGGGCGCGGCGACGGGCCGCCTCAGCAGCAGCTTTCTGATGCCGGTACCACAGGAAAAATATGACGCCGGATAAGGCGGCCAGCAAAACCAGCGTACCGAGAGCGATCATCCAGGATTTGTCTTCGGCTGCTTCAGCCTGATTGCTCTCCGCTTCCGTCTCTGTCTCGTCTTCCGATGGTGCTGCCGATAACGTTTCAACAGAAATGGGCTGATCAGGCGCACATAGATAAACGCTCCCCACCTGCCGGTCATTATAGGTATAGGTCAGCTTCGCAACCGCAGTCCGCGGATGTCCGTCTTCCAGTTCCGTACTCAACGTCCGCGTCACATCCGCAAAGGAAGCGCCATTCGGGACCGTCACGCAGGCTCCCTCCTCCAGATACAGTTCTGACGATGCGTAATGCCGGCCGCCGCAATCGATACCCTCCTGCTCCTCAAGAAAATGCTCCTGTCCCGCGATAGGAATATTCTGAAACGATGCGAAAGCAAACTCGATCAGCGTCTTGCCGTCAATATAATACTGAGGCTGGCTGCCCTTCAGGATTACCGAAATCACACCCCGACCGTCACGGACCGCGTAGGTCACCAGCGTATTGCCTGCCTTGGAGGTATAACCGGTCTTACCGGCCAGGGCGCCTTCCAGATAGTAACGGCTGGAAGGATTATCCCTCGCCGCCAGGATCTTATGCTCCATCGCGATCGTCAGTCCCTCCGGGTTCCTGATCGTGGCCGGAAGCTGATAATTCTTCGCAGAGGATATAGAAAGGACGGTCTCATTGGCGAATGCCGCCCGCGCGATCAGTGCCATATCATAAGCCGTTACATACTGATTCTCATCGTTAAGTCCGGAAGGATTGGCAAAATGACTCTCTGTACAGCCGATCTCGGTAATCTTCTCATTCATCAGCTCCACAAAGCCATCACGGCTGCCGGCCACATACTCGGCCAGGGCATTGGCCGCCTGATTACTGGAACGCAGAAGAAGCGCGTGCAGACAGTCCCGCACCGTCAGGACGTCGCCCTCCTCCAATGCAAGAGAATTGCCGCTGCCCGATTCCACATTATAAACAGCATCATGGGAAAATGTGACACGATCATCCAGAGAAACGCGCTCAGCCACAACCAGGGCGGTCAAAAGCTTCGTAATACTGGCCGGGGCATACGCCACATGGATATTCTGTCCGAACAGAACCGTGCCGTTAGACTCATCTATCACAATTCCCGCCTCTGCCATAATCCCTGTATCCGACGGCCAGTCCAAAACGGCATAAACCGGCCGCGCCGCCGTATACAGCATGAATAGAAGTGTTATCAGAAATATCCCGACCCTCTTCCCCGGCCCTTTTCCATTCTTCATTCTGTCATTCTCTCCTTATCCGCTATCTGTACCGTCCCCGGTTCACTGCACGGATCGGGCATCCGGCATCCGACTCTGTAAGGTGTCCCTGTCCGGAACATATCGGCTGTCCCGCACAGGAAACGGCCTGCCCACTCCTGCCGGAGGGACAGGCCGTCAGGTATCCTGCTGCAGCAACGTCTACTGAATGATCCTACGCACCGCCATAATACTCCGATAGGTCGCCGAACTGACCATGATCCCGTTCTTCGCGTTGCTGGCGTGTACGATCTGCCCATTCCCGATATACAGGGCTACATGACCGGGATAACAGATCAGGTCCCCCGGCTGAGCATCGCTGTAATCCACGCCATATCCCGCTGACCGCTGATCCGCGGAAGTCCGCGGAAGCGAATAACCGAAATGCTCATAAACCCTCATTGTAAAACCGGAACAGTCGGTTCCGTTCGTCAGACTGGTCCCTCCATAGACATAAGGATAACCCACGAACTGCAGGGCGTAATCCGCGATCTCACGTCCAAGCGCCGTACCGCCGGAGCTCTTGATCGTCGTTCCTGTTTTTCTGGTAGAGACCGGGCCGCTGCTGGATGAAGTTCTGCTGCCGGAAGAAGATCCGCCCTGTCCGGACGCAGCCAGGGCCGCTTCCTCCTGTTTGCGTCTCTCTTCCTCCTGACGGCGGCGCTCCTCTTCCTGACGACGGCGCTCCTCCTCTTCCGCCTTACGGATCTCCTCATTCTTCTTTGTGATCGTTGCTTTATACTGCTCGGCAGCCGCCTTCGCCTGCGCCAGTTGCGCGTCAAAATTGGCGATCTCCCTGCGCTTCTGGGCAATCGTGGATTCAAGGTTCGCCTGATGTTCCTGGTACTCCAGCTTCATGCCCTCCATCTCGTTCATTTCATTGTCCAGTTGTACCTGATACTCCTGAACCTGCTGTTTCGTCTCCTGATACTCCAGAAGTTTCGTCCTGTCGTACCGGTAAATATTTTCTATGTACTCGCTTTTGTTCAGGAGTTCAGACATACTGCGCACCTTCAGAAGAACGTCCAAAAACTCTGTATCGCCCTTCTCATACATATATTTTATGCGCTTCTTCATGTCTTCATACTGTTCCTGTTCCCTGGCCTTCGCGGCTTCATAATCCTCCTGGGCCTGCGCGATCTGGATCTCCTTCGCATCAATATCCGCTTCCAGAAGCGCAAGTTCCGCAAGCAAATCCGTCAGTTCCTCATTCAATCCGGAGACGACACCCTGTGCCTGATCAATATTCTCCTGCGCTTCCCGGGCATCCTCATTCGCCTCATTCAACCCCTGCTGGGCCTTATCCCGCTCCTGCTCCATCTGCTGGCGGTTTGACGTCGCCAGCGCCGGCAGGGGCTGCGCCGCAAGCGCGCAGGCCAGCACCGCACACAGTGCCAGACGGATTTCTGAAGTAAATTTCCTGTTTCCCCTCTTCCTGCACATGTATCCTGCTCTCCTTCTCAGATGTTCTCCCTTACTCTTTATCCCGTTTTATGCATTCTGCCACATTCCCGCCGACGCGCCTTCTCACCAATGACGTGCCGGCCACTGAAATACTGACACAGACGCTTCGCAGCCTGTCAGCTTTTCCGCACATACCTGCGGAACGTATAGCACAGATTGAAATATGTCTGCTCGTCGGATTCTGACTCAAGCATCCAGTCTGGATCCAGATCCAGATTACACAGATAAGTATCCGCCTGGTAAGCATAATCAATATAAGTAATATACGCCCTGTCGCAGTACGGCAGAAAGGCCCCGTAAATCTCCCGGCCTCCGATCACAAAGACGTCCGCCGCCGCAAATCCGTCCGCCGCCGCCAGCGCCTCCTCAACGCTTCGGCAGACAACGGCGCCCTTTGCCCGAAAATCCGGATCCCTCGACAAAACAATATTCGTCCGCTTCGCAAGCGGCTGGCCGCCGGGCAGGCTTTCGAGCGTCTTTCTCCCCATAATGACCGCCCGGCCCACGGTTTCCCGCCGAAAGGTTTCCCGGTCGGAAGGGATCGACACCAGCAGCCGTCCCCCGCAGCCGATGGCCCAGTTCTTATCGACCGCCGCGATCAGGTTCATGACTGTTCATCCTCCGCCACGATCAGTTCCTTTGCGTACGGCAGCGTTTCGATCCATGCACAGAAGGTATGCCACTCTTCCAGCTTATGGTTCCGCCTTGCATAGTAAATATTCACCAATGTCTCGTAATTCAGCGTGCAGGTCCGCATCTGATTATAACTGGACGGAAGCAGCTGGATCAGATCATACCAGTCCGCTTTATCCTTCCCTTCCATATAACGAAGGCGTATCTGCTCCAGCTCATCCACCAGCCGTTCCATAATGGCAAGACCGGACTCCGTCAGATGGTCATGCGAAAAATCGTCGATGGAAAACGGTTTGCTGTGGATCTTATGCATGGTGCTGGTGGAATTGGCCACCGTCGCCACTTTATAGGTGTCGTACTCCTTCCACCAGTAAAGCGGCGCGGTGATATCGACCGACACAAAGATCTGGCGGATAAACTTGCGGTGGTCGCTGCCGGCCCGCCGCAGACGGCAGGCCAGATCCATATCATTGGGCCCCAGGACAAAATTGCCTTCCTCATCGTAGCCGCTGTCCATGCGCGCCCAGCTGTTCATCGGGTTGCGGGCCCCCCGCATCGCATTCTCCAGGTTCATGACGCTCGTGCGTTCTAATCTGATCATTCCGATACCGCCTTTATGGTCTGATTGACATAATCTCCCTTTAGCATAGCATATCCGGGAGAAAAATGCAAATTGATAACTCTTACTGTTCTCTTACGATATAACCGTTCCGGCTGCCGTTCAGTTCTCTGTACTGCAAAACGCCGGTGAAGCCGCTGCGCCGTCCGGAAGCCGCAGCAAGTCACTACTCCCTGTGCAGAAGCTCCACATACGCCAGTATTAACGGCGCAATGCCCTTGGCCTCGTTCTCCACCACCGGCTCGCGCATGTAGTATTCGTAAGTCCCTTCACGCATCTGCTTATTGCCGAGTCCCGCCACCAGACAGATACCGCCCAGCTGCAGCTCGCCGTCCTTCTCGGACAGGTACTTCTCGCAGGTTCCCTCAAACGCCCGCTCACCCGTAGCGAAATACTCCTCCGGCAGGATGCCCAGCCGCACCGATTTCATGATCGCGTAGGCGAAGATCGCCGTACCGGACGTCTCCGGATAATTCTTCTGGATCTCCGGGAAATTGGGCACCTGGCACCACATGCCGTTCTCCTTATCCTGATACGGCAGCATGGCGTCGATCAGTTCCCGGTAGTTCTTCGTCAGGCCGTCGCGGTATTCCGCAAGCTCCGGTTTCGCGGAAATGATATCGATGGTGTCGATCAGCGCCATCGCGTACCAGCCCAGCGCCCGCAGCCACGCGTTGCCGGACAGGCCGGTCACCTTGTCGCACCAGAAGGACTCTCTGGACGAATCATACGCATGGTAATACAACCCATTCATCGGATTGCGCATCAGCTTGTAGACATTCATGAACTGATTGTAAATATCTTCGATATTCTTACAGTCATTGTACTCCAGCTCGTACATGGCGTAAAACGGCTGACACATATAGAGGCCGTCCAGCCAGACCTGATTCGGGTAGATCTTCTTGTGCCAGAAATTGCCCTCCTTCGTCCTCGGCTGGGTCTTTATCTGGCTGTAAATGGTATCGATGGCCCGGCGGTATTTCTCCTTGCCGGTCAATTTGTAAAGCTCAAAAAGCGTCTTGCCCGCGTTCACATTGTCCAGATTGTGCTCCATCGGATCGTAGGATTTGATCTGGCCGTCCTCGCTGACAAAATAGTCGATGAACGCGTCCGCGAACTCCAGATACTTCTCATTCTTCCGGATCCCATAGAGTTCCAGAAGCGCATGGATCATGCAGCCGTCGATATAGTTCCAGGACGGCTTCGCCCCCTGCCGGATCTTCTCGATGTTCCAGACCGGCGCCTGCGGCGTGGAACGGTCCAGAAGTTGATCCACATAGTTTGCAAGAATCTGATGATAGCTGCTCATTTCATACCTCTCCTTAATTTTTGTTATTCAAATAACGTTTCCGCAAAATAAATTTCTGCACAATACAGCACTTTCCAACCGAAGTTTCCGCATCTCTGCAGACATAGCCGGCTAAATCACTCGCCACCAAGGCCACCGGTCATCTGCACTTCTCCTTAAAGATACCGAATTCAAGCCTTCACAGTTCTGGCCATCACCGCGCATCCGTACTTTCCCTTAAGGATACCAGAATCCAGACTTGCCATTATGACCATAGCCGGCTCACCGCAGCGCCATCTGCAGGCTTTCCATCTCGTAGAACTCGCCCTTCATATCCATCAGCTGCTGATACGTCCCTTCCTCGCGGATCTGTCCCTTATTCAGCACGACGATCCGATCGGCGTTCCGCACAGTAGAGAGCCGGTGGGCCACGATGAATGTCGTCCGTCCCCGGATCAGCTTCTCCAGCGCATCCTGAATTTCCTTCTCCGAGATCGTGTCGAGAGCCGAGGTAGCCTCATCCAGAATGATCACCTTCGGATTGCGGATAACGGCCCTTGCAATGGAAATGCGTTGCCGCTGGCCGCCACTTAGATTGGCCCCGTGCTCATCAAGCATCGTATCAAGCCCTTTCGGCAGCCGGGCGATCAGTGACTTCAAATTGGCCGCCTCCACAGCCCGCATGACCTCCTCATCGCTGACATTTTCCATGCCGTAGGTAATATTGTCACGGATCGTCCCCGTGAACAGGATCGGTGACTGGGGCACTACCGAGATAAAGCGCCGCATGCTCCGGAGATTGATGTCGTTAATATCCTTTCCGTCCACCAGGAGCCGTCCGTCAAGCGGCTTGATAAAGCCGATCAGCAGATTCAGTACCGTCGTCTTGCCCGCGCCGGACTCTCCCACCAGCGCGATGGTCTCCCCCGCCTTCACATCCAGGCTGAAGCCGTCAAGCACCGAATCCTCCGCGTCACGATAGGCGAAGCGGACATTGCGGAAGGAATAATTTCCCTCCAGACTGTTGACCTCCAGCTTGCCGTCATTAACCTCCACATCGTCGGACGCCAGCACCTCGCCGATGGACGTGATGGATTCCAGACCGCGGGTCAGGATCGGCAGCAGATTGATGCACGACGTGAACTGGTTCACCACCTGGGTAAAGCTTGTCTGATAGAAGGTGATATCCCCAACAAGGATCCGTCCCCTAAGCGCCATAAGTCCGGAAAATCCGAGGCACAAAGCCTGAAACATCTGGAACACGCACCAACTGACCGCCCCGAAATGGGACTGCACCATGTCCAGACGGTAGCCCTTCTCCGCCGTCTCCTCCAGCTGTCCCCAGATCCGCTTCTCCTCGCTCTGCTCCAGCGCGTGGGCGCGGGTCACCGGCACCAGCTCCACCATTTCCATGACCCTGGCGCTGGTCGCCTCCATCTCCCGGCGGAACGCCCGGTTCTCGCCCCGGATCTTCTGGCGGAACGCCACCACCGTCACAGCGGCGATCGGCGCCACCAGCACGAAGAACAGCAGGATGATCCGGTTCTTGACCGCGGTGATCGAGAGCGTGATCGTCAGGCTGATGGAAATGTTCATCAGCTGGACCAGCAGCTGCTCGGAAAGCGTCTCCACCGCTTCCACATCGCGCATGATCTTGGACTGGAGCCGTCCGGACTGCATCTCCGTATGATAGGGGATCGACAGCTCCTGCAGCTTCTTCACAAGCGCGCCCCGAAGGCCTGCCTCCGTCTGGCGGATCACCCGGTTCTTATACATGCTGTAAAGCCAGTTGGCCGGCAGATGGACCGCCAGAAGACCCAGCCAGATCCCTACATTCGTGTAGATCGCCCGGACCGCGGTATCGCCGCCCGCCATCACGCCGTTGATCACGTTGGCCACAAGAAGCGATGTGAACAGCGCCGGCGAATGCTTGATCACAAAGAAAAACGTGGAGATCAGGAAGCGGTGATACTGTCCCTTGTAGAACCCGAGAAGCACCATGATCGTATTGCCGCCGTGTCTGCGGTAGCTCTCAACGAAACGCTCCCCCATCTCCTCGTAATGATTGGTCTTATCTGTTTCCATTTCAAAACACCTGGTTTCTCTTATTATTGCCGGTCAAATGCCCACGCTTCGCGCTGACGGAAGATTCTGCTTCGGCTTTTTCGTCAGCAAACGTATAGAAAGGCGATCACGTACCGTACGCGATTTCCGCTGTATAGAAAAACGATCACGTGCCGTCCGCAATCTCCGCTCCGGCCACAATGAATCCCACATCGGACACAGATCCGCCTGCCGGGATCTTTCCGTTATATGACTTGGATGTGACGGTCAGCGCACGCCCGGACACCGTATAATCTCCGTTCCAGCTGTCCGTAAGGCGGAAATTTCCCGTAAACGGGATCGTGACGGTCCACTGATTCACCGGCGAGCCGGACGTATTCTCCATTTTCATCGTATAATGCGTATACGCTTTGCCGCCGGAAGTCCATCGGTTCACGACTGTGGCCGTGATACGGATGCTTCCGCTCTGAATGACCTGGCTGTCGCCCGCAGACGTGCTGCCGGCTGAACTGCTTCCAGTGTTCTGACCGCTGTTTTCAGGCGAAACATTGGTACTGCTCTGGCCGCCGCTTGCGAACGAATCCTTGATGGTGTTTCCACTGTTGCTTCCATTCGAATCATCGGCAGCGTTCTGACTGCCGTTCGTAATCGGACCTCTGACGCCATTCTGAACGCCATTCGCCGATGAACCGTTGACACCGTTCTGACCTCCGCTTGTGAGCGGACCGCTGCTCTGTCCCACACCCAGTGCGTCAGCCGCCCCATTCACACTTCCCGCCGCACCGGCGCCGTTCATTAGCATGGCGCGGAGCCATTTTCCGGAAGCGCTCAGATCGCTGTCGGTAAATCCATTTTTCTTCGTACTTCCGCTCTGGATAATAGCCGAAGTCTCCGCCTTATTGGACAGGTTCCATGCCACATAGCTGACGCCGTACTGGTTCATCGTATTGATCCACTGGTTCGCGCTGGCCTCATCAATGCCGCCGTTTCCGCTGGCGTCGCAGATCCCGTACTCCGTGACAAATACCGGCAGTCCCTTCTGGATCGCCCTCACCATTTTCGCCCGCAGGTCGTCCTTATGGGTCGCCGCGTAAAAATGCAGGGCATACATGATATTGTCATACCCGGTGATCGGATCCGCCGCAGCCTGATCCACATACTGGGACCAGTTGGGCGTTCCCACGATGATGACCGCATCCTTGTCGTTCGCGCGGATCACCGGGATCACCTCGTTCGCGTAAGACTTGATCTGCTGCCAGATGGTTCCGCCGTTGGGCTCATTGCAGATCTCGTAGAGCACATTGTTATTCGCCGCGAATTCCTTCGACATCTCAGCGAAAAATGCTTTCGCGTCTTCCTTATGGGTATTCGGATCGCCGTCGGAAAGGATGTGCCAGTCAATGATCACATACAGATCCTGAGCCGTGGCATAACGGACGCCGCTGCGAACCAGATTCTTAAGCTGCATCTTATCACCGCCGGAAGAGTAGCCGCCATACTCCGCCGTATACATGGCCAGACGGACCACATTGGCGCCCCACTCGGTGCGGAACTGCCGAAACGCGGCTTCATTGATATAATCCGGGAACCAGGCGATGCCGTGGGTGCTGATGCCGCGAAGCTGCACCGGCCGGCCGTCGCTTCCCATGAGCTTCGCGCCTTCCACGTGGAGCGCGCCGGATGTGGATGGCGCCGCAAGACCGGTTCCGCTGCCTGCCAGACCGGTTCCGACACCTGCAAGACCGGTTCCGGATCCCGCCAAAGCGGTTCCCAGCCCCGCCGCGTACGTGGAAATCTCCGCGCGGCTCAAAGAAACAGCGCCCACAAAGAGAATCATGATTCCTATCAAAAGCGCTGCTTTCGCAGCGCTGATACTTTTTTTCATGTTCGCCTCCAACTGCCGAAAATTCTTCCTGCAACTGGTAACCATTATACTACAGCATCGATCATATATGCAATACAAAAAGAACTCCTTTTAGAGCAGAAAGTCAACCCGTGCTTTTCTCTCTGGCAAAACCGATCTGCAAGGTACCTTCCTTTCGACATAGACAGAAAAGAATTCGATTAACCTGATAGAAACACACAAGCTAGTTCAGGAAGCATATCGCAATCACCTTTCTCCCTGCCAGGCCGTCTCCGTCATCTCCGCACACATCAGCAGAAACGCCCCCATGCCGTGGAGGTCATTGACAGACACCGGCCGCGCGCAGTAGTGAGCGTAATTCCCTACGCCGGTGCCGATGCAGACATGCCCCAGCTGCAGATCATCGCCGTCCCAGGTAAGGCTTCGGATCACGCCCTCATAGCCCCGCTTCGCCGCCTGCAGATATTTGCTGTCAAGCAGCCCCTTGCGGACCGCCTTGCAGATCGCCGCCGTATACAGGCAGCTGCAGGAATTCTCAAGCCAGTTGCCTTCCTGACCGCCCTTATTGACTACCTGGTACCAGCGTCCGTCCTCAGACTGGTAACGGCACACCGCGCTTAGAAGATCAACGACCAGCTTCTCCAGTTCCTTCCGCTTCGGATAATCCTCCGGGATGAAATCCAGATCATCCAGCACCGCTACCGGCACCCAGCCGATGGAACGGCCCCAGAATTCTGCCGACAGCCCGGTCTCAGGATCCGCCCACGGCGCTTCCTTCGAGCAGTCCCAGGCATGGTACCACAGCCCGGTCTTCTCATCCTCCGTCCGCTCCCGCATCAGAAGCGCCTGCTCTGCCACGATGTCCAGAAATCTCGGCTGTCCGAACCGGGCCCCGTATTCGGCAATAATGGGGCCGCCCATGTACAGGCCGTCCAGCCACATCTGATTCGGACACCCTTTCTTATGGAAGAATCCGCCCACCGCGTTTCTCGGGAAATGCTCCACGATCTCCGCCAGTTCATCCAGAACCTTCCGGTAATGTTCCTCGCCGGTCGCTTCATATAACGGAAACAGAAGAATCCCCGGCTGGATATCGTCCAGCTGTCCCGGGTCGTAATCCAGAATGCGTCCGTCCGCGTCGATAACCGCATCGATCCAGTCTCTGATATACTGAAAATATTCCTCTCTCCCGCACAGCCGGTATGTCTGATACACGCCGGACAGAAATACGCCCTGATGGTAATGGAAACGTCCCTTCGGCGGCAGATCTGCCGCCGGGAATTTCCTCATCATCGTGTCCACCGCCGCCTGCGCGTAATCCAGCGGCTGCATATTCTTCTCTATCATTCTGCGTTCTTCCTCCTGCCACACCACTAAGCGAACGCGACGCAATATGCCGCGTCCTGTCTGTCTTGCGCATACAAGGTCAGATGACATCCATCTGACACATGGATAACGTCGTCAGAGCCGCCTGATGGGACGCGGGCGTCACCCCGGCACAGCAGTCCTCTTTCACACGAATCACTGTATTCGGCAGCTTGGCGCGAAGAAGAATCGCGTTGGAAGCCACGCAGATGTCAGTGCAGAGACCGGCCAGGGTGATCTCTGCGGCCGCATCATCGCCACACACAGCCCCATACACATAATCGACCAGATCATAGGAACCGAACGTCGGCTTCTCGAAACATTTCGCGTTCTTCCGCTTAAGAGCAGCCAGAACCCGCGGCTCCTCCTGCCACCCTCCCGTTCCCCGGATACAGTGCATGACCGGCAGTTTCTTCCCTTCCAGCGTCTCCATGTAATTCTCAAAATGCGTATCCAGCGTATACAGCACTTCCCCGTCGAAACCGTCGATCAGGCCGACCACATTTTCCACAATGGCCTGCGCCTCCGGCGTGCCGAGACTGCCATCGATAAAGTCCTTCTGCATATCGATCACGATCAGAATCTTCTTTGCATTCATAATGCGTTCCTCCCAGATTATAAATAATGTCTCAGTTTTTGCTTATCCGCAAATTAAAAATGGTTGTTTAAAAAACATGGGGCTTGCATCAATCGGAAATTTATGTTATAGTAAAGACAAAAGAAGGTGCCACCGATAGACGGCTGGCCCGATCAATTGTTCAACTTCAGATGAGCCGCTCAACTTTCCGGGTCGGGGCGGCTATATCTGTGTCTTAGTGTTATCTTTGCGTCCGATGGCGTATCACTAAAACAGGCCAGACCAAAACTGAGCACTGCTAAAAGCCCTTCAATCGTCAACATAGCTTCAGCCCTCCTTCTCACAGGATTCCCTTGCGGGTCTCTATGTACATGAACGGAGGGGCGCAAAACCTGCGTCCGGTGGACGCAGGTTTTGCGCCGACCGAAACGAAGTGTAGAACACAGTCCCTCCGGAGAGGGCCAGCCGTCCACCATCTTGATGGCACCAAAAAAATACTACCATATTCTGACAGAAGTTTCAAGCCTATAGAAAAAACCTGACGGCATCGTTTGCCAACAGGTTATCTCCTCCCCTTGACATGTTTCTACTATACTCCAAATCACAGGAATTTCAAGCAGACTCATAGTATTTAGAAGCATTTTGGAACAATCTCCATAACGGATCAGCAGATGATTTCTGTCACTTTTCATACTTCCCATATCGCAGAAACCGGAGTATAATGCTCTCCGAATGCCGAGCAAACTGAAAGGACATCATTTTATGAATAAAGATCTGACTGTAGGAAAACCGGAAACCGTGCTCTGGAAATTCTGCCTGCCGTTGTTCGGCAGCATCGTTTTCCAGCAGCTTTACAATATCGCGGACAGCCTGGTAGCCGGTAAATTCATCGGAGAAAATGCCCTGGCCGCCGTGGGCAACAGCTACGAGATCACCCTGATTTTCATCGCGTTCGCCTTCGGCTGCAACATCGGCTGTTCCGTCGTGGTCTCTGTACTGTTCGGCGCGGGAGAACACAGCCGGCTGAAGACCGCGGTATCGACCGCCTGTATCTTCAGCGGGGTCATCTGCGCGGCGCTGATGCTAATCGGACTCGCCGGCGGCGGTCCGCTGCTTCATCTGATCAAGACGCCGAAGGAGGTATTCGCGGACTCGGAGCTGTATCTGCAGATCTATATCCTGGGCCTTCCGTTCGTATTCTTCTACAATATCGCCAACGGAATCTTCTCTGCCCTGGGAGATTCCAGGACGCCCTTCTGCTTCCTTGCGGTCTCGTCCACGTCGAACATCGCCGTCGACATTCTGTTCGTCAAGGCGTTTCGCATGGGCGTCGCGGGCGTGGCCTGGGCCACCTTTCTGTGCCAGGGCGCCAGCTGCATCCTGGCTATGCTTACGGTATGGTCGCGTCTGCGGAAGATCCGCTGCGCGGAAAAGCCTGCGCTGTTTGACAAAATGCTGCTCAAAAAGATCATGCTGGTCGCCGTCCCGAGTATCCTCCAGCAGAGCTTCATTTCCGTAGGAAATATCCTGATCCAGAGCGTCATCAACAGCTTCGGCACTTCCGTGATGGCCGGCTACTCCGCCGCAGTGAAGCTGAACAATCTGGTCATCACGTCGTTTACGACCATTGGCAACGGCATCTCCAACTATTCGGCCCAGAACCTGGGCGCCGGAAAATACCAGCGGATCCGGGACGGCTTTTCTGCCGGAATCAAAATGGTCTGGTGCTTCTGCGTCCCGTTCTGTATCCTCTATTTCTTCTTCGGAAAATACCTGCTCCTTCTGTTTATGGAGGAGGGTTCCGACGCGGCCCTGCTGACCGGACGGCAGTTCTTGTGGATCCTGTCGCCGTTCTATTTCGTCGTGTCCGTCAAACTGGTGGCGGACGGCATCCTGCGGGGACTCAGCGCGATGCGCCAGTTCATGGCCGCCACCTTCGCGGACCTGACCCTGCGGGTCGTGCTGGCTTTTATCCTGTCCGGCCTGACCGGAAGCGCCGTCGGGATCTGGTGTGCCTGGCCCGTCGGCTGGTGCCTCGCCACGGTGCCGTCGGTTGTCTTTTGTCTGAGGGAATGCAGGAGGTATCTGCGAGGGTGAATGCGACTGTGATCTTTTCCTGCGATCTGTTCTGAAAATCCAGGACACACTGTGTCATAATTCACTCCCACCTGTCTACTCCCGGCTGCGCCAGAGCGCCACCAGCGCCGCACCGGCGACGATCAGCAGCAGCGCGACGATCGTGATCATCCAGTAGTCGCCGCCCTGCAGAATCTGGATAATGGTCAGCAGCGAGGCGAGGATGGAAACAATGCCGAAAAGCGTGATCAGACCCATCACGGCCTCGTTCGTACTGGCTTCCACTTCCTTCTGGTGCTCAGCCAGAACGCCCAATTTATTATTCACATCTTCAATGGCCGCATCGATGCCGTTCGTCTCGATCAGGTACTGATAGATCTGCCTTACATTGTACCAGCGGGAAATATGGCTGGGATGAACCGTGCCGTAGGCGCGGAATTCCAGCATCTGCCGGTTCAGCCTGCGCAACAGACGCAGCTTTCGCTTGTCCACAGTGACCAGAAGCTGCGCAAACCGCAGGCAGCTGTATTTCTCATAGAGGGCGAGAAGCACGACCGGAAGCCCGTCTTCCGCCTGACTGCAAAGCTCTTCCTCCAGATTCATCGTCTCGTCCGCGACCACATAGCAGATCGTCTGGGAGGTTACGCAGCAGCCCCAGCGGTAGCTGTCAAGCTCCTGCGATTTCACCGAGTAAACATAGTAAACGTCACCTTCCGAATCGTCGTCCATCTCTGTCCCCAGCGGGAGCATCTGATGCAAATTGAACGTGAGACGGCGGACGCTTTCCAGATAGTGGAAGCGCCTCGGGACAACGGCCAGCGTGTAGATATAGCTCTCCAGGAAAAGCGAGGATCCTGCCTGAAAGAAGCATTCCAGTCCTGCCAGGGCGCAAACTTCCCTCAGTTTATCATCAAGAGAAAATTCATACAGTCCGCTGCCATCCCGATAGTAATAGGCAGCGCGGCTGTCCGCGTATCCCAGATTACAGATGCGCTCCAGAACAGCGATGTCAGAATACGTGATCCCGAGACAAAGGAACGCCGTCTGCGTATGGAAGAGATAGAAATACGCCGAAAATAGCCCAAACATACTCTTCTGCTCCGCTGCCTCATCAGGCTGTTCATTCTGCTCGCAGGCATACAGCCTGAACGGTTCTGATACGGCATCTCCAAATAGGATCCTCTTCAGGACTTCGCCTGATATATAATATCGCTCAAGGATCCTGATGCCGTCGTCAGAATTGAGATTGTCCTTGACAGCTTCATTGATATCCATCGTGGAGATCGGCTGTCTTACGCAGTTTTCCTGAAGCCAGACCGTATTTACTTCTCCCGGTTCGTATTTTAACGGAATAATCAGAAAGCTGCCGAAACCGGCGCGGGCCAGATCCCCGCGCATCTGCTCCAGTTCCTCTCTGTAATTCTGAGTTTCCATAAAGCACTTCCTCCCCCATATGCTTCTTTCCCGCCGCAGTCATAGCGCCGGAAATATCCTGATTCTTCGGTATCTCAGGATCCTGCGGCGGGGCCGGCAAATATCCCGCAGATTTAAAGGAACGGCCCGGCTTCCGGTCCGCCGCGCCGTCCTCGTATTTCCATGCGAGCAGAGCGCCAGTGACGCCCTGCCTGTATCCATTATCTGAAATACGCCACGCCCGCCTCGAAGATCTTCATATCCTGCTCGCCGTAAATATTTACGGCAACCGCTTCTCCGCGGCGCTCGGAGTGGGCCATCTTGCCCAGGATCCGTCCGTCGGGGCTTGTAATGCCCTCGATGGCCATGTAGGAGCCGTTGGGATTCCAGAACTCATCCATCGTAGGCTCTCCCTTGTCATTGACATACTGGGTCGCTACCTGACCGTTCGCAAACAGCTTCCTGAGCCACTCGTCGCTTGCCACAAAACGTCCCTCGCCGTGGGAAGCCGGATTGCAGTAGACGCCGCCGGGCTGGGCCAGCGCAAGCCACGGGGACTTGTCGGTGACCACCTTGGTGTAGACCATCTTGGACACATGGCGTCCGATGGTATTCATCGTCAGCGTCGGCGAATCGGCGCGCTGCGGGGCGATGGTTCCCTCCGGCACCAGGCCCAGCTTTACAAGCGCCTGGAAGCCGTTGCAGATACCCAGCATCAGGCCGTCCCTCTCATGCAGGAGCTTCTCGATCTCCTCCTTGATCGCCGCGTTGCGGAACACGGTCGCGAAGAACTTGGCCGAACCCTCGGGTTCGTCGCCGGCTGAGAAGCCGCCGGGGAACATGACGATCTGGGCCTTTTCGATCTCCTTTTTGTACTCGTCCACGGACTCGCGGATATCATTGGCGCTTAAGTTGCGGAACACCCTCGTGGTCACCTCCGCGCCCGCGCGCTCAAACGCCTTCGTGCTGTCGTACTCGCAGTTGGTGCCCGGGAATACCGGGATAAATACATGCGGCTTCGCCACTTTATTTCTGCAGACATACACATTCTTTGCGTGATACACCTGGTTCGGGACCTCCGTCTGCTCCACGCCGGAGACGGTCGGGAATACATGTTCAAGGGTCGCGGTCCAGGCGGAAAGGGCTTCCTTCAGGGAGATCGCCGCCGCGCCGTAGCGAAGCGTGCCGTCCCCCGTCACCTCGCCGATCAGCCGGTAGGAAACGGTCAGCTCACCTACCTTGTCCGCCGGCACCTCGCAGACAATATTGCCCCAGGCCGGCGCGAAGAAGTCCCGCGGGTCCAGATTATGCTCGATCTTCACGCCAAGCTGATTGCCGAAAGCCATCTTGCTGACCGCCTCGGCCAGGCCATGCCCCTCCACCGCGTAGGCGGAAATGATCCGGCCCGCGGCGATGTCCGCGTGAAGCTTCCGGTAGCCGTCCATGATCTGCTCATAGACCGGCAGATCGTAGGCGTCCCGCTGGATCTCAAATTCCACCAGCTTATTTCCGGCCTTCTTAAGCTCCGGGGAAATGATATCGCCGTGGCGGGCGATATCCACCGCGAAGGATACCAGCGTCGGCGGTACATTGATCTCGCCGTGATGCTCGTCGTTGAAGGTTCCGGACATGCTGTCCTTGCCGCCGATGGACGGCAGGCCGAAGCCCAGCTGGGCGCTGTAGGCGCCGAGAAGCGCCGCAAACGGCGTACCCCACCGTGTGGGATCGTCGGTCATTCTCTTAAAATATTCCTGGAACGTGAAGCGGATCTTATCCATCTCGCCGCCGTTCGCCACGATCTTCGCCACGGAGGACACCACCGCGTAGACCGCGCCGTGGTAGGGGCTCCAGCTGGAAAGATACGGATCGTAGCCGTAGCTCATCATCGTCACCGTGTCGGTGTGCCCGCGAAGGACCGGGAGCTTGGCCACCATGGCCTGGGTCTCGGTCAGCTGGTATCTGCCGCCGTAGGGCATGAAGACAGAGCCCGCGCCGATGGAGCCGTCGAACATCTCGACCAGGCCCTTCTGGGAGCAGACATTTAAGTCGGACAGGACGGAGAGCCATTTTTCGCGGATCGCGCCTGCGTTGTTGATATCTGCGCTCACGCCGGCCGCCGCGAACGGATTTCCCTCGCGTCCCGGCGTCTCAAGCACCACCGACGCCTCCTGATGGGCGCCGTTGGTATCCAGAAACGCCCTGCTGATATCGACGATGGTCTTCCCTCTCCAGTTCATCACCAGGCGCGGCTCCTCGGTCACCACCGCCACCGGGATCGCCTCCAGGTTCTCCTCCGCCGAATATCCCAGGAACTTGTCCACGTCCTCCGGGGCAAGCACCACCGCCATGCGCTCCTGGGACTCGGAGATCGCGATCTCCGTGCCGTCCAGACCGGCGTACTTCTTCGGGACCTTGTCCAGATCGATGGTCAGGCCAGCCGCCAGCTCGCCGATGGCCACAGACACGCCGCCAGCGCCGAAATCGTTGCATTTCTTAATGATCGAAGACACCTCGGGGCGGCGGAACAGCCTCTGGATCTTCCGCTCGGTCGGCGGATTGCCCTTCTGCACCTCCGCGCCGCAGACCTCGATGGACGCCTCCGTGTGGACCTTGGACGAACCGGTGGCGCCGCCGATGCCGTCGCGGCCGGTTCTGCCGCCAAGAAGCACGATGATATCCCCCGGATCGGAGGTCAGGCGCTTCACATATTTTCTCGGAGCCGCGCCCATGACCGCGCCGATCTCCATGCGCTTCGCCGCATAGTTCGGATGGTAGATCTCCTTTACATAGCCCGTCGCCAGCCCGATCTGGTTGCCGTAGGAACTGTAGCCGTCGGCGGCCCCATTGACCAGCTTCCTCTGGGGGAGCTTGCCCTTAAGCGTCTCGGAAATCGGCTTCGTCGGGTCCGCCGCACCGGTCACGCGCATGGCCTGATAGACGTAGGTGCGCCCGGACAGCGGGTCGCGGATCGCGCCGCCCAGACAGGTGGCCGCGCCGCCGAAGGGCTCGATCTCCGTCGGATGGTTGTGGGTCTCATTTTTAAAATTCACCAGCCACTCCTCGGTGACGCCGTCGATCTCCACCGGCACCACGATGCTGCAGGCGTTGATCTCCTCGGACTCCTCCAGGTCGGCAAGCTTCCCTTCCGCCCGCAGCTTTTTCATCGCCAGAAGCGCCAGATCCATCAGGCAGACGAACTTGTCGTCCCGCCCTTTATAAAGCGCCTCGCGGTCCGCCAGATACTGCTCGTATGAGGCCGCAATCGGCGCCCTGTACGCGCCGTCGGTGATCGTCACGTCCTTAAGCTCCGTCGAGAACGTGGTATGGCGGCAGTGATCCGACCAGTAGGTATCAAGGACCCGGATCTCCGTCACGGTCGGCTCCCGGCGCTCTTCCGTCCGGTAATAGTTCTGAATATGCTGAAAATCCTTAAATGTCATCGCCAGGTTCAGCGAATCGTAAAGCGCCTTAAGCTCCGGCTCCGTGAATCCGCCAAAGCCCGCAAAGGCCGCCACATCCGCCGGCGTATCGAACACGGTCAAAAGCGTCGCGGGCTTGGTCTCGTCCGTCTCCCGGCTGTCCACCGGATTGATGCAGAAAGACTTGATGGCCGCCGCCTGCTCCGCCGTCAGCTTCCCGGAGATCACATAAGTGGTGGCCGAGCGGATCACCGGCTCCTCTTCCTCGCTTAAGAGCTTTACGCACTGCTCCGCTGAATCCGCCCGCTGGTCGAACTGTCCCGGCAGGTATTCCACGGAGAATACTGTATCATTCTCTCCCTTGGGGAATGTCTCCTCATAAATCTCGTCTACCGGCGGCTCCGAGAAAATGGTCGCCAGCGCCGCCCGATACGCGCCTTCGGACAAATTTTCGATATCATAGCGGATCAGCACCCGCACATTCTCCACCGTGCCGATGCCAAGGTAACTGCCGATCTCAGCCAGAAGTTCCTTCGCCTTCACCGCGTACGCGGGCTTCTTCTCTACATAGATCCGTCTTACGCTCATGTTATTCCTCCTGCTCTCGCTCGTGTCTGCACCCGCGCGGGGTGCGGTATCCCGGGGGTTTTTATGTCACACTAACTATACGTAATTTGGTGGCATAAGTCAACCGTTTTCGCGGGGGATTTTGAATGTTATGACTGCTGTTTCGTTTGCTCGTTGTCACATGTGCTGTAGTGTTGTTTTATACTTTGAAATGTATGCGCACATGGGTGCGGAAGGTACGCGCAGGAAGCCTGCTCCTCCTGCGGTTCAGGTTTGCTCGCGGGAAAAGTCTAAGTTCACAGCGATTTGCTAAAAGCGGTACGAAAAATGGGACCAGCGTGTGTGCATCCATAAGTTGAGTTTCCTGGTCCTCCCATTTTTCGTACCAACGCAAATCTCTGTTCACCAAGACTTTTCAGCCGCTCACAAAATTCACCTCAGGAGGAGCAGGCTTCCTGCGCTGGTTCTTCCGGGAGCTGGGGGACAATAGCACAAACCGCATATCGCGCTGCATAACATGCAAAAACTTTTCTCCGGTTTCCGCATGTGGCAACACAGCGGGACAGGCGGGGCTGCGGCATATTGGGGACATGATTTACGGAGAATGGGTCGTCTTTCTTAATACGAACAGAGCGTCAACGGTGCTCTGTTCGCATGGAAACAAAAGCGTCCCTGCTAAGGGACGCCTTCATTATCTCTTATTCTTCAAAAAGTCAGGGATCGTGATATCCTTCATATTCGCCGTCGGGCGGTAAGACTGTCCGGTCGGACCTGTCAGACCTCCCGTCGGAGTGGTGCGCGTTCCGAAGGAAGACGGGGATGCCGGGGTCGTCGATGCTGCAGCCGCCTCGGCACTGCCGGCCGGCTTCATCGGCCGGTAGGAACCAAATCCGGTTCCCATACCGCTCATGGTCTTGGAAACAGAGCCGCCTGCATGCTCGTCAAGCCCTGTGGCGATCACGGTGATCGTCGCCTCATCCTGGGCATTCTCATCATACATCGCGCCGAAAATGATATTGGCATCGTCGCCTGCCAGTTCCTGTACATAGCTTGCAGCTTCATTCGCCTCGATCAGGCTGATGTCGCCGGAAATATTAATAATCACATGGGAGGCGCCCTCGATCGTAGTCTCAAGAAGCGGGCTGGATACGGCCTGCTTCACAGCCTCCAGCGCTTTCTCGTCGCCCTTGGCCCGTCCAATACCGATATGGGCGATGCCCTTGTCGATCATAACAGTCTGCACATCGGCAAAGTCCAGATTGATAAGTCCGGGAACATTGATCAGATCCGTGATACCCTGAACAGCCTGCTGAAGGACCTCGTCGGCCTTCTTGAGGGCGTCAGGCATCGTCGTACGGCGGTCAACGATCTCTAAAAGCTTATCATTCGGGATCACGATCAGTGTGTCCACGTTGTCGCGCAGGCGCTCAATACCCTGCGCAGCGTTCGTCATACGGGTCTTTGCCTCAAATTTGAAAGGTTTGGTCACCACGCCGACGGTCAGGATACCCATATCCTTGGCAATCCTTGCGATCACAGGAGCCGCACCGGTACCGGTACCGCCGCCCATACCGCAGGTAACGAAAACCATGTCGGCGCCCCGCAGCGCCTGCGCCAGCTCCTCGGAACTCTCCTCAGCCGCCTTCTGGCCCACCTCCGGACGGGCGCCCGCGCCCAGCCCCTTGGTCAGCTTCTCACCGATCTGCATGGCGGTCGGTGCCTTACAGAACTGCAGCGCCTGCTTGTCCGTATTAATACCGACAAACTCCACGCCCGCAATATTCTCATCGATCATACGGTTCACAGCATTATTACCTGCACCGCCTACGCCTACCACGATAATCCGGGCGGAACTCTCCGCCTCGTTTATTTTAATCTCAAGCAAGACCGTATCCTCCTTTTTCTACGTGCATCCCCCACGTATTTTTCTCTCCTGACCTGCTGTATTTCTGCCCTAACTAATATCATATTTGATTTCATGCAAAATATCAACCATTTTTTTAATTAATTTTCGCTAATCCTTAAAATCCTTCTTGAAAGTCGAAACCAGATCTTCCTTATTTTCATCATAATTATCCAGATAGAGCGTGCCGTCCAGATCCTGGATCTGGGGCATCATATTCGCAAGCAGGGAAATCTTGCCGTCCATCTGGGAACCGTCCCCAAGTACCACCTCCACTTTATTGATATACAGGCTCGCCTCCCCCTTTGCATTATACCGGATCCCGTCTACCGAAAGCTTTCGCAGGGACAACAGCTGGGTCAGGTTCAGGATCTCTTCAAAGACCCGGCTGTCTTCTACCGGAAGCGGCTGGTGCAGCACGATCTGGCCAAATTTGAGGCCGGATACCTCCGGAATGCCGGAGAGGGTCTCCCCTGTACTCTCGACAATAATACCGTCCTTATCGAAATACATATTGCTGCCCATGTAGGAGACATATCCGACCACGCTCTTCTCATGGACGATCACATCCACATGCGTCGGACTTTCGAAATCCAGCTGATAATCCTCTACAAACGGGATGCTGATGTGCTCCTGCGTCTTCTCGCGCAGGAAAAGCAGGGCGCTGTTCCAGTCTGTTTTTTTCCGGAAGATCATGTCCGCGATCTCCGTTTCCGTATACCGGCTGTTGCCGGTGACCGTGACTTCCCTCACATTAACGGACATAAGGACCACCGCAGCGGAAATGACGGCTACAACGAAAATGAACAGTCCCATATGCGTTTTTCTGCCCATGAAGTCTCCCATAGTTCCTCCAGATCAGACATTTCTCGCCGACCGGCGTCCGCCTCCGTCCCGGTATATCGCCCCTGTGCACCGGCATCTCCGTTTCGGATCTCATGCACCTCCAGGCTGTTGACGGATCTTCGCGCCAAGTGATTTTAAATCCCCGCACAGATCCTCATATCCCCGCAGGATGTGGCTGCAGCCGCAGATCTCTGTCTTGCCCTCCGCCGCAAGCGCCGCCACCGCAAGCGCCGCACCGCCCCGAAGATCCGGGGCCGTGACCGTCGTTCCATGCAGCGGATATCTGCCGTGTACGCGCGCCTTTCTGCCGGCGATCTCAATATCGGCGCCCATCCGTCTGAGCTCTTCAGCCGTGGCGAACCGCTCCTCAAATACCGTCTCCCATACCCATCCGCAGCCGTCGCTGACCGACAGAAGGGACAGAAACGGCGATTGGAGATCCGTAGGAAATCCGGGGTACGGCGCGGTTTTGATTCCGGCCGGTCCCGGCCGGCGTCCCATATACACGCGGATTCCGGCCGGCGCTGTCTCAATGTCAGCGCCCATGCGCCGCAGGACTTTCAGCACGCCCTTCAGTTCCTGCGCATTTACGCCTTTCAGATATGATCTTCCGCCCGCCGACACGACACAGGACAGATAGGTTCCCGCCACGATCCGGTCTCCCGGAGCCGTATACTCCGAATCACAAAGCGTACTGACGCCCTCTACGGTAAGCGTCCCTTCCCCGATCCCGGATATCTTCGCACCCATGCCGACAAGCATCCGGCAAAGGCCCGCGATCTCCGGTTCTCTGGCTGCGCCTTCGATCACGGTCGTACCGTGGGCTGTCACCGCCGCCAGAAGCACATTTTCCGTGGCGCCGACACTTGGATACGGAAAATGGATCCGCCCGCCGGAAAGCCCCGCGGTCCTTGCAACGATCTTTTCGCCGCTGTTTTCAATAACCGCCCCAAGCTTCCTAAGCCCATCCAGATGGATATCAATGGGGCGGCTTCCAATGACGCAGCCGCCCGGATAGAAGGTGGCCGCCTCGCCGCAGCGCCCAAGGAAAGTCCCAAGAAGCACAATGGACGAACGCATCGAGGCCACATATTCTCTGGGAACCGCAATGCGGCTGACAGTCCGTGCGTCGATAACCAGCGTATGCCCTTCCAGACGGCATTCGCAGCCCATGGCGCGCAGGATATCCAGCATACAGAACACATCCCGGATACGCGGGACATTATGCAGAACTGTCGTTCCTCTATTCAGAACGGCTGCCGCCATCATCGGCAGCACCGCGTTCTTCGAACCCTGGACCGTCACTTCCCCTTCAAGGGGACGCAGTCCTTCTATTTCTATTCCAGACAACCCGTTTCCTCCCGAAATCTACATATCTTATGGTATGCTTACGGAAAAGCTGTGGCTGCCCGACCCAGACTATTTTTCCAGTTTTATCTGATTGGACACGCTCAGTACCATGCCCATCTCGATCAGAAGGAACAAAACGGACGTGCCGCCGTAACTGATGAACGGCAGCGTAATGCCCGTATTGGGGATCGTATTTGTCACCACGGCGATATTCAGAAGCACCTGGATCGCGATGTGGCCCATGACCCCCACCACCAGCATGGAACCGAACAGATCCGGCGCATTGCTGGCAATAACCATGAACCGATAGATCATAAACATGAAGATCAGGATCAGGGAAATGGCGCCGAAAAGCCCCAGTTCCTCGCAGATGATCGAAAAGATCATATCATTCTGGGCTTCGGGCACAAAACCCATTTTCTGGATGCTTTGTCCCAGTCCTTTGCCGAAGAGCCCGCCGGAACCGATGGCGTAAAGTCCCTGAAGCACCTGAAAACCGCCCTGCTGGGCATAGGCCTCCGGATCCAGCCAGACATTGATACGACCCAGCTGGTATTTCTGGAGGAGCCCTATTCCGGTCAGTACCTTGCTGATGGGTCCCGCAAAAGCCAGCACCAGTCCGGCCGCAACAATACAGAGGACGTAAGGCCATTTCTCACGGCTGGCCACAAACATCATCACGAAACCGATGCCGACAATGATAATGCCGGTGCTTAAGTTATTGAGAACGACAATAAACGCCAGCGGCAGCACCAGAACCATAGCGCGGAATTTCCCCGCAAAACGGTCAATGTCCCTGCCGCAGCGGACAATAATGGCAGCCAGGGCCACAATGACCAGGATCTTCACAAGCTCCGACGGCTGAAAACTAAAGGAACTGTAGCCCAGCCAGCGCTTCTTGCCGTTATATTCGCGGCCCAGAGGCGTAAAAGTCACCAGGATCATCAGGATCCATACGATCGCCGCCCCCAGTTTCCATACCTTCGCGTACCAGTGATAATCCATCTTGGAAATAATGATCATGATCACCAGACCCACGGCTGCAACCGCGCCCTGACGGATCATGAAATATGCCGCATTTCCATGGTCGATCTGTGCCTTATAGGAACTGGCACTGTAGATCATAATCAGTCCGAATATCGTCAGAAAGACGATGGCAAACAGCAGGCTGTAATCATAAAACCGCTGCGAACGTTTCCTTTTCTCCTGCGCCATGACGTCTTCCTCCTTCTCTCCCGGTTATACACAGCTTCCGCGCGCTTAATACTTCCTGTCCGCGCGCCTTCCGCCTGTCCTTCGGTTACAGGTTTCTCACACACTCCTTGAAGATCCTGCCCCGCTCTTCATAATCCTTAAACATCCCCCAGCTGGCGCAGGCCGGCGACAGCAGTACGCAGTCTCCGCTTTCGGCATAATAAGCGCACACGTTCACGGCCTCCGTCATATCCTCCGCATACATGATATTGGTGAATCCATGCTTCCGCGCGCACTCCGCGATCTTATCCCGGGTCTGTCCGATCAGGACAAGATACTTTACATTTCCCCCGAAGGACTCGATCCACTCGTCATAAGAGGAGCCCTTGTCATAGCCGCCCCCGATCAGGATGATCGGGCCGGGCATGGCCTTCACGGCCTGAATGGCCGCGTCCGGATTCGTTCCCTTGGAATCGTTATAATAACGGACGCCCAGCCGCTCCAGCACAAATTCGATCCGATGCTCCACAGCCTTAAACCCCTTCACGACCCTGAGGATCGTATTCATCGGAACCCCCATAGCCGTGGCGACGGCAATGGCCGCCATCACATTCTCATAATTATGACGTCCCAGAAGGTTCATGTCGCGCACATCCATGAGCGGCCTGGCCCTGCCGCCTGCCGCCTGCATGATCTCATAGCCTTTCATGTAATAACCGTCCGACAGCTGATTTCTGCTGCTGAAGAACACGGTCTGAGGCTTCAGGTCATCCCTCTTTCCAAAGGCACGAAGCACCTCATCGTCATAGTTCAAAACACAGGTGTCTTCCTCCGTCTGGTTCGCGGTGATGCTTTCCTTCACTTCTATGTAACATTCCATCGTATGGTGCCGGTTCAGGTGATCCGGCGTAATATTCAGGATTGCGCTGACATTCGGATGGAAATCCATCAGCGTCTCCAGCTGAAAGCTGGAAACCTCGGCGACCGTAACGCTTCGGTCGGTGGTTTTCAGCGCAACGTCCGTGTAGGGGATACCGATATTGCCTACCACATAGACCTCTCCGGCATACGCCTTCAGAATCTCTCCGACTAAGGCCGTGGTCGTCGTCTTGCCGTTGGTACCGGTGATGGCCGCCAGCCGACCCTTTGCGCAGTGGTAAGCCAGCTGCAGCTCACCCCAGATCGGTATACCCGCCGAGCGGATCAATTCCACAAACGGCTCCTCCAGCGAGATTCCCGGGCTGATCACGCAGAGCAATACGTCTGTAAGCGCCTCCGGGCGCAGTTCGCCCAGTACAACGCTGACAGCGGCTCCATTTTCAAAATTTTCCATAAGCGCCGGGGCATGAAGCGTCGCATTGCCGTCATAAAGCACGACCTCTCCCCCCAACGCAAGAAGCAGCCGCGCGGATGAAATCCCGCTCTTACCTGCACCCGCTACCAGAACTTTCTGACTCTGGCTCATGTAATCTTCCTCCTGCAGTTATTTCTTCCTGATTACGATTCCTGTGCGTCATATTCCCAGATACGCCGTCAGGCACAGGATTGCCGTGACAATGGAAAATACCGCCACAACCCTGGTCTCCGACCAGCCGCACAGCTCAAAATGATGATGGATCGGCGCCATCTTAAAGATCCGCTTGCCGCCTGTCTTCTTAAAATATGTCACCTGAATAATGACAGACAGTACCTCGATCAGATAGATGAATCCGATGATCGGAATAAAAAGCGGCATCTGCATCATCAGGGCGCTGGCCGCCACAAAGCCGCCGAGCGCCAGCGAACCGGTATCGCCCATGAACACCTTGGCCGGATAAACATTGAACAGCAGAAAGCCCAGGAGGCTTCCCACTACCGCCCCTGTGATCGGGCTGATGCCGTTTCCTTCCCCCAGCGCAATGATCGTCATGAACGTAGCCACCAGGATTGTCACGCTCGTACACAGACCGTCAAGGCCGTCCGTGAAATTCACGCCGTTGTCGGTGCCCAGCATCACAACAAACACGAACGGAATGTAAAGATACCCCAGATCAAGCCATATCCCGCCATCAAAGCCGCCGGTAAACGGTACAAGGATCCGGGTACCCACGTCGCCGGAATTCATCAGATAGTAAGTAAAGATCGCCGTGATCAGAATCTGCCCCGCCATCTTCTGCTTCGGGTTCAGTCCCTCCGACCGCTTCATAACGATCTTAATGTAATCATCCAGAAAACCGATAATACCGAAGCCCACGGTCACGAATAACACCGGAATGATCTTTGGGTATTCCGGAATGTAAAATACCGACGTAACAACAATGCCGGACAGGATGATCAAGCCGCCCATCGTGGGCGTCCCTGCTTTCTTAAGGTGGGTCTGCGGCCCGTCTTCCCGGACCTGCTGGCCGAATTTCAGCCTGTGCAGAAACGGAATCACGATAGGACACAGCACCGCGCTAATGGCAAAGGCAATGATTATCGCCAATATGGTTTCATTGATCATATCGCACCTCGGACTCTTATGTAATGATCGCCTGCGGCGCTTCCCGCCGCCGGGTCCGCGCGGACAGGCCGCGCACATTCACGGATTAGTATACGTCTTTTTGCGGGAATAATCAACCGCAACTTCCCCGGCTTCAATCCCCAGATATGGCAGGATATTCCTGTAAATATCTGCGATGACCGGCGCGGCGATGGTTCCGCCGTAGTAAACGCCTTCCGGCTCATCGATCGTGATCAGCGCGATGACCTGCGGATCGTCTGCCGGCGCGAAGCCTAAGAAACTGGAAATGTATTTCTTAAGGCTTCGCGGAAGTTTTTCAGAGGTGGCTGTTTTGCCGCCGATCCGATATCCCTCGACGGCCGCCTTCCTGCCGCCGCCTTCCGCTACCACCTGCTCCAGCAGATAACGTACGGTCTCGCTGGTTTCCGCGGAAATGATTCCCTCTTTCACCGGATAAGTAAACGTATGGACGCTCTCTCCATCGGCACTGACCGAGCGGATTCCGAAATGGGGCGTTACCCGCGTGCCTCCGTTGATCAGGGAGGACACTGTCGTGATCAGCTGCAGCGGCGTAATCTGGAAGGACTGGCCGAAGGACACGGTGGCCAGCTCCACAAGACCCATCTTCTCCTTCTGATGCATGATGGTTGCCGCTTCTCCAGGCAGATCCACGCCGGTTTTTCCCAATAGCCCGAACCGGGTGAAATAATCATAATACCTCTCCACCCCAAGCCGCTGTCCCACATCGATAAACACCGGATTACAGGAATTCATCGTAGCCTGCAGGAATGTTTCCCCACCATGACCGCCAACCTTATGGCATCTGATCTTTCTATCCTCCACTATACGAAATCCCAGGCAGGAAAAATGGTCGTTAATTCCCACTACGCCCGCTTCCAGTCCTGCCGAGGCGGTAATGACCTTAAACGTGGATCCGGGTTCGTAAGTATCGTTAATGGATGGGTTGCGCCACATCTGGTTTAACAGATCCTGTTTCGAAACGGCGCTTCCTTCCTCCGGCTCTATATTCAATGTGAACGGGTCATTTAAGTTGAACTCCGGCACATTGACCATCGCCAGAATTTCACCGTTTCGGGGATCCATGATGATCACGGATACCTTCTTCGCGTTCTTCTCCTCCATGACCGTAAGTGCCGCCTGCTGGGCATAGGTCTGGATATTCACATCCAGGCTTACCGTCAGATCCGCGCCTGCCACCGGCTCGATCCGATCCTCGAATGCATTCTCCAGTTCCACGCCTGCGGCGTCTGCCATTGTCAGGATCAGCCCGTTCTGTCCCTTCAGGTACTCCTCATAACGGACCTCCAGACCAATGATGCCCTGATTGTCCCCGCCGGTGAAACCCAATACCTTCGAAGCCAGACTGTCATAAGGATAATACCTTTTATAGTCTTCATCCACTTTTACGCCGGCCAGACGGAGCGCCCGGATACGGTCGCCCGTCTCCTTGTCCACATTTGTCTTTATGATCTCGCGGGCACTGTATTTCTCCACCTTTGTCCGGATTCCGTCCGCAGGGATCCCCAGTTCCTGCGACAAAACTTCCGTCACCCGTTCCGGCTCCTGAATCTGGTTATGGATCACGGAAACGGTGCAGACCGTGCGGTTGTCGGCAAGCACGGTTCCGTTGCGGTCCAGGATCCGCCCGCGGGCGGCCTTGATCGTCCGTTCCCGCTGGTGCAGCTCCTCTGCCATCCGGCCATAATGATCCGCCCGGCAAAGCATCAGATAATCCAGCCGTCCGGTCATTACAAGCATCAGTAAACTGGCCGCCAGAAACACAACGAGCGTTCTGGTCTTATGGGTGGTCAAACTACGGTTCATATGCCTGTCTGGACGTCATTATTGCTATAATATATGAACCGCTCCATGTTTTATTCCTGTACAGACAGCCTGTTGCGTCCGTACGGTACCGTTTGGCATCTCATTCTTCGGAAACATCCGAAGGCAGCATATCCGGCAGATCGGAAGGCAGCACGCTGCCGTCTTCGCCGTATTCCTGCGGTATGGACTCCTCCGTATCATAGGGGAACGGGGCGATCGAACCGCCGGCTGCGGTTCCGCCGCGGTCTTCGCCTGCGGTCTGCTCTTCGCCCTCCGGCTGGCTCTGATCCTCCGGCAGGTTTCCATCCCCGTCTTCATTTCCGGTCTTGTTTTCACCGCCGGGCTCGCCTGTACCTTCGCCCGCTGCGCTTCCTTCTGATCCCGTCTGCCCGTTCGGATCTGTTCCATCCGGATTCGTCACATATTCGCCGGACGGACGGATCGGCGTCACCACCTGCACGTCCCCGGTCGGAAATACATTCAGATACGGCAGTATATCGCCCATTACCTGCGCGAATACGCCGCTGGCAAAGGTACTGTGGGCCTGATCCTCCACATGGGGCTGGTCAATGACCACATAGACAAGCACCTGCGGATCGTCGGTCGGCGCAATGCCGCAGAACGACACCACATAATCCTGATGGTTACGTCCGACTTTCTCAGCCGTACCGGTCTTGCCGCCGATGGCATATCCCTCCACCTTCGCTGCCGCGCCGGTTCCCTCTTCCACTGTCATCAGGAGGGCGTTCCGCAGAAAACGGCTGGTCGCATCCGATACGGTTTCCCGTACCAGTACCCCGTCGTTCTTCTGAACAATGGAACCGCTCTCGTTTACAATCTGCTTCACTACATGAGGCTCATAGTAATATCCGCCGTTGATACAGGAAGCGAAAGCCGCCGCCATCTGCACCATGGTGCAGTTATAGTTCTGGCCAAAAGCGTTGGTCGCCAGAGCCGAAGGCACCGTGTTGTCCAGACGATAGACCAGCGTGGATGCAGACGCCTCACCCGGCAGGTCGATCCCGGTCTTTGCACCGAGATTAAACATCGACTGGTATTTATAGAAGCTCTCTTTACCGCTCAGGGCCGCGATCTGCATCATCGCGTCGTTGCAGGACTGCATGATGGTTTCCGTCAGGCTCAGTTCCCCGTGACCGCCCTTCCTATAAGCGGTACATTTAATGTCGAACCCGCCGACATGCTGCAGACCGTCACAATAAAAATAACTGTTGGTATTGATCGCGTTCTCCTCCAGCGCTGTGGCCACGGTCAGTATCTTGGAAGGGGATCCCGGCTCAAAGGTGTCGCTGACGCAGAAGTTGCGCCACATACGGCTCATCGCATCCACCTTTTCCTCATCGGTCATCTGTGCGATCTGTTCCTCTGAGTACTGGCCACTTAAGTCGCGCGGATTATTCAAATCGTAATCCTTCTCATCGGCCATCGCCAGAATCTCTCCGTTATTGGGATCCATGACAATGATACCGATATGCTCGCTCCCCGTCTCCGCCATCCACTGGTCGATGCGGTTTTCCACCATCGTCTGGACATTCACATCAATGGTGGACACCACCTTATAGCCGTTCTGAGCAGGTTTGATGACAATTTCCTTATTGGATTCATTGTTCAGATAGCCATATTCACGGCCGTTATTGCCGATCAGCATGTCATTATAATACTGCTCAATGCCGCCGCTGCCGGTCGTCCCGTCGCTGCTGGAAAATCCGATCACATTGCAGGCAAGACTGTTGTACGGATAAAGCCGCTTGTATTCCTCCTCAAACCAGATGCCGTAAACACGGGCCTCATGACGCGGATCGTCTTTCCCGGTCTTGCTGTTGGCTGTGTTGATCTCCTCCGCAAGCTTCTCAAATTCTTCCTTCTTATCATGCGAAATGCGGCGCTCGTAACGGATATAAGGGGATGTCTTACGGCTGTTGATCGTATCAAGAAGCTCCTGCCGGTCATAGCCGAAACACTGTACCAACGCGTCTACCGTCGTCTGCAGGTATTTCGCTTCCGTATCTTCATCATAAAAAATCTGACTTGCATCGATGATCAGATTATAGACCCTGTCGCTGGTCGCCAGATACGTCCCGTTACGGTCAACAATGTCTCCGCGGCGGTAAGGGATCGTGCGGCTGTCATAGCTGGAACGCTGGGTCAGAACCACCCTCGTATAGTCTTCATTGTTCGTGTCGATAATATGATAGAGCACCCCGATAAGCGCAAGTAAAGCCAGCATGATCACAACGACAGTGACTGCCAGCTTCTCCTGCATATATCGTTTAAGAATTTTCTTCCTTGGTGCGCCGCGGCGCGCATCCTCCTTAGTATTGCGGGATGTCTTCATTTTGCCTTACGTACTCGCTTTCTGTCTTATTATACAGAAGAACCTGATCTCTGCCTGCATATACCATACCCAGCTCCTCTGTCGCCACGCGGTAGATATGGTCCAGATCAATGCTTGTATTGATACGGGTCTCCAAGGCATCGTTATCGCTCTTTAATGTCTCCAGCTGTTGCTCCTGAGCCTTAATGTTATCCACGCGGGCGCTCATCACAGACTGCAGGTTTAAATAGCTCACGCAAAAGTACAATGTGACACAGGCTGCTGCCACAAGCATCAGCAGATACGGCAGATCCAGCTGCAGCGCCTTCTCCTGATTCCTTCTGACCGTATAATCGTGACGCTGCTGTTCCCGATGCTGCCGTTCCTTCTCCGGCCTCGCGGCAGGCTTCTCCGCCGGCGCCAGTTTCCTCACGGTATTGCCGTGGATATACATCTCTTCCCTTGATGGCCGTCCCGTATTTCTACGTGCCGTTCTCATCTGCGATGTTCTCGTGGCCGCCATATCGGTCTCCTTTCCGCATTTTCTTAAGACGCTTCAAACACTCTGAGTTTCGCGCTTCTGCTGCGCCTGTTTGCTTCTATCTCCTCCGCCGTCGGTATAACCGGCCTGCGGGTGATCACTTTGCCTTTGCTCTTCCTTCCGCATACACACACCGGAAAATCCGGCGGGCAGATGCAGGGATTTTCATTTTCCCGGAATCGGTTCTTCACGATCCTGTCTTCCAGGGAATGGAAAGTGATGATTGAAAGACGTCCTCCTGGTACGAGCCGTCCGATCATGATATCGATCGACCGTTCCAGAACCTCCAGTTCCCGGTTCACCTCGATCCGAAGCGCCTGAAAGGTTCTTCTGGCCGGATGGCCCTGAACGGCAAGAGCCTTCGCAGGAAGGGCCGCCCTGACCGCATCTGTCAGCTGTCCTGTCGTTTCTATGGGACATATCTGCCTGCGTTTGACGATCTGCCGGGCAATCGCAGCCGCGTATCTCTCCTCACCGTAATCCCGGATGATACGATGCAGCGATTCCTCATCGTATTCCGCAATGATGTCTGCCGCCGTCAGTCCCTGTCTGCGGTCCATCCGCATATCCAGCGGCGCATCTTCCCTATAGGAAAATCCCCGATCCGCCGCGTCAAACTGGAAGGACGAAACGCCCAGATCCAGATATATGCCGTCCACACGGCCAATGCCCAGTCCGTCAAGTACTTCTTCAATATCCGCATAGTTGCTTCGGACCACCGTAACCTGATTTCGATATGCTTCCAGCCGCTCTTCGGCCGCCGCAATGGCATCCCCGTCCTGATCGATCCCGATCAGTCTCCCTTTCGGACCAAGACGGCCCAAAAGTTCTTCGGCATGTCCGCCGCCTCCCAACGTACCGTCCACATAGATCCCGTTCGGTTTTACCTGCAGGCTGTCAATGGTCTCACGAAGCAGAACGGACTTGTGCTCAAACATCATATGCTGAACCCTTCCAGGCTTTCGGCAATATCTTCGATGTCGTCGTAATTATTGGCCGCATCCCATCTGTCCTTGCTCCAGATCTCGACCCGGTTGCCGTTGCCTACCAGCACAGCATCCTTCTCGATCTGGGCAAACGTGCGCAAAACCGCCGGAAGCAGGATCCTCCCCTGCTTGTCCACCTCACAGGACGTGGCTCCCGAAAGAAAGAAGCGGGTCAGCTGCCGGTTCTCGCGGGTGTTGGTCGGAAGGTCGGCCAGTTTCTGCTCGAAAGCCTGCCACGCGGAGTTCTCATAGGCGCAGAGGCAGTGATCCAGGCCCTTCGTGACAATGAACTCCTCGCCCAATATCTCACGGAACCTGGATGGGACGATGACCCTGCCTTTTGCATCAACCGTATGGTTGTATTCACCGATGAATCCCATGCCTTACTCCTAACCGAACCTTTTGTGATAAGTCAACCACTTTTACCCACAGTCTCCTACAAACCACCACAAATCTCCACTTCGTATTCTTATTCTAGAACATGATTCAGAAAAAAGCAAGGTTTTTTTTAGAAAAAATCCAAAAAAATGAAGCAATTACGGGCTTTTCCGTAATTGCCTCAAAATCTAGTCCATCGTCAAAATCCGGCCACAATATATTGTTCGATCAATTCATCCAAGCGTAAACTGTCTTCATAAATCTCATCGTACCGTCTCTTCTCATCGATGCTTTGATTCAGTTTTTTACGGGCTGATTCGATTTTTGCAACCAGCTCGTCCCTGGTAAGTTTATCCATTGTCACCCTCCTTCTGCAAGTCTTGCCCTCCTGCCACCGATGATAAGCGCCAGAACAGCCAAAATTACCAGTACCATGGATAATGCCTGCGACACCGGAACGTCTGTCGCAAAGAATTTTAACTGATCCGTCCGCAGACCTTCGATCCACGTCCGTCCCAAACCATAGCCCAACAGGTAGATCAAAAACACCTGACCATCAAAACGTTTTTTCTTTCGAAACCAGAGCATAAATATCAGAACCCCCAGATTCCACATGGACTCATAAAAGAAGGTGGGGTGGACCTGGATATACTCCACGCCGTCCTCCACGATCAGATGATCCAGAAGTTCCCGGGATATCATGTTCACATTGACAATTTCACGCCGGATGCGCATCGCGAGAAGACCGTCCGTGTAGCCGCCGAAGGCCTCGCAATTGAAGAAATTCCCCCAGCGCCCGATGATCTGGCCGGTGATCAGACCGAGACAGGCGGTGTCCGCCATGGAAAAGAAAGAAAGCTTTCTGGTCTTCACAAACCAGATAAGCGTCAGGACGCCGCCGATGACGCCGCCGTAGATGGCCAGCCCGCCGGCGCGGATATTAAAGATCTGGATCAGGTCATCTTTGTAATTATCCCAGTCAAAGATCACATAGTAGGCCCTCGCCCCGATAATGGCGAATATGATGGCAAAAATGGCAAAATCCAGATAAAGTTCCGGATCCTGCCCCCTCCTCTTCGCATCGGACTGGGCAACGAGGATACCGGCGATCATGCCGATGCCGATAATAATGCCGTAGAAGGCGATGCGGAAACCAAATATGGAAACGCTGTTTCGTAAATGCTCAATGGTGATCCCAAGATGCGGGAATCGGATGTCAGCCGGTGCGGTCATAGGCAACTGCCCCTTTCTTCTGATCATTTTCTTCATTTTATCTCTAAACACCCAAAAATGCAATCTTATTCGAGCGACAGTTTGCGCCATGCTTCGACAAAGGGGAAAATAAGACTTTCTTTTCCTGGGGAGATATGCTATACTCCACGTAAACGACGGGAAGTGCGCAGTCACAGAACCGAACATTTTAGAGAGAGGTTATCATATATGAAATTAGGAATCGTTGGTCTGCCGAATGTAGGCAAAAGTACGTTATTTAATTCCCTGACCAAAGCGGGGGCAGAGTCGGCGAATTATCCCTTCTGCACGATCGATCCCAACGTGGGCGTGGTGGCGGTTCCGGATGAAAGGCTTAAGCTGCTGGGCGACCTTTATCATTCGAAGAAGGTGACGCCTGCGGTGATCGAATTCGTGGATATCGCGGGACTGGTGAAGGGCGCGTCGAAGGGCGAGGGACTGGGCAATCAGTTTCTCTCGCATATTCGCGAAGTGGATGCCATTGTTCATGTAGTCCGCTGCTTTGAGGACAGCAACGTGATCCATGTTGACGGCAGCGTCGATCCGCTGAGGGACATAGAGACCATTGATCTGGAACTGATTTTTGCCGATCTGGAGGTTCTGGAGCGACGGCTTTCCAAGACGGCCAAGAGCGCGTTTAACGACAAGTCGCTGGTGAAAGAAGTGGAGCTTTTAAAGGCGCTGAAAGCGCATCTGGAAGATGGGAAGGCCGCGCGTACCTATGTCTGCGACGACGAGGATCAGCTGGCGATCCTTGGAAGTCTTAATCTTCTTACTTATAAGCCGGTGATCTTCGCCGCCAATGCAGGAGAAGACGATCTGGCCGATGACGGCGCTTCCAATCCTCATGTGCAGAAAGTTCGTGAGTTTGCCGCCGGGACCGGCTCTCAGGTGTTCGTGATCTGCGCCCAGATCGAGGAAGAGATCGCAGAACTGGACGACGACGAGAAGGCCATGTTCCTGGAAGACCTGGGGCTTAAAGAATCCGGTCTTGAGAAGCTGATCGCCGCAAGCTATGATCTGCTGGGGCTTTTAAGCTTCCTGACCTCAGGCGAAGACGAGACCCGTGCCTGGACCATTAAGAAGGGAACGAAAGCTCCCCAGGCCGCCGGTAAGATCCACTCCGATTTTGAGCGGGGCTTCATCCGCGCCGAAGTGGTCAACTATAAGGATCTTCTCGACTGCGGCGCCTACGCCGCCGCCCGCGATAAAGGTCTGGTGCGGCTGGAAGGCAAGGACTACGTGGTGCAGGACGGCGACGTGATCCTCTTCCGGTTTAATGTGTAAATCTCTGCCCGCACTTCGGACAGTATTCAAAATCTTCCGTCGTCTCGTAGCCGCAGTTTGCGCAGCGCTTCGCGGGATGCCATGCAGCCGCAGCGTTTCCGGCCGATACCATTGTCAGCATCTCCGGCGTAAGCGTCAGATCTTCGCCGCGGGCGAGACGGCGGCCGGTCTCCTGCGGCAGCTCATAGACGGTTCCGCAGCAGCTCGTCTTTGCGTAGTACCGTTTTCCCCACTTGAATACAGGGATAAAAAACAGCGACAGATAAGTGTACGTCATGTAGACCTGATAACGGCCGTAGCGGCCGCACCGGTCGCAGATAAAGAGCGAGGCGTTGTACGCCAGCTCCTTCATGCCCTGATTGATTCCCATAATAAAAAACATAAAAGTAAAACCGCCTTTCTGCCGCAGACAGCCTTCCCATACGGCCATCCGCCGCCGTAATCCATTATTTTACACCGATATGACCTCCATAAGGGACAGCGAGTAAATATACCGCTCCTTCACATTTTTCTTCGTCATCTGCTCCAGCGCCCGCTGATAGTAATCCAGCTGAACCCGATAACGCTTTGCCAGCATCTCTCCCTGGCCTTCTGCCACTCGGTCCGTCTTATAATCCAGAAGCACCAGCCCGTCTTCCTCTTCCAGATAAGCGTCAATGATTCCCTGCACCAGCACCAGCTCATCCGAATCGGCAAGCCCCATCTCTCTGGCAGGGATACCGAGGACAAACTGCTGCTCCCGATGCAGCTGCCCCCTTTCCTGCGCGCGGCGTACGCGAGCCCCAAGCGCCGACGCCGCAAAACGCCAGATCGGATAAGGCCGAACCATTCCGACAGCCTCCACGCCGATACGGTGCTGATCCGCCATCACCGTTATCTGTTTCTCAACATCCGCGCAGTTCTTCGTATCGGCAAAATCCAGCAGTTCCAGCACCCGGTGATACGCGGTTCCGCGGCTGGCAGCCTTCTCCCGTATATCGGCGCCATCCAGATACTTCGCCGAAGACGCCTGAATCAATCCGGTAAAATCATCGACTTCCTGTCCCAGTTTCTTCAGTTCAGAAACCGTCATTTTCGTATGAAGGCCGATATCGACACGATACGGATACCGATAACCAAAGCAGGCGTCCAACTGCTTCAGCAAGGCCCCCGCAGGATCCTCTGCAGCAGCGCCTTCCGCCGTATCTTCCGCGTGCCCCTTCTTCGCTACGGCATCGCCGGCCATCCGTGCCAGCTCCTCCTTCCCGGCCCGCTTTTTGATCTGCCGTGCCACTTCCTCGCCGATAAGCGTTTCCACCGGCACCTGACTGACCGCAATCCCCGCTTCCCTGTCAGGATGGGCCATCAGCACCCAGTCCAGATAAGACCCGGCTGTCGCAAGAATCGTGTACGGAATTTGCGGGGGACGGACAGCCGATGCGCCGTTACCGTCATTTACACGTCCCCATTCCACGTTCTCCCACTTCTCCCTTTTCTTTCCCAGGGATCGGTCTGCGCCGGTCAGGATCAGCTTCTCCTTTGCCCTGGTCATGGCCACATAAAGGACCCGCAGCTCCTCGCCAAGATTGTCCAGATCCATTTTTCGTTTCAGCACATTTTTCTTAAGCGTCGGACCCTTGACGCGCATATCCAGATCCAGAAAATCTGTGGCAATTCCCAGATCAGAATCAATGAGCAGCTTTCCGCGCACATCCTGTTTATTAAATGGTTTACCCAGCCCTGCCAGAAAGACGACAGGAAATTCCAGCCCCTTGCTCTTATGGATGCTCATGACGCGCACCATATTCCCATGCTGTCCGGCGGACGCTTCTCCAAAATCCGTTTCATATTTTTTAAGCTGCGTAATATAGCGGATAAATCGGAAAAGGCCCTTATAGCTTGTCTTCTCAAATGCCGACGCCTTCTCGACCAGCATATCCAGATTGGCCCGGCGGGTCTGGCCCGCCGGCATTGCGGATACATAATCGTAATAACCGGTCTGCTCGTAAACCTGATAAATCAGTTCATGGATCGGCAAATAAACTGCCTGCGCACGGAAATTTGCAAGCAGCTGTCCGAAGCGGCGCAGTTTCGGCAGCGCGCCGCTTAAATGCGCCGCATATTCTTCCGGCTGCATCTCTGTCAGATATCGAAACGCCCCATAGATACCCCGGTCCTGCCTGTGTTCTGCCGCCTGCCGGTATGCGGCCATCATCCAGGCCAGTTCTTCCTCATCCAATCCTGCGATCGGAGAGCGCAGCACTGCGGCCAGCGGAATGTCCTGAATCGGATTGTCAATGACCGCCAGCATTGCCAACACCGTCTCCACTTCAATCGAATCAAAATACCCGGTGCCTGTTTCTGCGTAAGCCGGAATTCCCTCACGCGTCAGTACCTGCAGAATAGTCTCGCTCCAGCCGGACATACTCCGCAGAAGGATCACCATGTCGCCGTAAACGGCAGGTCTGTAGGCTTCCTTTTCCTTGTCCCAGACCTGAAGGCCTTTCTGCGGATCCGTAAGCTCCCGCATCCGCCGCGCAATCAGCTTTGCTTCCAGTTCCCGGGCCGTGTAATCCGCCGTTTCCTCATCAAGCGCGCCCATGGATTCCTTCCCGGGATCCAAAAGCAGCAGTTCTGTCGGCGTCCCGCAGCGCGCGCCTTCGGCGAACACGGCTCCAGGATGAAGGGCAGCCTCTTCCGTATAATCCACATTGCCAAGGTTCTTTGTCATGATCTGGTAAAAGATCCGGTTAACGCTATGAAGCACGGTAACGCGGCTGCGGAAGTTCTGATGAAGTTCGATCTTCCGATTTGTTCCCTGTTCTTTTGTGTAAGTTTCATATTTCTCCATAAAAAGTTCCGGCCGGGCCAGACGGAATTTGTAGATACTCTGTTTGACGTCGCCGACCATAAACACGTTCGGACGTCCGAAGCGTTCGCCGGAGAGCGCCCGGATCAGCGTTTCCTGCACATAATTGCTGTCCTGATATTCGTCCACCAGGATCTCCGCGTACCGGCTGCTCAACTGGTCAGCCGTCTCCGTATACTCCAGGTTCGTCAGCACGCTGTCCGGCCCGGCCGCAGATATATGCGGTTTTGCCACCAGAATTTCCAGCGCATAATGCTCCAGATCATTAAAATCAACCAGATTCCTGTCCTTCTTTGCCGCCTGATATCTTCCGGCAAATTCATCCGCCAGTTCCAGAAGCTTTAATACCACATCCTTCGTCGCCATCTGGTCCGCCGAAGCCTCCGCCCCCGTCTGCGTGCCGTAGGCCGCCTTCAGGTCACCCACCGCTTTCTTGATCCGGTTTCTGCATTCCACGACCACCGCCTTTTTCGCCGGGTCAACGTCTCCGCTGCGGACCGCCTTAAGACGGCCGAACTCCGCGCGGCTCAGGCCCCCATACAGGGCGTCATACGTCTCTGCATCCGCCAGGGTGCGAAGCATAGCGCATTCTTCCAGCAGCGTCGGCAGATATGCCTCCGGCCCATCCGGCTCACGGCAGAGGTCTGCGGCCATTTCATACTGGCTTATCATTTCCCGCAGCTGCCGTCCCGCATCTTCCATCAAAAACCGCATCCAGCCGGCATCCTGCAGTTTCCCGGCTTCCATCTGTTCCATTTCTGTGCGGCACCGGCCGGTCCACTGTTCCGGGAACGGATTGCTCTGCGCAAAGGTATACACCTGCATGATGTAATCCTCAATTCCGCTGTCCGATTTGCCGGAGGCGTAACTGTCCACAAATTTTTCAAACGCCGCGTCCCCCGCAGCATAATACTCCTCCAGCATCTCCTCCATCACGTCAGCCCTCAAAAGCTTCAGTTCCCCCTCGTCGCCGATCCGAAACGCCGGGTCGATATCCAGCACGTTAAAATGATCCCTGATCAGGCTCAGACAAAAGCTGTCGATGGTCATAATCTGGGCATAGGGAACCAGAGCCGCCTGCGCCTGCAGATGCTCATTGTCCGGCTGCTCTGAAAGCTTCTTCTCGATCGCCAGCGCGATCCGCTCCCGCATCTCAGCCGCAGCCGCATTGGTAAATGTCATCACCAGCAGCCTGTCAATATCCAGAGGCTTGCCCCCGTCGCTGATCAGACGGATGATTCTCTCTACAAGGACCGCCGTCTTTCCGCTCCCGGCAGCAGCAGAAACCAGAAGATTACAGTTTCCTGTCTCAATGACCTGCTTCTGTTTCTCAGTCCACTGCATCTGACGCGCCTCCCCTCTCTCCTGAGCCGTTGCCGCCGGTCAGGGAATTCTCCATCTCCTCCCACACCTGCGGCACGTCTACCGGCGCAAATCTGCGATATCGATAGCCGGTGATCTTCGTATCAAATCCGCAGACGCCGTGGTAAGGACAGTACACGCAGGCCGTATGCCCGCCGCTTTTCTGCGGCTGTACGCTGATCCGTCCGTCTAGGATCTCATGGCCGTCTCTCTTTAACTGTCCCCGCACAAACTGCCGCAGCAGTTCAAACCCCCGGCTGCCGGTCACAGATGACCGTCCCTCCTGGATCAATCCGTCCTTCATCGCCACAGGGATCACATCTGATTTCTCCCGGATCTGACTGTCCAGATGACGGATCGCTTCCGGATCGCTGTTGACCAGACCATTCATCCGCAGCGCTTTCAGGATCTCTGCGTCCACATCCTCAGGCGTCTGTCCGATTTCCCTGTCAATCATCGGATCCTTAATATTGTAATAGAAAATGCCTGCCGGTACCACATTCTTCCCGGGATGGCTGCGCTCCGTCAGTTCCACCACGGCATCCATATAGACCACCAGCTGAAGCTGAAGACCATAATACACCGCCGCCAGGTCAAACTGCGTCCCGCCAGATTTATAATCAATGATCTTCACATACACCTGCTGTCCGTCCTCGCACAGATCCAGCCGGTCAATGCGTCCCCGAAGATGCAGCGCTTCATTGTCCGAGAGACGGATCTTCATCGCTTTCAGATTGTCAATCGCCGAAAAAGACACTTCATAGCCGGCCGGTTCAAAATCTCCCTTCCGGAGCTGTTCCGTCAGCGCCCAGATCGTCCGTTCCGTCATCCTCTCAATTCGTTCTGCCAGATATCGGTTGCGGGCGGAATCGAAAAGGATCGTATTGCCGTATTCCGACGTTACCTTCCCGACACATTCCCGTACCAGAGCCTTTCTCTGCTCCTCATTCATCTGAACCGCCCGGATCCCCCGCGCGTCCATTTCCTTAAAGCAGAGATCTATGGCGCCATGAAACAGATTGCCCATATCCGCCGCGGCGATCCGGTACTCCTGACGTTCCATTAGTTCCAGACCGTAACTTAAGAAATGGGCGTAAGCACAGGCTGCATACTGCTCCAGTCTCGTAACGCTTCCCTGAAGTACAGAACCGTACAAAGCCCGGGCCGCCGTTTTACTGATCCCACGCTCCTCATAAGAATAGAAAGCCGCGTCCGTCAGCCTTTTTATCATCCCGGCATATTCCGGGTTTGCAGCAAACCAGCGGTACAGCGTGAAGAAACCTGCACCGACTGCCCCCTCCCCGTATTCCGGCTCAGAATCGGACGCCGCGTACGCCCGCAGTCCCCGGATCAGAAGTTCCTTTCCTGCGGTCTTCGACACGATCTGCCCGGGATCCGCTTTTATCTCCCGAACGGTAAGCCGCGGAAACATCCGAACAAGCTCTCCGATCAGCCCGGACGGCCTGCGGCTTTTCCCCGCCGCATCTAAAAGGGAATAAGACAGGATCAGCCTCTCTGACGGCTTCGTCAGCAGCAGATACAGATAATACCTCTGAGTGAACGTATCCTCCTTCGTCGTAGGCGCCAGCTGAACCCGGAAACGTCGGAACACCTCCCTGTCCATATCCGTAAGAAGGCTCTGAGAATCTTTCCTCGACGGAACCACACCCTCATTGACACCTATGAAGAACAAAATCCGGATCTGATCCAGTCTGGTCCTCGTAATATCCCCCACCGTCACCCGATCCACCGTAGCCGGGATCACACCGACCCGAATCTCTGAAAATCCGGCATCAAGGACTTCCATATACTCTTTCAATGTCAACTTCTCATCGCCCAGAAGTCCGGTCAGCCTGTCGAAAAGTTCCGTTACCCTCTCGTAGATCTGTGCATATTCCTTCGCCAGACCAAACTGTCCGTCCCGTTCGAACCCTTCCCGACAGCAATTAAGCTTCTCTTCTACGCAGCACGCCTCAAGCCAGGCGATCACCGCCTCATTCATCGTCCGCACTGTTCGGTCTTCCCGCCGCATGGCATCCCTGAGCGCTTCCATCGGCTTCATGATCTCCTTGCGAAACGCGTTCAGCTGATCCAGATTCAGGCTGCCTGCGCCCCGGTATGTACTCTCCCAGGTCTCGCTCCAGCGTTTAAAGCCGCGGATCCCCAACGCCATACAGTAATTCTCCAGACGATCCAGTTCCTCCTGTCCGTCCCACTCCTCCCGGTTTTCCAGTACCAGTCCGGTTTTCAGATACCGAAACATACTCTCATAATCGAAATCCCGCCGCACCGTTTCCAGTCCGGCGCGGATGAACTCCACCATCGCGTTCTCCAGAATACTCTTCTTGCTGTCCATGAAAAACGGGATCCCTTCCATATGAAACCGGTTAACGATCTCATGCCGGTATCCGGCCAGATCACCGGTGATCACGGCTATTTCCCGGTATCGGACACCCTTTTGGCGTACCAGAGCGCAGATCTGCGACGCCACGGACGCCACCTCCTCCGAAGGATCCGGCGTCCGCCAGACTTCTACCTCCTCCGGCTCCCAGTCCGCCGCGCCGTCGTAGCGGTAGAGATGTTTCTCGATATACGCAATCGAAGGGCTGTCCCTGAATCTCCACAGAGCCCCGACACATCCGTCCGCTTCCGAGGCGCTTTTCCGCCGGCCGCTTTCCCCGCCGGCCGCTTTCGGCTCCGCTGGTCCCGCCATCCCCAACAGCACATCCGCATTCCGCTCCACTCCATGCGCCGCAGACAGTTCCGTAAGCTTACCGACTATTTCCTTACCCATATAGAACAGGTTCTGGTATCTCCCCCGCTGATACGGACCTGCGGCCGGATCCATACCGACGGTCACCGTCACCTGCCTGGCATTCATCATCAACAACTCCAGAATACGATACTGCACCGGGGTAAAACCCGTATAACCGTCAAGCGCGATCACACTGCGCTTTATCAGTTCCGACTCCGGAAGTACCCGGCACAGCACATCCAATATTTCTTCTGCCGTAATAAAACGCCGGTCAATCGCCTCCAAAAAGGCGCGGAACATCACCGCGAGATCCTCGCATTTGGCCTTAAGAAGGGCGCTTTCGGCCTTTCCGGCCACCTCGTCCAGTACCTCCGGCCGGATCCCATACTGATATAACTCTGACAGCATAGATTTCATCTGATTGATAAAGCCGGTCTGGTTCAAATGGCCTCCGTAAAGCTTCAGGTTCTTCTTCTGTTCCGCCGCCACCTTCCGAAGCACCATGGATTTGCCCATATCGTCCAGGACTGCCGGATGCTCCACCGCCAGTTCCTCAAACACCCGATACGCCAGCCGATTGAAGCTGACGATATCAATATTCATGGTCCCGTGATCCGGATGCATGGACACGATCTGCTTCTGCGTCTGCATCGTGAACTGCTCCGGCACGATCACAATAAAAGAGGAACGGGGTTCCCGCAGGGACCTCTCGATCAGATCCTTATAAAGTCTGTATGTCTTGCCGGAGCCGGAACTCCCGATGATGAACTGAAGCGACATGACAATCTTACGTCCTTCCCCTGCCGGCCGCGCTTTCGGCGCGCCGGAAGATTTCCTGCTTTCAATTATACACCGAAATCCACGGCACCGCCAGCATATTTTCCCAACCGGCCTAATACACTGTACCAAACCAATTTCCCCGGAGGTCTGCCATGAGCTCCAAAACCAAGATCGTTGTACTGAAAATGAAGGAGATCATCTACACAGCCATCTTTATCGGGTTTGCCATACTGCTTGTCACGCTGCTTCTGATCATGTTCCGCCCGAAACACGGGACTGCCTCGCCCGATTCCAATCCCGCCTCCGCTTATGTTCCCGGTGTCTACACGGCTTCCCTGACCGTAGGCAACCGCAACGTGAACGTTGAGGTCGCTGTGGACGCAGAACGGATCAATTCCATCTCCTTCGTCTCCTTAGACGAGTCCGTCACTACAATGTACCCGCTGATGCAGCCTGTCATGGACGACCTGGCCGCCCAGATCCTGAGCAGCCAATCCCTCACGGATCTTTCCTATCCGATGGAAACACGCTACACGTCTCAGGCGGTACTCGGCGCCATCGAAACGGCCGTTGAAAAGGCGCGTACAAAATAAATATCGGCTTATTGTATTCCTCCTCCGGTTATGATATATTGGCTTCGCATCGTCAGGTGCCCGTCAGGATTTCGAGCGATATTTTTTTGAAAAAAAGTGTTGACAGACGCATGAAAGTGGGTTATAATCCCTATTGTTCGTGCAGAAGTGGCGGAATTGGCAGACGCGCACGGTTCAGGTCCGTGTGGTAGCAATACCTTGTGGGTTCGACTCCCATCTTCTGCATAGAGAAAGTCCCGAAGATTCGGGACTTTTTCTTTTTCACGCACATTTCATATTGTACGTCCTGACGGAACGGCTTTCTTCCTGCCTATTCCCGCAAGACCATGTCATTCGTTTCGGATTGCCGCCAGCGGGCTCAGGTGCATCGCCCGAAGCGAGGGGAAGAACCCGGCGAGCATACCCACCAGAATTGCAAAGACAATGGCGCCTCCGGCCAGCCAGAAAGGAATCCGCGAAATATCGCCGTCCACGCCCATCATCATCTGACCCAGCGACAGGAAATGGTTCATCGCGTAGCCGACGCCATAGCTGATGCATAAGCCCACTACGCCGCCCATAAATCCGATAAACCCCGACTCAAGAAGGAACATATTGCGGATGTTGCGCATATCGCAGCCCAGCACCTTGATGACGCCGATCTCCTTGGTCCGCTCGTAGATGGACATCATCATCGTATTGGCGATGCCGATGGCCGCTACGAACAGACTGACCGCGCCGATCCCGCCAAGGACCAGCTGCACCATGCCGTACGTCTGCTGGGCCTGCTCGATCCACTCCATCTGGCTGTTGGTCTGATATCCCATATCGGAGAGCTGTTTCTGAACGTCGGTGACATTCTCCATATCGTCCACAAAAACCATGAGCTGACTATAAACAAAATACGGATACGGCTTTCCCTTGCGGTTGGTCGGCTGCCCGGGGATGGGATTCTTCCTGAAGATCGTCTTCAGCTGCTGCTTAAGAAGTTCCGCATCACAGTAAATGTCGTAGGAATAATTATTATAATCCCGAAATGTCCCCTCTACTACCCCGCCGGTCCCGATCAGGTATTTCTTCGGCGGCTTGACAGACGACTCCGTGTTGTTCCCGCGGGTCTGCCAGTAAGCATTGGTATCAAAGATAACGAACATGGGCTTCCCCATGAAATCTACCGGCGGCAGTTCTTCATTATCCCCATAACCGGCGCCGGTCTTCTCATTGCTGAACCACATAATCACACGATTGCCGTAATAGAACTTGAGCTCGTTGTCATCTGCCGCCGCAAGCTCCCCCTGTCCCAGCGGAATTTTCTCCAAATAATCTCTGGACACGCCAGTGATACTCTGGCTGCAGTAATAAAGCCCCTGCTTCAGAACCACATCGGCCCGCAGCACCGGTGACACATTGGTCACATGATCTAAAACGGCAATCTGTTTCATCGTATCATCCGTCAGGAACTGGCTCTCGTCCACATCCTGCCCGCCGCCGTAATAAGTGTTGGAATTTACTGTGACCATCGTCATATCCCCGTAGGACGAGTACTGCTCCATCATCAGGCCGTTCAGACCTATCCCCAGGGACACCATGATGACTACCGAAGCGGTACCGATAATGACGCCCAGCACGGTCAGGAATGTCCGCATCTTACGCCGCTTCAGATTGCTCACGCTCATGCCGAGCAGATCAAGAAATCTCATCGTCCGATCCCTCTAACTCCTCAAGTTCTTTCTTCACTTTCCGTTTCCGTCTCATCACTGTCAGGCTTACGACAAGAATCACGGCCACGATCGCCGCAGCGGCGGCCAGATACTTAAAATACTGCTGAACAAAGGAAGGCTGCTCCTGCGACATATCGAAATCCTGCCCCGCAAATGCGTCTTCATAATTCTCTTCAACAGGCTCCGAAACCATCAGCGTCAGTTCCTTCTCCACCGGTTCCTGCACTTCGCCGTTTTCATCCTCATAGGTAATAATGATTTTCACCTTGCCGTTGTCCGTTGTAGGGGCCGCGCCTGTCAGCGGACAGTCCACAGTACCGGATTTTCCGGGTTCGATATTGCCCACATAATAATCTGTCGGCACAATAGAATCCGCCTCAAAGGCCACCGTCACATTGTAAAGGAGCACCTTGCCGGTATTGTTGATCTGAAAGCCGGCATAACTCTCAGCCCCAACGATGATATTCCCCGGTTCCACTTCGATCGTACCGGTATTCAGGCGGGCGACCTGTCGGACAGGGATATTAATGCTGGTCTCGGCCTTGGCGTTCTTAAATTCCGGACTGTCATAGGTCTCCTTTATCTTCAGGTAATATGTTCTCTGGTCGATCCCGGCAGTCGCCTGCATATCCAGTCTGAGTTCAGATATTTCCTCTGGTTTCAATGAATTGACCACATAAGAAGAGGAACCGGACAACGTCGTAAAGACAGCGCCTCCGCCGGATGTCGCCGCCTCAGACTCCAGATCAAGCAGAATATTGGTTGCAGGAATATCGGATGATGCGTTCTTCATGCGCAAAACCAGTTGAAACGGCTCCCCTGCAATGATCGTTTCCGGTATCGTCTCATAACTGTCCACAACGATCCTGGCATATGACCGGTTATTCTCGTTAGCGCTCTGGCTTGACTTCTCCTCCTCATGCTCCTTATTCTTGATCCGCACCCAGAAGCTTTCTTCCTGCTCCTTCATATCTCCGGTGGCGGTCTCCCGGTAATGGATCTTGAACTTCAGTTCATAGAAACCGCTGTATGTATCCTCGCGGATCGCCATGCTGTAGGGAAGCTGCACCGTCTCTCCGGCGGCGACCGTCTCAAAATAGCGGTCATAGCTGCCGTCGTTAATGTCAAACGGGAACTCTTCGCTTTTCGCGCTCAGCACCATCTCCACGGTCACATCCCGCGCGTCCGACAGCCCGGAATTACGCATATTGATGCTGTAATTCAGCACATTCGGATAAATGCCGTAAGGTGTCGGCTGACCCTCGCCCAGGGTGAAAACAATCTGTTTGTTGATATCCTGGGTATCATCCGTATCGCCTGCGGCGGCAGGGGAAACATAGACATTAATGTACTCTTCCGGTGCAGCCGGTATGCCGCCCTCCCCGGATGAATCGGCATTCCTGCTCCAGTCCTGATACACCTGCACCTTCACACGGTAATAACCTTCCGGGATATCCGCCCTTACCTTAACCGGGATCGATATGGTTTTGCTCTTACCGGTCTGTATTCCTCCGCTCACCATCTTGCCGGCAGGAGCTTCAAACGGAAATACCTCTTCCCGATATTCATTATCCGCCCCCGGAAGGAAGCCGCCTTCCGTATTGAAAAACGTATCGATCTTTACATAGACGTCCTTCCAGTCAGGGCCGTAGGGATTGCAGATCTGCATGGTTACGTTCATGCTTTTTCCGATCTTGCCTCTGGAAATCGCGCTCTGCTTTACATATTCATTGCCCGAAGTGTCCCACAGATCAGCTCTCGCCGTCACTGCTGCCGATATCGCACACAGCGCCGCCATCACAAATGGAGCCATCCTCTTCCACAAACCATTCATTCCTTTTCTCCCTCCGCTTCTATATTCCGTCCGTTTATCCCGGACGCCGCCGATTTCCTTTCCCCATCCTTATCTGCAGCTTCCTGCGCTTTCCCGCCGCCGCACGCAGCTTTCTCGCTGCCCTCAGTTTCCGCCTAACGCGGCGAGGCGCTAAATTCTGCCGTTTCCACAGCTTCCTCCGGCAACTCCGCCGTCATATCCAGCGTCCCGCCGACCATTCTCTCATCCGCGGCGGTCCCGCCCGACATCCTGTCCGCCTCCGCCTTCTCCACAATCCTCACGATCTTTCCATCCACGATATGGAACTGCCGGTCCGCATAGGCAGCCAGATTGTTATCATGGGTAACCATCACCAGCGTCTGGTTCTGTTCCCGCACCACCTGCCGCATCAGCTTCAGGATCTCTAACGTAGTCTTCGAATCCAGATTTCCGGTAGGCTCGTCCGCGAAAATGATCTTCGGATTCACCGCCAGTGCTCTGGCAATGCCCACACGCTGCTGCTGCCCGCCTGACATGGCGTTGGCCATATGCTTCATCTGTTTCTCCAGCCCGACCAGTTTCAGATATCTGACCGCGATCTCATTCCGTTTCTTCTTCGGCACGCCCCTGAAGGAAAGCGGCAGCGCCACATTCTCCACGGCGTTCATCGTCTGAAGAAGATTATAGGACTGAAAAATGAACCCGACCCGCTTCCGTCTGAATTCCACCAGCTGATTCTCCGTCATATCTTCAATATGAATCTTATCAATGACGATCTGCCCTTTCGTGGGCTTCTCCAGGCCGGCCAACATATTCAGGAGCGTAGACTTACCGGAACCGGAAGGACCAACGATAGCGCAGAATTCCCCCTTATATACGGTGAAATCCACACCGTCCAGAGCATGGACCCTGGTATCGCCGACCCGATAGATCTTATACAGGTTCTTCACCTGAATGATTGGGTTTCCTCTGTCAACCAAAATATGCCTCCGCTCCCGAGAATTTTCTAATATAACAGTTTACATTGCCTTCGTTTTTTTTCCTATAGTTATATTCTTAATGTTTATTACGATTTCCTTAAACACCGCTTTTTTGCCTGATCTTTTCCAAAAAGGTGTAGAAATCCGTCGGGAAATCCGCTATAATAAGGAACGGTAATTATATCTGAGCCAAAGGAGAAACGTATGAGACACCTTCTTAACCCGCTGGATTTCTCCGTCGAGGAGATTGACCGGCTGCTCGACCTCGCTGTCGATATTGAGCATAATCTTCCCAAATACGCCCATGTCTGCGAGGGCAAAAAAATAGCCACATTATTCTATGAGCCAAGCACCAGAACTCGCCTGAGTTTCGAATCCGCCATGTTATCCCTGGGCGGAAGTGTCCTTGGCTTTTCTTCTGCCGATTCAAGTTCCGCGGCGAAAGGAGAAAGCGTGGCCGATACGATCCGCATCATTTCCTGCTACGCTGACATCTGCGCCATGCGTCATCCCAAAGAAGGCGCGCCTCTGGTGGCGGCAAACAACTCCTCGATCCCGGTCATCAACGCCGGCGACGGCGGCCATCAGCATCCGACCCAGACGCTTACAGACCTGATGACCATCCGCTCCCTGAAAGGACGGCTGGACCACATGACCGTTGGTCTCTGCGGCGATTTGAAGTTCGGCCGCACGGTCCACTCACTGATCAACGCCCTTGTCCGCTATTCCGGCATCAAATTCATCCTGATCTCACCGCCGGAACTGCGTGTTCCCGGTTATATCCGAAAGGACGTGCTGGATGCCAACGGAATCGAATACAAGGAGGTCTGGAATCTGGACGAGGCCATGCCGGAACTGGATATCCTCTACATGACCCGTGTACAGAGGGAACGTTTCTTTAATGAAGAAGACTATATCCGGTTGAAAGATTCCTATATTCTTGACCGGACCAAAATGAAGCTGGCAAAGGACGATATGTTTGTCCTGCATCCCCTGCCACGTGTCAATGAAATTTCCGTGGAAGTGGACAAAGATCCCCGGGCCGCCTATTTTAAACAGGTCCAATACGGAGTGTATGTGCGGATGGCACTGATTATGACTTTACTGGAGGTGGAAAAGCCATGCTGAATATCAGCGGATTAAACGAGGGCATTGTTCTGGATCACATTCAGGCCGGGAGAAGCCTTGAAATCTACTATCATCTGGGATTGGACAAGCTGGAATGTCAGGTCGCCATCATCAAAAACGCCCGCAGCAATAAGATGGGGCGTAAAGATATCATTAAGATCGAAGGTCCCATGGAAAACCTGAATCTGGAGGTTCTGGGATACATTGACCATAATATTACCGTGAACATTATCCGCGACGATAAGATCGTAGAGAAAAAGCGGCTGAAGCTTCCGAAGAAAATCACCAATGTGATCCACTGCAAGAATCCCCGCTGCATTACCTCGATCGAACAGGAGCTGCCCGACATCTTCTATCTGTCGGATGCGAAGACGGAGACCTACCGCTGTCTCTACTGCGATGAAAAATATGGAAAGTAAATGGTGACAATGCAAGATACCCCGGCGGCTCCTTTGACGAAGCTTCCGGGGTATCCTTATGCCTTTCTGTTCTTTGGTCTTTCAGCCAAAGACGCCTCAACCAGGTCATGTATCAATGGACAATTCCATTCTCATCCGCCCAACGGCCCTGAGGCGTATAGCGGCTGCGGTACATGGCACCGTATGTCCCGTCGTGCAGTTCATTAAAATAGTATGTCAGCCCGCTTACGGTCTGGTATCCGGTCAGCATCTTCCCATAGGTGCCGTCATGATTCGGATTCAGCAGATAAACCGACGTGCCGTCACTAAACCAGCCCGCTTTCATATAGCCGGTAGCAGGATCCATATAATACCATTCATCCGATGTAAGCGACAGCCAGCCGGTGACAGGTGAGCCATTTCTCACATAATACCAGAGATCGCCGCTGCCCATCCAGCTGCCTGCGGATACCGCCGGACTGCTTCCGACGCCTAACGGGCCGCCGCCCGACGTAGAATTAGCCGTTCCGCCTGTCTGGCTTCCCAGCGGGCCGGAAGGCAATGGGTTGCCGGATACCACGCCGGAATTATACGGATTCTGGACGTATGTGCCGCCGGAAACGGAACCATAAGTAGCTGTGGGAAGATTAAATTCATAGGAATCCATATAATAGTCCTCATCATACAGGGTTCCATAGGCACTGACATAATTCGGCACTGCCACATATCTGCTTCTCGTTCCTGTACCCTTCTCAGGCCTGACCGCCACGTCCACTTCCTCATAACGGCCCACATAATTGGAAAGGTCGACGGAAGTTCCCTTTACGCTTTTTGTCACGCGATGGGTATATCCGCGGTTATCCATATAACAGATAATCACCGAATATGATTTTGCGCCGTCCACAGGAGCCCAGGTCGCATTCTTCGCACCAACGTCGATCACAGGTCTCGTCTCTGCCAGCACCTGAAGCGGATACATCCGAGCCGTCACCCGCAGATGGGTCAGGGTCCGCAGCGAAACCGAAACATCATAGGCGCCGTAGACGGACACCATCGTATTCTCGTCGAAGCTGCAGCCTGAGGACGCCTGTATATCCAGCGTATAGGCAATAACGCCGGAATTCAGATAAGAAACATCGTAACTGAAGATATAATAATCATCGTCCGTCTCAGACGGTATCATGCCGTCAGCACTGGTCCCCGGCGTCAGGTCATAGTAGTCGTCATCTGAAACAAGGGACAGATACACAGCGGCTACCCTGCCGGCCGCCGAGGCGGGCATCTTCACCGCCATACAAAGGATACAGGCCATAAGAACTGCCATCAGCCGTTTCATTTTCATAATAATCTCCTTTCCGCCGCGGCTCCCTGACCGCAGATTAATGATTGGGAAATGAGCAAGACGATAAGCCGGGTTATGTCGTGGGTGATCATCTATCTAGGCCTGACGTCACCGTCAGGCTCAAGCGACCTACCCGAAAGCAGACGGGCCGCCTTATGCTTTCTGTTCGGTCTTGCTTCGGATAAGGTTTACATATGCCCCGGATGTTACCACCCGGGCGGTAGTCTCTTACACTGCCCTTCCACCCTTACCGGCCTAAGCCGGCGGTATATTTCTGTTGCACTGTCTCTGGAGTCACCTCCGCCAGACGTTATCTGGTATCCTGCCCTATGAAGCCCGGACTTTCCTCTCCCGCAGCCTTTCGGCATACACGGCAGCGATCACCTGTCTTGCTCATGTTCTTAGTATAGCATATGTATATCATTTTTCCTATTTATTTTTACTGATTTATTCTTACGTTTTTCTGATAAGCCGGCGCGAAACCCTCCGGCGCCCTGCCTACACCGGGAAACAGCTTCCGCCGATGAATTCCCTGACGATGGAATTATGCGGAATGAACTCGCTGTCGATTCCCAGAAAATAATCGAGGAATTTCAACAGACGTTTGGCCTCCGCATACTCCTCGCAGTCTGTCGGGATCTGGAACAGCAGCGGTTCCGCGTACTGCTTCAGCACTGCCAGCTCGTAGACCAGAACGGAATTAAACATTACGTCCGCTTCCTCCTGAAACGGGAAAATATTCTCCTCCTCGCCGCGGCGCACCGACGGCCACCGCGCGATCGTTTCCCGCGCCGTGATCCCCCGGGTCTTTGCGTCCCGCACCATGCGGCGCAAAAGCCTCCCGTCCGTCGTGGGGATCCGGTTATGCTCGTCGATATTTAACTGCGTCAGCGCACTGATATAGATCCTGAACTTGCTCTCCTTCGGCAGACTGTAAGACAGCTGGTCGTTTAAGCAGTGGATCCCTTCAATGACCAGAATATCCTCCGGCCCAAGCGTCAGAAAATCTCCCTTATACTCCCGCTCGCCGGTCACGAAATTATATCTGGGCATCTCCACGGTCTCGCCATCCAGAAGCCGCAGCATATCCGCATTAAACTGCTTCACATCCAGACTTCCCAGACTTTCGAAATTATAATTGCCGTCTTCGTCCCGGGGGCTGTCCACCCGATTCACAAAATAATTATCCACCGCAACCGGATGCGGCTTTAATCCAAGCGCACGGAGCTGGATCGAAAGCCTGTGTGAAAATGTAGTCTTGCCCGATGAGGAAGGTCCGGCGATCATGACAAATTTCTTTTCCGGCTGCGTAGCGATCATCTCCGCAATCTGACCGATACGCTTCTCCTGAAGCGCTTCCTGAATCAGGATCAGCTCGTTGCCGCCGCCCCCGCAGATCTTCTCATTTAAGGCGCCAACGTCTGTGATCTCCATCTTCTCGCCCCACTCGGCCGACTCCTTAAACACCTCAAACAGCTTCCTGCTGGGGACAAATTCCGGGATCGACGCAGGATCCGACACCGTCGGCAGCATCAGGACAAAACCGTATTCATAAGGTATCAGACCAAAGTACCGGATATATCCGGTGTTCTGCGCCATATAACCGTAGAAATAGTCCTCGAAGCCGTCCAGACTGTAGAGGTTCACCCGAGATACCCTCCGATAAGAAAAAAGGCGGGCCTTGTCATACATTCCGTATTTCTCAAACAGTTCGACAGCCTCCCGGGTATTCACGCTCCTCTTCATGATCGGAATCTTCCGATCCACATATTCCTGCATCTTTGCCTTTATCCGATCCAAAAGCTCATCCGTGATCGTAAAGTCTCCGCGGGCATCCACAAAAAATCCCTTTCCAACGGAAAAATCCACGGCCAGCTTTCGGATCCGCTCTGTCCCCACCACTTCATGGAATGCCTTCAGCATGATCAGCGTGGCGCTTCTCTGGTATGTCTGCATCCCCGGTTTCTCCGCCGTGGTCAGAAAACGGATATGACTCCCGTCCCTGACTTTCTTATGTAATTCCGTCAGCTTGCCGTCCACAGACGCCAGAATAATGTCATAAGGATACCGCGGCTGGAATTCTCCTGTGATCTCATAAAGCCGCGTCCCTGCCTCATAGGCTTTCTCCTCTTCTTCGATCCATACCTTTACCACGTCTTATCCGTCCCTTCCTACCAGATCTCTGCCGGGAATGCCGGCGGCGCCTTCTCGATCACCGCTCCTCTGTCGATCTTTTCCCGGCAGTATTCTGCCATAAAATCAATAAAAATATGTTCCAGTCCGTAGTGTCCGGCATCAATGACCGCTACGCCGTCCGCCGCCGCGTCGATACCGTCATGATGGCCAATGTCCCCTGTGATCAGTACCTGAGCGCCCGCCTTCTTCGCAGCCGCCGCCATTCCCTTTCCGGAACCGGGACAGATTGCCGCACGCCGGATGAGATCCCTTGTCCGGGCCGCTCCGTAAACGGCCACACAGGGCAGGCCAAAAGCCTCCTTCACCTGTTCCGCCAGTTCTCTGAGGCTTACCGCTTCCAGAAGAATCCCCGCCCTGCCAATGCCGTAAGGCGTTCCATCCGCCTCCCCCATCACTTCCAGCGGCTGCGCGTCCAGCAGATGAAGCCTTCCGGCCGCCAGATCCGCCATGCAGCCGGGAGCCGCGTCAAAATTCGTGTGCATCGCATAGCAGCAAATCTCATTTCGAATCAGCTTCAGGAGCCTTCTGCCGATAAAATCACTATCATTCACATGCCTCACCGGCGCAAAAATCAATGGGTGGTGTGTCAGCAGAAGATCCGCCTTCCCCTTAACCGCCTGTTCCACCACCTCATCCGTGGCGTCCAGCGCTATCAGGACTTTACCGATCTCCTTATCCGACTGTCCGGCAAGAAGGCCCGGATTATCCCAGTCGCAGGCATATTCCTCCGGCGCCAGTTTATTCAGTTCCGCAATCCACTCACTGCATCTCATCGTCCTTCCTCCCTCATGTATACCGCGCATCCGCCTTCCCGCTTACCACTCTCCGAGGAGCCGGCGCACACACGCCAGCCTTTCCGCAAGCGCCAGCCTTCGCGCCGAAGCACCCTTCCCCGTCTGGCCCGCAAGTCCCGATAGGATCTGTGAGAGTACATGCTCCTCCCTTTTCAGGAATTCCAAAAGCACCGGATCGCGCCTGCGGATCAGACACGGACCGTAGACGGCCTGCGCCATGCCAAGCGGCTCCATCTCCCCGCGCATCACATCCATCACCACATAATACTTGCCGTCTTCTGCAAGCATCTTCTCGTCGATAATCGCAAATCCATTCTCCTGCAGGTACACACGGACCTTCTCCCACTCCGACTGCGGCGACAGGATCCAATGCGCAACTGTATCCCACAGCCTCCTCCCATCCTGCAGGATACGCATAATCAGCTCCCCACCCATACCGGCGGCGATTACCGTGTCTGCCTCCCCTGCCGCAAGAGCGGAAACGCCATCGCTTAAACGAAGCTCGATCTGCCCGTCAAGGCCACATCGTTTCATGTGCTCCCTGGCGCGGGCCAGCGGTCCTTCCCGCAGATCCATCGCCAGCACATGTTTTGCAAGCCCCCGCCGCACAAGCGCGATCGGCACATAGCCGTGATCCGTCCCCACATCGGCTACGCTGCTGCCGGGAATCACAAAGGAAACCACTGTCTCCAGCCTCTCCGAGAGCCTTACGTCCATCCGCGATCTGTCCTTCCCCTGCATGACGCCGGCAGTGGCAATCCCGGCATCTCCCGCGCCGCAATGCGCGCCGTCTTCCTACTCGTCCAAATAATCCTTCAGTTTCTTGCTTCTGCTGGGATGACGCAGCTTCCGCAGCGCCTTCGCCTCGATCTGACGGATTCGCTCTCTTGTCACGTTAAACTCCCGTCCGACCTCTTCCAGCGTCCTCGGCCGGCCGTCGTCCAGCCCAAAACGGAGCTTTAACACTTTCTGTTCCCTGTCAGTCAGAGTCTCCAGTACTTCCAACAGCTGCTCATGCAGCAATGTATAGGTTGCTGCATCCACAGGCACAGCCACATGTTCATCCGGAAGGAAATCGCCCAAATGGCTGTCCTCTTCCTCTCCAATCGGCGTTTCTAACGACACCGGCTCCTGAGAAATCTTCATGATCTCCCGCACACGGTCCACCGGCATCTCCATCTGCGCCGCAATTTCTTCCGGGGACGGCTCGCGCCCCAGCTCCTGCAGAAGCTGTCTGGAAGTGCGGATCAGACGGTTGATGGTCTCCACCATATGAACCGGAATGCGGATCGTCCTCGCCTGGTCGGCAATGGCCCGCGTAATGGCCTGCCGGATCCACCAGGTGGCATAAGTGCTGAATTTATATCCCTTGGTATAGTCAAACTTATCCACGGCCTTGATCAGTCCCAGATTCCCCTCCTGAATCAGATCAAGGAACTGCATACCGCGCCCTACATAACGCTTTGCGATGCTCACTACCAGCCGAAGGTTGGCTTCCGCCAGCCGTTTCTTCGCACTCTCGTCCCCCAGTTCAATCCGCTTGGCGATCTCGATCTCTTCTTCTGCCGTAAGAAGCGGAATCTTGCCGATATCCTTCAGATACATCCGGACGGGATCCTCGATCCCCACTCCCTCCGGCACGGACAGGTCAATTTTCTCCAGATCGATCTCTTCCTCACTGTCCAGATCCATCTCTTCATCAAGGAACAGATCCATATCAAGATCCAGATCATCTCCCCCGCCCATATGGATGACATCTACCTGATTCGAGTCCAGAAAATCATAGACTGCATCCCACTTATCCGAATCCAGGTCGTCTCCGGCAAAAAAAGCCTCGACCTCCTGACTGTCCAGGGTATTCCGCTTCTTCCTGGCCTCCGCCAGAAGCTGCTGCAGCTTTTCCTCAAATCCCAATCCTTTCTCGTCCATACGGTCCTACCTTTCCGCAGTCTGCATATATTGTAGCCCTAATCAAAGGAAATATGCAGGGTCTTAAGTGCGCTCTGCGCCTTGATAATCTCCTGAAGCTGGCCAATATCCGCGGCCGACCTGCTGGCTTCATCCAGACTGTGCCTGCGCACCTTTATCACTGTCTCCGCAAACGCCTTCTTCTGCTGTTCGCTTTCAAGCGGTTCCTTTAAGCTGGCAGAGAAGAGCGCCGCCACCTCCCTGTACTGCGTCTCATCATCTATGAAATGATTCAGGATTGCTGCCGGCGACAGACTGCCGTTTTCATGGCCCGCGAACACCATCTCCGCCACCTGATGATAGAGACCATCCCTGAAATCATCCGGCGTAATGATACCGCGGATCCTGTCAAACAGCCGTGGTTCCTCGATCAGCCAGGTCAGCAGAAGTCTCTGGGACTGCTTCGCGCCGTCATCTTTCTCACGTCTCCCGGCTCCCGGCCTTCTCCCGGTCCCGTCCGTTACCTTCTCCCCTCTCGGATCATAGTATGATCCGCCCTGGACAGCCGCCCCTCCTGCCGTCAGGGAAGCTGCGCCATACCGTCCCGCCGTCCGTGCTGTCTCAGCCCAGGCAGGTCCGAGCCGCGCCGCCGTCCGGCTCACCAGCTGTTTCAGATCCTGATAATTGATAAACTGCTCCCGGCAGACGGCCTGAAGATAGTTGTCCCGTTCCAAGGCATCCGAAAACTCCAGAAGCTTCTTCGCCACCGCCGTATAAAAATCCGTCTTCTGCTCCGGATCCTCCAGATCATACCCCTGCTTCATCACCTCAATCTCGAAGAGAAAGCTGTTCTTCGCCTCCGCGATCCTCTCCCGGAAAGCGTCTGCACCCAGATTCTTGATGAATTCGTCAGGGTCTTTATGCGGCTTCATATTCAGCACCTTGCAGGAGATCCCCACTTCCTTCAGGATCGGAATCGCCCGCAGGGCAGCCTTGATTCCGGCGCCGTCACTGTCGTAGGTCAGAATCACCTGACTGGTATAACGCTTCAGAAGCGATGCATGCTGAGTAGTAAACGCCGTCCCCAGCGACGCCACTGCGTTCGTAAACCCCGCCTGGTGCATGGCGATCACGTCCATGTATCCCTCGCAGATCAGGAAATATTTCTCTCTCGACGACCTGGCAAAATTCAAGCCATACAGATTCCGGCTCTTATCAAACAACTTCGTCTCCGGAGAATTGAGATACTTTGGCTCCCCGTCCCCCATGACGCGGCCGCCGAATCCGATGACGCGGTTATTGATATCCATGATCGGAAACATGACCCGGTTCCAGAACTTGTCCCACGTCCCCTTCTCGGAAATCGTGAAAAGTCCCGATTCCTTCAGAATACTGTCACTGTAGCCTCTGCCCTTCAGATAGCGGTACAGGTCATCGCTGGTCTTATTGGAATAACCGAGCCCGAAATGCCGGATCGTATCATCGCTCAGCCCACGTCCTGTCAGATATTCGTATCCTATCCGTCCATGGGGCTGCTTTAACTGGTAATGGAAATAATTGGCAGCCAGCTTATTGATCTCCAAAAGCGTCGCCCTGAGATCCGCCTGCGCCCTGGCCTCCTTCGACATTTCCTGTTTCGGAAGTTCGATCCCGGCCCGGTCCGCCAATGCCTTCAACGCCTCCGGGAAGCTGTAATTCTCATATTCCATCAGGAAAGTGATCACATTCCCACCGGCGCCACAGCCAAAGCAGTAATACATCTGCTTGTTCGGCGAAACGGAAAACGACGGCGATTTCTCATGATGGAAGGGACAAAGTCCGAAATAGCTGCTTCCTTTCTTCTGCAGCTTCACATACCCGGAGATAATGTCCACGATATCATTTCTGGAACGCACTTCCTCCACAACATCATCCGGATAGTACATGAGAACACCCCCTTCCTCCATGCGCAGTATTTTTCCGCTTCTTTCGTCCGCACCGCCTTAATAGTCTTTCCAGGCCTTCGGCACAAACAACTCTTCAAAGCGGTCGATCGCATAGCTGTCGCTCATACCGGCAATATAATCGCAGACCACGCGCGACTTCTTCTCCCCGCACTCACGCATCAGCCGCCGGTACTCCTTCGGCAATTCCTCTTCATGGTCGATATAGTACCGATACAATGTCTCAACCAGCTGCTGCGCCTTCTTCTCCTCGCTTTTGGCTGCGCTGCCGCTGTAGACATTCTCGAACATCCAGACGCGCAGACCGGCCATCGCCTTCTCCATATCCGGCGACATCCGAATCTCCGGCCTGTCCATACTCTGGATGATCACGTCATGGATCATATTATTCAGACGATCCCGCACACTGGAGCCGAGAACCTCCGTGTACGCTGCCGGAAGATCCCTCTCAGTAAAAAGCCTCGCGCGGATCGCATCGTCAATATCATGGTTAATGTAGGCGATCTTGTCGGAAAGGCGCACAATACACCCCTCCAGCGTCTCCGGTCTGCCCGATGTGCGATGGTTCAGAATGCCGTCCCTCACTTCCTTCGTCAGGTTCAGGCCCTGCCCATCCTTCTCCAGCACTTCCACGACACGGACGCTCTGAACCGCGTGAACAAAGCCGTCTTCGCAGATCCGATTCAGCACATACTCGCCGGAATGCCCAAACGGTGTATGTCCCAGATCGTGACCGAGGGCAATGGCCTCTGTCAGGCTTTCATTCAATCGGAGGGCTTTGGCGATCGTTCTGGCAATCTGCGATACCTCCAGTGTATGGGTCAGACGCGTCCGGTAATGATCGCCTTCCGGCGCCAGAAACACCTGCGTCTTATGCTTCAGCCTGCGAAAGGACTTACAGTGCAGGATCCGATCGCGATCCCTCTGGTACTCCGGACGCATATCGCACAACTGCTCCGGCTTGTCCCTTCCCCTGGTATTGCGGCTTAAGGCAGCGTAAGGGCTTAAGGTTTCCGCTTCCATCTCTTCCAGCATTTCCCTGACCAGCATCAGAACGCCCCCTGTTCTATGTATATTTTCCACCTCATCATTTTACGACAGACATATGCGCATATCGGACATTAAAGCGGCGCATTACCCGTCTCGACGGCGATACTCGTCGAACACCGATCGGCGCAAGCGCCATCAGTGCTTTCCTCGATATTATATCATGTCCTTCGGACATGCTCCCTCCGGGGGATGCGCACGGTTCGGTCCGGTGTTTTGTCCTCACTTCGTTCGGACTCCGAACCGGCGCGGGTATAATCTCTGTTGAGATTATACCATGTCCTCCGGACATGTTCCCTCCGGGGGATGCGCACGGTTCAGTCCGGTGTTTTGTCCTCACTTCGTTCGGACTCCGAACCGGCGCGGTATAATCTCTACCGAGATTATACCATATAATTCTCTATGACGCATCTATTTCCTTGGGAAAATGTAAAAATCTCTGCGGTATGCAATTAAGGTGTCTTCGGATCACGACCCTCAAAAAGGGCGTCGTAGTCAAGCAGTTCGGCCCAGCGCGCAGTCAGCCGTTCAAAGGTCCAGGCGGCATTGGCCGGACTGGTAGACGGCAGCAGAATACATTCCCTTCCGCATTGTGCGCGCTGATAAGTATCGTACAGCCGCTTCGCCGTCGTACCATTCGCATAAATCCGCTCAACAGGACTCGCCGCAAGAACGCGCCGGATATCCGTGGGAACCACGTCTGTGATACTGGCATCGCTGGATCCGGCGATATCACAGGAGGCGATCACGTCCCACACCGCGATATGGACGTCCAGAAGAAACGCCCTCTTCTCTTCCACCGTCCCGGGAACCGCCTTTCCTGTTATTGCCGCCAGCACCCTCCAGAAACGGTTCTGCGGATGACCATAGAAAAAGCCGTTCTCACGGGACTTCACGGAAGGGAAAGAACCAAGGATCAAAATCTTCGAATGTCCATCGCAGACCGGCCCGAACGGATGAACCTGATGCGCCCGCTCCGACATGGCCGCCGCCCCCTTTCACACTACGCTTCTCTTATCCTGTCATGTTCCCGCCTGCTGCCTGTACGAATATTTTTAGGATAACACAGATTTTCGGAAAATGCAACCGTTTTCGAACGTTTGTTCTGTTTGGGAAGTCCTCCTAACGGGGCAGACTGTCCTGCACACACAGCACGCCCCAGCCCAACTGCGGATTCGGCCAGAAATCATAGCCGGGCAGATGTCTGGCGCCGCGGATCAGGAAGGCTTTCAGTTTCTCGCCGTAGAGATACGGATCATTGCCGTCAATGATCCCCCACTGCATCAGAAGGGCCGCACTGCCGCTGACAACCGGTGCGGCAAAGGACGTCCCGGTCACCTTCGCATAGCCTCCGCCGGCCCGCGGGGCCGTCAGGTTCACGCCCGGTGCCGCCAGTTCAGGCTTCACCTGTTCATTTGTCCGGGTAAATCCCCGACCGGAGAAATCAGCGTAAGACTGATAAGCGCTGTCATAGGCCCCGACGGAGATCGCGGCCCGCGCCGTCGAGGGAATCGTCAGTGTCGTATCCGGCGTCGCGCCCAGAAAACGGGTCGCCTGATTCAGGACCGACGACGGCGGCAGCCACAGGTCATACCGCCCCCATACGATCCTTTCCGGTATCAGGCGGAATTTCCAGATGCCAGCCGCCATATAATCCCCGCCCCGCGGCAGGAAATCAAAGTAAATCTCCTGCGCCGCGCTGTAAGGACTTGGCTCACCGTAATATATCAGGATCCTCGTACCCCCGTATTCCAGCGTCTGCGGCCCGATCACAGGAGGCAGCGGCCCCAGCCGGCGGCCGTCCGGAGCGATCAGCATGATGCCGAACTCATCTGCATAATGCTTCCATAACTGAACATTCAACCCGGTTTCGTAATCAGAAACCGTCAGTTCTATTTCCACGGGCCCGTGACCTGTAAGCACACCGGAAATATGCCCGCCGCGCGCAGCTTCATTACCGGTTCCGATTATGATAGATGTACGCCCATACAAGGCGGCGCTGTTGATATATGTCTCCAGAAGACCGGTACCGTCATGGGAACCGTAAGTATTTCCGAAACTGAGATTTACAGCCAAAGGCTTTCCAACGGCCGCCGCATAACGGACTGCAAAGTCCAGCCCCCGCATCAGCTGGGTGGTCCGCGGAAAACCCAGCGGATCCGCCGTCCCCAGCTTCACCACCAGAAGTTCGCTCTCATAAGCTATGCCGCGATACCGACCCCCGCTCTCCCGGCCATTGCCTGCGGCAATCCCCGCCACCGCTGTTCCATGCCCGCTGCCGTCCTCTGACGGTACATACAGCCCGGCGTCCTGACGGTTCCCTGCCGCCAGGGCTTCATTGATCATTTCTTTTGTAAATATTTTTCCGAGCGTCTGGTCCCACAAAAGCGCGATCCGCGTGCTTCCGTCTTCGTTGCGGAAATCCTCATGGAAATAATCAATACCGGAATCCAGAACCGCCACCAACACGCCCCGGCCGGTCAGCGCCGGTCCGTAAACGCTCCCTGTCCCAACCGCCTGTCCTGCGGGGATACAGGACGCTGACCGCACCTGATTCACAGCAAAATACAGCCGTTTCGGCATTTCCACATACACAATCTGCGGATACGCCGCGGCCGCCATCACCTGGGATTCCGGCACAGTCAGGATCGCATAATTATCCAGAAGTTCCTCCACCTTCGCAGGCCCGGCCGATCCTGTTTCCTTCGAGCCGCCACCGTTCAGCTCTTCCAGCATGCCCGCAAGCGGTCCGAAATGCCTTACGATCAACTCCCAGGTTCGCTCCTTGCCGTTGTAACCTGCCGTCAGCGACGGCGACGCGGCACGTTCTTCCGCCGCAGCCGACAGTGCCAGACTCAGGATGGTCTCCATCTTCTGATCCTGCATGGCGCTCCCACAAAATCATTTTCAATACCAATCTATGAAAAAGGCCGGAAAATAATTCTCCGGCCGGTCAACTTCACATATTCTTATATCCTGCGGCCTCCTTCACAGCCGGCGCGATCGACACACCGATCCGCTCATTATACGGAATCAACGTCGCCTGAAATGCGTGATACAGATCCGACTTGCCGGGCCACACCGTACCTTTCAGACGGTTCTTCTCATCCAGCTGATGGAACCAGGAACCACAGACATGATCTAACACCACGGTATCCAGATATTCCATGAACGCTGCATAATCCCGTGCATATTCCTCCTCTTTGGTCAGCCGGTACAGAACCGCCGAAGAATTGATGGCCTCCGCCAGCGTCCAATGCATCCTGTCATGGACCACGGCCTTCCCCTTCCAGTCCGTCGTATACACGATCCCCGGCGCCCCGTCGCAGTTCCAGGCGTCCGAGACGGCCCGACGGTACAGGTTCTTCGCCGTATCCAGATATTTCCCGCTCTTTTCGTAATCCGTACCATATGTGGAAATTGCCCACTGAACGATCAGTCTCGCCCATTCGATTCCATGCCCAGGCGTCGCGCCATAGGGTTTAAACGGGTCGTCCGGCCTCTCCTTATTACACTGCAGATCCGCCACCCAATCGCTGGAGAAATGCTCCGGCAGCCGCCAGTCATTCTCCTGCGCCCAGACAAGCACATGGTCGATGATCCGTCCGGCACGGACCCGGTATTTCTCGTCCTTCAGGGCATCGGCCGCCGCCAGAAACGCCTCCACTGTATGCATATTGGCGTTCAGCCCACGGTACGTATCCAACTCGGTAAATTCGGTATTCCATGTGTCACAGGACAGTCCCTCGTCCTCATTCCAGAATTTCTCATCGTACAGCCTGCAGGCATCCTCCAGCAGGCTCTCTGCGCCTTCCCGCCCCGCCAGAAGCGCGGAAGTCGCCGCCAGGATCACAAACGCATGGGCATAACACTGCTTGGTCGGCAAATACGCGCCATCCTCGGTCAGTCCCGCATACCATCCTCCATTTACACCATCATGCAGCTCGCCTGTAAGCCCCTTAAGCCCGGCATCCGCCAGCGCACCGCTGCCTTCGAATCCCAACATATGCCCAATGCTGTACACATGAACCATGCGGGAGGTGATCCAGGTCTCTCTGGGCCTATCCACCCAGGGAGTGCCATCATCGCCCAGATAGTAAGACGAGCCTCCGGGAGAAGGGAACTTCCTTCCGAACTTCAGGATTCCTTCCCCGACCTCCTTTAAAAATGAACGGTTCTCGGCCGTATCGATCTGATACTTCGCCTCTGTTTTCATATCTGCTTACCTCCTTTTTGTGAAAGTTCAGGAACCAGGCATCTGAGAATGCACGATCTCGTTTTTATAGGGTTTATTATACTCCAACAGGCGGATGCCTTGCAACAGTTTTATTCCTGCCGGCACCCTTACTTTGTTTCTTCACTGTGCCATAATGTCGTCACACCTGTGGCCACCGTATACCATCAATCCGCGCCAGCTCCGGCCGCCAGAGAATGCCCGGCTTCCTTTTGGCATCCACTTTCGGATTGGCTTTCGGCCGGCGCAGCTTGATAGCATTCATTTCCGGTCTCCATACAACAGGATTTTACTTTCTGTGTTTCGATAAATATAATACCAGATCATCGTCATTACAGCAGTCACGATACGGCTCGCAGATCTGATCTTTATACCAGACGCCGCTCCCGTCCGGAATGTATCCGCGCTTGACATACATCCGCTGGGCGCTTCCGTATCCGCTGTGCAGCCCCACTCCGAGGTATACCACGTCCGAATAAGAAAATGCGATCTGCTCCGCAACATCCATGAGCCTGCTGCCGATTCCTCTGCGCCTGTATTTCTCCAGAACGCCGAAGTCAACGATCTCTGCATAGCCCCGATTCGCAAACGCGCCGCTTTTGGCATCGGGATAAACGTTAATGTATCCGGCGATACTGCCGTTCCATTCGGCAGCCAATGCGACCGCTTTGCCCTCGGCCTGGTGTCTCAGTCTCATTTCGTATTTATCGATTGCCGCATCCCAGCCCTGCGCGATTTCTTCATCTGTAATGATCTGGGCGTCGCTCTGCCGCAGATCCCGAATTACAATTCCATTGTTATCATAGTAGACCATGCCAATATCTCCCGATTTTCCTCTATTCTCCCCGAAAAAAATGAATTTATTTCCCAGACCCTTCACATCTCAGCAAGCTTTTCGCCGCGGCAACGCAGTTATGACCGCAAGTACGGCGGCAATCAAAGCGACCGCCACGAAACGATAAGAAGTCGCCCCGCTTCCGGTTATCACAGCGGTCACGGAGGTCAGAAGCGGCATGATGAAAACCCCGACATTGGAGCTGCTGAGGATCATAGCGCTCGAAAGCGTCTCATACCCCGGAAGCCTGGAAGCCGCGCCCATACAGCTGGGCATTACCAGACTGATGGACGAACCCGCGATGAGGCATCCCGCCGAAAGTACAAAGACATTTCCCGCCGCGCTGATGAGCAGCGCGCCGACGGCCAGCAGAATTCCGCCCAGCGGAATGGTTTTCTCGCCAAGCTTTCCAGCTATCCTGCCATACAGGATACCGGCTATCGTGCCGCCCAGCAAAAACAGGGTGGACATGACGCCGGACACCGCAGTCCCGCCCAGCGCTCTCTCTTCTACCAGCATGGAGAGATTTGCCGGACCGGAGCTGAACAGCATCAGAAATACAAACGCGATCAGCATCTCCGGAAGGATCACAAGTCGGAACGGAGGACGCCGGACCTCTCCGGCGTCTTTCGCGGATACCGTCCGGGCGGGAACCCCCTTCAGCGTGAAAAGAATTCCCGGGATTACCAGAAGATAAACCAGATATCCGAAATTCCAGCCCGCAGCGGCGAGAAAGCCTCCCAGAAACGTCATAAGCATGCTTCCGACATTAGCCGCGCTGTTCTGCAGTCCCAAAAGCGTCTGCCGTTCTGCACCGCTGAACAGTTCATTGATCAGCGAAGGCGCGATCGGGGCTGTCATCCCGATACCTATGCCCAGAAACGCGGCCCACACAAATAAGATCGCAAGGCTTCCGTGGAAAAGACATGCCAGAATGCCGCCCGCCGCTACAATGGACAGACCGGCCAGGGCAAGGATCCTCTTCGGCAGCCGGTTTGACAGCAGCGCGGCAAGCATCGTAAATATCACACAGAAAATACTTGGAAACGTCATCAGAAACTGGATCGCGGACGACGACGCCGACGGAAATTCAGCGGCGATCTGCGCAAGAATCGGCGCGATCCCATTGGTTCCCATCTGAACAAACGACATGGTAAGAATCGCGCATTTCAAGACTCCTGTGTTTTTTCTGTCAGCCATATGGTTCTCCTCCTTCAAATCTGATTTTGCTTCTTTCTTTTTGCTGTTAAAGCGGATGCTATACTCTGATGATGATTTCAAAAAACGTTGGCATTTTTGCATTTTATCAAAAACGCCAACGTTTCAGGCACAACACTCTCTGCCATTCTGTATCGTCAAATTACGCCATCAACTCCAGCTCCTCCACTCGAATTAATTATACCGTATTGCCGAAAAAATGTCAAATTTGACCGTACGATATTCATCATAAAACATCTGCTTTATCATTTTCCCCACCCTCCGACGGTTCTTCTTCCAGTTTAGACTGTTTCCTCTTAAACTGGCTGGCAAATAACTGCATTAACACAAAACAGACGACGAATGCCATGAGCGCATATACGATTCCGGCAGCCATGGAACCTAATATCTTGTCCGGGAATCGTCTGACTGTACGAACGAAGCCCAGGATTCCCATAGCAAACGCGGTTATCAGAGAATAGACGACGTTCGACGACACATCCGGTTTCAGGCGTCGGTCCCATATTCCCTGCCTGATAGATCCCACGGATAAATACAGGGAAAGCAGCATAAAAACGATCCATTCCCCCGC